>NZ_ANPE02000067.1 GCF_000328305.2 Arthrobacter crystallopoietes BAB-32 | reverse complement strand
GCTTGGCAGTCTCAGACCGGTTCCGCGAATACGCCGAAGAGAAGATCTCCAAGATTGAGCAGCTCGGCGACAAGGTACAGCGGCTGGATGCCAAAATTACCAAGGAAGTCAATGCCCGCCAGGCTGACAGTTCCATGACCGTTGAACTTACCGTAATGGGACGTGGTCCCGTTGTCCGAGCCGAAGCCTCCGCTGCTGACAAGTTCGCCGCGTTCGATTTGGCCTACGGCAAGCTCATGGAGCGTCTGCGCCGCGCCCGTGACCGCCGGAAGGTCCACCACGGCCGCCATGCGCCCAAGGGTGTCCACGAAGCAACCGCCACCCTGGAACCGGCCAGCTCCTCGATTCCGCTCCATGTGGAGACCGAGGGCGCACAGAACGGGGCAACCCCGTCTGCTACAGCCGACGAAACGACCGGCTACGAGATCGAAAACGACATTCCCGCAGGGGACTCACCGGTGCTGATCCGCCGCAAGGTCTTTCCTGCCCTGCCGATGAGCCTCGACGACGCCGTCGACAACATGGAACTCGTCGGGCACGACTTCTACCTCTTTATCGACACGGCCACCAACTCACCCAGCGTGGTCTACCGACGGCGCGGCTGGACCTACGGCGTCATCACCCTCGACGCCGACTGCAGCAAGGAAACGGCAGCCGCCAAGGAAGAACTGCTGGCATACCGCGCTGCCCAGGAAGCCGGAGTCTAGCCCTGCATGAGCGGGCCGCTGCCTAGTATGGGTAAATGGCCGCCCGCATCTCACTATCGCAAGCGCGGCGGATAGCTCTCGCCGCGCAATTGCTTCACCAGGAACGGCCCACCGGCGTTGTCACGGCAAGGCAGGTGGGCCGGACCTTTGACCGGCTGCAGTTGTTGCAGATCGACTCCGTCAATGTCCTGGCAAGAGCGCACTACCTGCCGATGTTTTCACGGTTGGGAAATTACGACGTCGGAATCCTCCACCGTTTCTCCGGCAGTGCGCCGCGGCGCATGGTGGAGTATTGGGCGCATGAGGCCAGCTACATCCGGCCCGATCTCTTCGCCGATTTGAAGGTATGGCAGAAACGCCGCTGGATCGGGGACCACGGTTTGGACCCCCTGCTCCGCCAGGACCTGGAGAAGAGGATCCTCGAGGAGCTGGCGGCCGCGCGGCCGCTGACGGCACGCCAGATTGCTGACCGTATCGGGCACCGGGAGGCCAAGAGCACGGTCAATTGGGGGTGGAACTGGAATGCGGTCAAACGCGTACTGGAGGCCCTCTTCGAACGGGGAGCCGTCAGCGCCGCGGGGCGCAATGCGCAGTTTGAACGGCTGTACGCGCTGACCGCCAAGGTGATGCCGAAAACCGCCGGCCGGCAGCCCGCCGTCGATAAGGACGAATCGATGGTGCGGCTGATGGACGCTGCGGCCCGCGCCCACGGCATTGGTACGGTGCGTTGCTTCGCTGACTATTTCCGGGTGCCCCGGCGTCCTGCTGAAGAAGCGGTCCGCCGCTTGGTATCCGATGGCCGGCTCGAGGAGGTCTCAGTCGAGGGCTGGCAGGGAACCCACTACCTCCACACCGCGGCTGCCAGGCCCCGGCGGGCGGCCGGACAGGCCCTGCTGGGCCCCTTCGACTCCCTCGTATTCGAGCGGGAGCGGCTGGAAAGGCTGTTCGGGTTCCGCTACCGGATCGAGATCTACACTCCGGCGCATCAACGCCAGTACGGCTACTATGTCCTGCCGTTCCTGCTGCACGAGCAGCTGTGCGCCAGAGTCGACCTCAAAGCACACCGGGCCGCAGGATTCCTGGAGGTCCGCGGGGCCTTCCGCGAACCAGAGGCACCGGAGGATACCGCCGTGGCACTCGCATCCGAACTGGTCCTGATGGCCCAATGGCTGGAATTGTCCGAAGTCCAGGTGGCGGACCGAGGTGACCTCGCTCCGGAACTAAGCCGGGCTTTGGCACAACGGGCACGGCCAGCACCGGCCCCGGGAACCAAAGCGCCCGCTGGAACGTAACTCCCGTAGACTGATGAAGCCAGACTTCTGCGCAAACGACTGGGAGCAATGTAGTGCCATCGATTCTCGAACGAGTCCTTAGAACCGGCGACAAGAAGACGCTGAAGAGGCTTCGCACCTACACGGACGCGATCAACATCCTCGAAGAGGACTTCTCCGCACTCACCGACGCGGAGCTCCGGGCTGAGACGGATACGCTCAAGCAGCGCCATCAGGACGGCGAGCATCTGGATGACCTCCTGCCGGAAGCGTTCGCCGCCGTTCGGGAAGCGGCTAGCCGCACCTTGGGCCTGCGGCACTTCGATGTGCAGCTTATGGGCGGGGCTGCACTCCACTTAGGCAACATCGCCGAGATGAAGACGGGCGAGGGCAAGACGTTGGTGGCCACTGCTCCGGCCTATCTGAATGCCTTGTCCGGGAAGGGCGTCCACGTCGTCACAGTCAACGACTACCTGGCCGAGTACCAGTCCGACCTCATGGGACGCGTCTACCGCTTCCTGGGGCTCACCAGCGGATGCATCCTGTCCGGACAGACGCCCGCGGTTCGGCGGGAACAGTACAGTTCGGACATCACCTATGGCACCAACAACGAGTTTGGTTTTGATTACCTCCGCGACAACATGGCTTGGAGCAAGGACGAACTGGTCCAGCGCGGGCACAACTTCGCAATTGTGGACGAGGTCGACTCGATCCTGATTGACGAGGCCAGGACACCGCTGATCATTTCGGGCCAGGCATCAGGTGATGTCAACCGCTGGTACACGGAGTTCTCCCGCGTTGTCCAGCGTCTTCAAGCCGACAAAGACTATGAAGTCGATGAGAAGAAGCGCACAGTCGGGGTGCTGGAATCGGGGATCGAAAAGGTCGAAGACTACCTCGGCATCGACAATCTCTATGAGTCGGCCAACACCCCATTGATCGGCTTCTTGAACAACGCCATCAAAGCCAAGGAGCTGTTCAAGCGCGATAAGGACTACGTCGTGCTCAAGGGCGAGGTGCTGATCGTTGATGAACATACCGGGCGTATCCTGGCCGGCAGGCGCTACAACGAAGGCATGCACCAGGCCATCGAAGCCAAAGAAGGCGTTGAAATCAAAGCGGAAAACCAGACGATGGCGACCGTGACGCTGCAGAATTACTTCCGCCTCTACGACAAGCTCTCGGGCATGACTGGTACGGCCGAGACCGAGGCAGCGGAGTTCATGAGCACCTACAAGCTCGGGGTGGTGCCGATTCCGACCAATAAACCGATGGCCCGGGTGGACCAACCGGACCTGATTTACAAGAACGAACTGGCCAAATTCGATGCTGTGGTCAAGGACATCGCAGCCCGGCACGAGGATGGCCAGCCGGTTCTGGTCGGTACTACCAGCGTCGAGAAGAGCGAATATCTCTCCAAGCAGCTGGCGAAACAGGGCATCCGGCATGAGGTGCTCAATGCCAAGAACCACGCTCGCGAGGCCGCGATTGTGGCTCAGGCAGGCCGCAAGGGAGCGGTGACGGTCGCCACCAATATGGCGGGGCGCGGTACCGATATCATGCTCGGCGGCAATGCCGAGTTCAACGCCGTCGCCGAGCTCGAACGGCGGGGACTTGATCCTGCCGCGAATGCGGAGGAGTACGAGGCCGCATGGCCGGATGCATTGGAAGCTGCGCAGAACGCCGTCAAAGCCGAGCACGAGGAGGTTCTCGCGTTGGGCGGGTTGTATGTCCTTGGCACTGAGCGGCACGAATCGCGCCGGATCGACAACCAGCTGCGCGGTCGTTCGGGGCGCCAGGGCGATCCTGGCGAATCCCGGTTCTATCTTTCGCTCACCGACGACCTGATGCGGCTGTTCAATTCCGGGGCAGCCGAACGCATCATGAATTCCTCGCGGATGCCCGACGATGTCGCCCTCGAGTCCAAGATGGTGTCGAAGGCAATCGAGAATGCCCAGGGCCAGGTCGAAGGCCGGAACGCCGAGCAGCGCAAGAACGTCCTGAAATACGACGATGTGCTCAATCGCCAGCGCGAGGCAATTTACGGCGACCGCCGCCGTATTCTCGAGGGAGATGACCTGCACGAGAAGGTCGGATTCTTCCTGGAAGATGTCGTAACTGCCATGGTGAATGAGGCCACCGCGGAGGGCCACGGCGACGATTGGGATTACGAGCAGCTCTGGACCAATCTGAAGCAGCTGTACCCCATCCAGCTGACAATCGATGAGGTTGTTGAGGAGGCTGGAGGCAGGTCGAAAATCACTGCCGATTTCCTGCGCGAGGAGATCATCTCCGATGCGAAGGTGGCATATGCCGCACGCGAAGAGGCCCTGGGATCCGCGACCATGCGGGAACTCGAGCGCCGTGTGGTGTTGTCGGTGATCGGACGGAAATGGCAAGAACATCTCTACGAGATGGACTACCTCAAGGAAGGCATCGGCCTCCGGGCCATGGCGCAGCGCGATCCGTTGGTCGAGTACCAGCGCGAGGGCTTCACCATGTTCCAGACCATGATGGAAGCGATCCGCGAAGAAAGCATCGGCTACCTGTTCAATCTCGAGGTCAAGGTCAGCCAGCCCAGCACCAGCCTGCCTGGGGTCACGGCGGACGCACGCGGCGCTGTCCAAGGCCCGCAGATCACAGCCGCCGGACTGGACGCTCCGCAGCGGCCCGCCGCGTTGCAGTTCACGGCCCCTTCCGTGTCAGGTGAGGCTGAAACACGCTTGGTACGCCAAACTACGGCTGGCAAGACTACAGGACAGGCCGAACCAGCCAAGGCAGAGCGGTCCGGGCCGACCAAGCGCAGGAAATAGCAAAGGTCCACGCTCGGCTAGCCGATTTCCAAAGCGGCGACTTTCCAGAGTCCGCGTCGGAACTCCAGACGGAGTGCCACGGCGCGGACTCTGGCCGCTTCGACGATGACGAGAGAGGCCTCGTAGGCATCATCGGCCACCCGGCAGACCCGGGAGGAGCGGACTACGGCACTTCGGTGGAGCCGTGGCTCCTGGCTGCGTGAGGGGCGCCGGCGTTCCTGCCGCGCCTGTACTAGAGCCGCACGGCGGACCAATTTGTCGTAGCAATCCGGGTCCAGCCATCTGGCCAGTTGCTGGACAGGACGCGATCCGCCGATCACTTCCATGGCCGCTTGGGCGACCGATCGCGCAGTCCCGGTCACCTGGCGCAGCTCGTCGATATCTTCGCTTGAGGATGCCGCCGAAGCAGTTGGGATGGATTGGTCCGGACACCGTGGATTCTCGCTCCCCTCATCTCTTCTCAATGGCGCGCGAGTGCGCGGTTCGAGCCGGATGATGGGGGCAAAATAGCTCTCCGGGTCCACCGGTCGCACCGGTCGCACGGTCAAGGGACGAGGTGCACCGCTGGCTGGAGCCAGGACGGGCAGCTCTACGGCCGTGTCCGGTGCCGAAGCCTGCTCAGCCTGGCGGAGTTCAGTTACGTTGGTCATCTGATGGCCTTTCCGTGAAGGGCTGTCGATTCTTATTCGGTTGGTACGGTCAGAACCTGACCAGGCAGGAGCTGTGAAGGGTCGTCGCCGATCACGTTTCTGTTGGCGGCATACCATTTGGGCCATTGACCGGCGATCTCTGCGTCCGTCGCGAGGCTGCCCAATTCCCTGGCCGCGATATCCCATAGGCTGTCTCCAGCGACCACCGTGACCGTGCGGTTCGGGTCCTGTTGTTCAACGGGGCCGGCGACCTGCCGTGCAATCAAGCCGGGGCTGGCAGGCGGCGGCGATGGCTTCCACCACGGCGCTACCGCAGGGCGCTGGTTCTCCGCCGCAGAGGTCGCACCGCTGGCACTACCAGCCGTCGGCGAGAAGTAGGGCCATAAAGCCTCCGCCGCGACCGACGACGCAGCCATCTGTGACCTCTGTTCGGCAGCATGCGCTCCCGGTGCGGCCAGCAGGTGGAGGCCAATCAAGGCTGCAGCCAGCCGTTTCATGAAGCCAGGGCTGATCGCCAGGGGCAGGGCGGCAAGCCGGGTGTGTCCCAGCTGCTTCAGAGCAATGCCAACGAATGCGCCGGTGAGGCCAATCAGCTACCACGAGACGATCGCCAGTCCGAGGAATACGGCGCCCGAAGATAAGAGTGCAGAGTAGGTGATTTCGCGTAGGACGATGCCTGTGATGCCCAACTGGCTTCCGGACCAGAGCAGGAGTCCTCCGCACGCCAGGATTGTCAGGGCTATGGCGAGATCACTGCCTGTTTGCTTCATGCTGCCTTCCAAGCTGCGATGGTGTGGTTTGATGCCATTTGATGTTGTTAGGCATGTACTGGTCATGATCGTGGCAGAACGTTTCAACTCTGTAAAGACCTTTGATCCCGTTTGGACCAATTTGATGGCAGTCCTATGCTGGGGACGTGCGATGGGATGCTCTCTTTGAGGACTTGGAGGCGCAGCTGCATGCCGCGGGCCAGCTCGGGCTTGAAGCGGATGTCAATGAGATTGCAAGGGCAGCGCAGGCCGAGATCCCGCTTGGAGACCGCCTGCGAGGCCAGTTGGGCAGAGACGTCAGGGTTGTTGTTCCGGGTGGGTCCGCGTTCGCCGGCACCCTCGGCCACGTTGGATCCTCCTGGCTGGTACTGCAGGACCCGGTGCGAAGCGTTCTCGTGCCCCTGCATGGCATCCAAATGATTGAGGGCCTGGGGCGGCATTCGATCTGTGAAGTGTCGGCCGGAGCCAGGCGGCTTGGCTTGGGATCGGCGTTCCGAGCGCTTGCGCGTGATCGGGCAGAAGTGGTTCTCTATTTCGCCGCGGGCTCGGTCCCGACCATGGTCACCGGGATCATCGACAGGGTTGGCAGGGATTTTCTGGAGCTTGCAGCCGTTCCATCAGGAGAAGCCCGACGTGCCTCGAATGTCCAAGCCGTGTATGCAGTGCCGTTCGCGGCCGTCGCAGCCGTTGCGTCAGTGCGGAGCGACTACTGACGGGCCCGTCTGTGGTAGGCGTTCGCTGAATCAGGCCTTGTTTTCTGCCTTGGCTCCTTCGACAAGCCGCCTCGTTTCGGCGTACTTGTCCTGGATGTACTCGTCCAGCATGGTTTGTTCCACCCGCCACTGGCCCCGCCCGCCGATTTGAATGGCCGGGAGTTCCCCGCTGCGCACCAAGGCGTAGGCCTGCGACGACGATATCTGCAGGATTTCGGCGATATCAGTCAAAGTCAGAAACCGTGGCATGGAACTCTTCCCGGACGATAATGCGGACGCCACTATTATGGCACCGATACTTGCGTTTGACGCCAGTTGACAAGAGGTGTTGTGGATTCGCGGTGGGGGAAGTTTTCCACACAGAGCCCTGTCTTGTCATGTTCGGCTTGCATTTAGGCCAGTGCCAACAAGAATTGGAGTCAGTTCCAGCGCATGCGTCCGACAGTCTTCGGGCAGGAGGCTTCCCTTGTCCGCGGCCGTGCGTGAATCCGACAGGGGGAAGAATGAGCACTCAGGCCGATATCTCTGCGCCTGCACCGCGATTGCGGAAACCATCATGGAAAGACCCGCGGCTCATGGTCGGAATCCTGCTGGTTCTGGTTTCCGTGGCTGCAGTGACGGCGCTTCTGGCCGGGGCAGACAGGACAGTCCCGATGCTCGCTGCTAAGGAGGACATCGCCGTCGGCGAAGCGCTCTCACCCGATGACTTCTCCGTCGTGGAGGTCCGGCTCGGAACCATAGAGTCGGCCTACCTGAGCGCGCAAACGCAGATTCCGGAGGGAGCGGTCGCGACGTCTATGCTCCGGAGCGGCGAGCTGATCCCCTCATCCGCTCTTGGCTTGGCCGATGTCCTTGACCGCAAGCCGGTTGGCCTCACCATTGACAGCCCGCTGCCTGAAGGCGCGCAAGCTGGTTCGCGCGTGGACGTCTGGGTCGCACTGCCGGATGGACGCAACGGCTTCAATCAGCCTGAGCTGCTGCTGGAAGCGGCTGAGGTCTCCGAGCTCAGCGAGGCGTCAACGGCCTTTGGGGCTGCGCAAGCGGAGCGACTGCATGTGCTGGTGACCGACGAGAAGATGCCGGGCTTGCTCAATGCCATTTCCAATGGCGCCAAGATTAACGTTGTGCTCAACCCGGGAGGTCCCGCATGACTGTCCCCGTCATCGCCTTCGGCCAGACTGAGCAGGATATTGTCGGCGGGTTGGAACGCCTGCATGGTCCCGTCACGGTAGTTCGAAGGTGTACGGACATGGCCGAACTCATCGCCGTCGCTCAGAGCGGCTTGGCCCGTGCCGTGATCATTGCCGGCGACAGTTCAATGCTCGGCATCAGTCTGCTGGAACGACTGCACAGCAGTGACGTGGCCGTCGTGGTCCTTACCGACGACGGCGGCGAACAGCACCGTTTGGCAGCCTTGGGGGTTGTGCACGCGGCTCTTTCTATTGATCCGGAAGTCATAGCCGAATTGGTGACCACAGCAGTGGCATCACTGGTGGCGCCAAGGACCAGCAGGCTGAGTGCGAGTTATGCGGATCCTGCAGGCGCCCTAGCTCCAGCAACTGTCGAAGAGGAGCCGGTGCAGGCGCCGGTGGAACTCGGAGAGGTCACTGCGGTCTGGGGACCTGCAGGAGCACCTGGGCGCACGACTCTGGCCGTCAACCTGGCTGCTGAACTCGCAGCGGCCGGCAAACGTGTCATGCTGCTCGACGCAGACACGTACGGTGCGAGCGTAGCTGTATTCCTGGGTCTGATGGATGAATCAGCAGCGCTGGCCCAGGCCTGCCGTCTGGCCGACCAAGGGCTGCTGGATGATACAGCGCTGGAACGCGTGAGCGTCAAGCTTGCAGTCCAAGGAGCGCCGTTGTTCGTCCTGACGGGAATTACTAGGACCGAACGTTGGACTGAATTGCGGCCAGGGGCCTTGGGGAACGTCATTGAACTGGCCCGAAGGAACGCTGATCATGTTGTGATTGACTGTGGTTTCTGCCTGGAAGCAGATGAGGAGCTCAGCTTCGACACCATGGCGCCCCGGAGAAACGGCGCGTCTCTGCGTTGCCTTGAACTGGCCGACAGGGTCTATGCCGTGGGAGCCTCCGATGCAGTCGGCGTGCCGCGGCTTGTTCGTGCTTTAGGCGAGTTGGAGCAGGTAGTGCCAACGGTTGCGCCGCAGATAGTCCTCAATAAGGTCCGCTCCTCCGCTGTAGGCCCAGCGCCGGAAGACCAGCTAGGACAGGCCTGGGAACGATTCGGACCCTCCATAGAGGTCAAAGCCTTCCTCCCGGCGGAT
This sequence comes from Arthrobacter crystallopoietes BAB-32, assembly GCF_000328305.2. Classification (GTDB taxonomy): domain Bacteria; phylum Actinomycetota; class Actinomycetes; order Actinomycetales; family Micrococcaceae; genus Crystallibacter; species Crystallibacter crystallopoietes_A. Next base: position 56,112 of record NZ_ANPE02000067.1, on the reverse strand, counting down.
TTCGCTGCAACGGACGCTGCCCTGCTGGGTGGATCCGTGCTGCTCGAGAGCGCTCCGGATTCGCCACTTCGCTTGGCGATTGCTGCGTTGGCCGGCAGGGAAGTTGCTGGACGGCGCCGCCGAAGGCCGCGTCGTATGAAGGCCAAAGTGACCTTTTAATCGGCGGGCGTTAGGCTTGCAACCACGGGCCGCAACGGGGCGGCCGAGGACACCTAACGGGAGGCATTTCGATGTCGTCTGGATCCAATCTCACGGATCTGCCAAGTTCAGACAACTATCCATCGGCCTACATCGGGAACTACTACGAGCATCTGGCGGAGGAAGACGCCCGAAGCTACACCGATGACGTCCTCGAAAACCGCGCCATGGCGCACCGGGAAGCTGCCGGGAAGCGTGCCCCGGGTCAGCCTCTCGTTTCAATCAGGCAGGAAACCAACGCCAGTGTCGTCATGGTTGTTACCGACGACATGCCCTTCCTCGTGGACTCCGTCATGGCGGAGATCGTCCGCCAGGGCATCGCCATCCGGATGCTGACCCACCCGATCTTCGTTGCCACGCGGAACCGCACTACCCACGAACTCGTCAAACTCAACCGGGTGCCGTCGAATGCAGGTGTCTCCAGCGGAGACACAGCGGCGATGCAGAACCTGGCCGATATTGTCGCTACCAGCGACAACGCGTCATATATCGAATCCTGGATCGCGGTGGAAACCGTTCGCATCTCCCGGGACGAACAGGCTAATGAACTGGTCGCCGGCATCCAGCGGGTGCTAAGCGACGTTCGCATTGCCGTGCAGGACTGGGCCGCCATGCGCCGTCGGGTCCGCGAGATTGCCGGATCGCTCGATTCGGTCGAGGGCGCTGGCAACATTCCGGACCTGGAGGAAGCCAAAGCACTGCTCTCCTGGCTCGACGACGGCAACTTCACATTCCTCGGGTACAGGGAGTACGACCTGGTCAACCAGAACGGGGAAGATGTCCTGCTGGTCCGGGAAGGAACCGGTCTCGGCATCATGCACGACGTGCCGGCGGGCCGGCATGTGCAACACCTGACGGAAGAAGGCCGCGCCAGGGCGCGCGAGAAGCGTGCGCTGGTCATTACCAAAGCGAACTCAAGATCCACCGTCCACCGCGCAGCCTACTTGGACTACATCGGCGTCAAAAGTTTCGATGCCCAGGCAACGTCAACGGCGAGCAAAGGTTCATCGGCCTCTTTGCCAGCAGCGCCTACAACAGCTCAGTCCGCAGCGTCCCGATTATCAGGGAGAAGGTCAACGCCGTCCTGAAACTGTCCGGCTTTCCGGCGGATTCGCATTCCGGCAAGGATCTGCTGTCCATTTTGGAGTCCTATCCGCGGGATGAAATCTTCCAGATGGAGAACCAGGAACTGGCCGACATTGCCATGGCCATTCTCCGGTTGCAGGAGCGCCGCCGTACACGGCTGTTCCTCCGTGAGGATTCCTACGGTCGGTTCGTCTCGGCTTTGGTCTTTCTGCCCAGGGATCGGTATACCACGGCGGTCAGACTGCGCATTGAAGAAGAACTTCGACGGACGTTTGATCCCCAAAGCATCGATTATGAAGCGCGGATGACCGAGTCTGCGTTGGCCAGACTCTTCTTCAGGATCCGGCTCAAGCGCGGCGCTACTGTTCCCCAAGTCAACGCCGGCGAACTGGAACACCGGCTGGCTGCCGCGGCCCGCTCGTGGCCCGAGGGGATCGACCAGACAGTGCGCGCTCGGGTTGGCGGCGAGGAGGCCGAGCGTCTGTCCCGGAAATGGGCGGAGGCGTTTCCGCCCAGCTACCGGGTGGACTTCGAGGTCGAGGACGCGCTGGAGGACATCGCCCGCTTCGAAACATACGGAGAGGCCACCGATGTCAGTCCGGTGATGAAGATCTATGTGCCGGAATCGGACGCTCGCCGGGGCGAGGACGCCCGGCTCAAACTGTATCTGCCAGAGCCCCAGTCCCTGAGCCGCATCATGCCGGTCCTGCAGAATCTTGGGCTGGACGTGCTGGACGAACGTCCTTTCGAGATCATTACCGCTGACGGCGAGGACTTCTTCCTCTACGATTTCGGGCTCAAGTATCCGGCCGGTGTCCAGCCCCTCGACACGGGTGACCTGCTCCAGGACGCTTTCGCCGCCGTCGTCACAGGACGGAGCGAGTCCGACCGCTTCGACCGCTTGGTATTGCAGGAGCGCATTCCCTGGCGCCAGGTCGCCATGCTTCGGGCATATGCACGCTACATCCGGCAGCTTGGGTTCCCGGTGTCATACGGCTTCACGGCCGACACACTCCTCGGAAACCCGGATGTAGCCCACAGCCTGACCAGGTTGTTCAAGGCCCGGTTCGACCCGGACCTGCCCGCCGAAACGCGGCAAAAAGCAGTCCAGGAAGCGCGCACGGAGCTGGATGAGGGCCTGCAGGCTGTGCCGACCCTGGATGCGGACCGGGTGCTAAGGACGATGGCCAATGTCGTGGACGCAACGCTGCGGACGAACTATTTCCAGGACAAGCCCTATCTCAGTTTCAAACTCAGCCCGTCACGGATCGAGGGAGCGCCCTTCCCACGTCCGAAATACGAAATCTGGGTCTACTCGCCCCAGGTCGAAGGTGTGCACCTGCGCTATGGTGAAGTCGCTCGCGGCGGCCTTCGCTGGTCTGACCGCCGGGAGGACTTCCGCACCGAGGTCCTTGGCCTGGTCAAGGCCCAGACCGTGAAGAATGCGGTCATCGTTCCGACCGGAGCCAAGGGCGGCTTCTTCGCCAAGCAGCTGCCGGATCCGTCCGAAGACCGGGCAGCATGGATGGCCGAAGGGCAGGCCAGCTATCGGACGTTCATTCGTGGCCTGCTGGATATTACGGACAATCTCGTGCGAACGCCCGAGGGCCAGGCGACAATTCCGCCTGAGCGTGTCGTTAGGCACGACGGCGACGATTCCTACCTTGTCGTGGCGGCCGACAAGGGGACGGCGAGCTTTTCCGACCTTGCCAATGAAATCTCCGCTGAGTACGGACATTGGCTGGGCGACGCCTTCGCTTCCGGGGGGTCCGTCGGCTACGACCACAAGGCCATGGGCATCACCGCCCGCGGCGCATGGGAGTCCGTCAAGCGGCACTTCAGTGAACTGGGTATCGATACCCAGCACGAGGATTTCACCGTTGTCGGCATCGGCGACATGAGCGGTGACGTGTTCGGCAACGGGATGCTGCTGTCGGAACACATCCGCCTGGTCGCGGCCTTCGACCACCGGCATATCTTCCTGGATCCCTCACCTGATCCGGTTACTTCCTTTGCCGAGCGGCGGCGGTTGTTCGACCTGCCGCGGTCGTCCTGGGCGGACTACGACACCTCGCTGATCAGTGACGGCGGCGGGGTCTACTCGCGGACGGTCAAGTCCATCCCGCTAACTCCCGAGGTGCGCCAAGTACTGGGGCTGGACGAGTCCACAACCGCGATGAGCCCGCCCGAGCTGCTCAAAGCCATCCTGCAGTCGCCGGTCGACCTGCTGTACAACGGAGGCATCGGCACCTACGTCAAGGCGTCGACGGAGTCCCACGGTGAAGTCGGCGACAAAGCCAACGACAGCATTCGGGTCGATGGCCGTGATATCCGGGCCAAGGTGATCGGTGAGGGCGGCAACCTTGGTATGACCCAGCGCGGACGCATCGAGGCGGCTCTGAATGGAGTCATTCTCAACACCGACGCCATCGACAATTCCGCTGGTGTGGACTGTTCAGACCATGAGGTCAATATCAAGATCTTCGTCGATCAACTGGTGGCAGCCGGCACTTTGCCCGCGGGGGAGCGGACTCAGCTGCTGCATTCGATGACCGACGAGGTTGCCCGGCTGGTGTTGGAGGACAACATCGACCAGAATGTCCTGTTACTCAATGACCGCCAGCGCGTAGTGGACTGGAGCCCCAGTTTCGAACGTCTGATGGACTGGCTGGAGCGGCACGCCGAGCTGGACCGCGATCTGGAATTCCTGCCCACGACCGCGCAACTGCATGAGCGGCTCGGTGAAGGGCAAGGGCTTACCTCGCCGGAGCTGTCGGTCCTGGCGGCATATGCCAAGATCGAGCTGACCCGGACGCTGACGGCAAGCAATCTGGCCGACGACCCGTATTTCGACAAGGTCCTGCGGAGTTATTTCCCACGCCAGTTGGTCGAGCGGTTCGGTGACGAACTGGGCAAGCATCCGCTGCGGCGCGAGATCATCTCAACCGTGGTTGCCAACGACATGATCAATATGGGCGGCATTACCTTCGCCTTCCGTGTGATGGAAGAGACTTCGGTCGATGAAGCGGCTGTGGCGCGTGCCTTTGCCGCATTGCGCGAGATCTATGATCTGGATGAGTTTGTCGAGGCGCTGAACGCGCTACCCGCGAATTTCCCCACCGACGTCTGGTCCACGATGCATTTGGACATGCGGCGGTTGCTGGACCGGGCGGTGCGCTGGTATGTCAACCACGTCGAGAGCGGGACCAGTGTCGAGGAGGGCATCCGGGCCTTCAAACCCCTGATGGATCCGCTGCGCAGCCGACTAATTGATTACTTGCGCGGCAAGGACCTCGACCGTGTCCGCGAATGGCGCGAACAAGCAGACCAGTGGAACCTGCCGGAGACGATCGCTCATCACTGGGCCGAACAGTTCGAAAGCTTCGGCTTGTTGGACATCGCCCGCATTGCAGGGCGGATTGAAGAACCGGTGGACGCCATCGCGCATGTCTACTATGCGGTCTATGACCGGTTCGACGTCGATGCGTTGCTGATAAGGATCACCAATCTTCCCCGCGAAGACCGGTGGCAGGCACTTGCTCGGGCTGCCATGCGCGATGATCTCTACTCGACCATCACCGACATTACGGTTGCAGTCATGACGGGTACTCAACCCAGCGGGACACCCGAAGAGCGGCTGGAGGAGTGGGCCAGCGACAATGCCGAGAGCATCGAGCGGGCTCGCAGGATGTTCGAGGAAGTCAACCGCCTCGACCGGGATGACATGGCATCACTGTCTGTCGCCCTGCGGCTGCTGCGTTCCACCGTTCGGAGTTAGACGAAGGTGGCAATCTTTACCGACCCGATTGATGAGTATGCCGATTTCGGACCGGGCGACGCGGAGTGGCTGCATTTGCTCGTCGGCGACTGGCAGCTGATTGCGGATCTGGCCTTTGCCGACCTGGCGCTGTGGCTGCCGACGCCGGATGGCAGTTACGTTGCCCTGGCACACGTTCGCCCCTCGACAACGCATACGGTTTTCCACTCGGATTTTGTGGGGGAACGGATTCGGGCGGATCTGTTGCCCTTGGCAGACGCCGCCCGCAGGTCCCAAGTGATTGAGCGCTCGAGCGAGAGCGGGTGGACCACGGAGATGGCGATGCGCGTCGAGGCAGTTCCCATGGTCCGCAATGGCCGGACGTTGGCTGTGCTGACATCCCACATGGACCTCTCCAGCTCCCGGATGCCCTCACGGCTGGAACTGACGTACCGCCAATGTGCCTATGACCTGTTGCACATGGGTACTTTGGGGCTTTGGCCGGATTTCGCTTCACCTACCGGCTCCCGGCGAGGTGCGCCTCGGGTCGGTGATGGGCTCATCAGGCTGGATGCGGACGGCATCGTCCAGTATGCCAGTCCCAATGGCGTCTCGGCCTTCCGGAGACTTGGCGATGTGGAATCCCTTGAGGGCCGATCGCTGGCGGAGATTACCACCGCTCTGTTGAAGGACCGGCGCATGGTCGACGAATCCCTGCCGCTGGTGGTGACGGGCCGGATGCCGTGGCGGACGGAGATCGAGTCCCGGGGAGTCACGCTGTCGCTGCGGGCCATCCCGTTGCGCAACGAGCACGAGAGGTTCGGGGCCCTCGTGCTCTGTCGGGATGTATCCGAACTTCGGCGGCGCGAAATGGAGCTCGTGTCGAAGGACGCGACGATCCGGGAAATCCACCACCGCGTGAAGAACAATCTTCAGACGGTCGCGGCCCTCCTGCGGATGCAATCCCGTCGTATGGTGAGCGAGGAGGCCAAACAAGGCCTGGAGCAGGCTATGCGCCGGGTGGCCACCATCGCCATGGTCCACGAGACCCTGTCACAAGGACTGGCCCAGAACGTGGATTTCGACGAGCTGATCGGACGGCAGTTCCGGTTGTCGGCCGAAGTCGCTTCGGAATCCCAGGCGGTGACTACGCAGCGCAGCGGTGAGTTCGGAGAGCTGCCCAGCGAGTTCGCGACCCCGCTGGCACTGGTGATCAATGAGCTGGTGACTAACGCCGTCGAACATGGACTCAAAGGGCGGAAGGGAACTGTCTGGCTCACGGCGCGCCGTGACCCCGCAGGCTCAGGGAAAGAGTGGTTGCGGGTCACGGTCGAGGACGACGGCGTGGGGCTGCCGGACAGTCCGGGCGGCGACGGTTTGGGCCTTCAGATCGTGCGCACTTTGGTGACCAGCGAGCTCGGCGGGAGCATCGAGTGGAGGACCAGAGAAGGCGGGGGGACGTGCGTGAACATTGAGCTGAACCTGGATCCACAGCGGCTGCGTTGACCGGCAGGACATGCATAGAGGCCGCCACCGAAAGGTGACGGCCTCTATGGGGGTATGGCAGAGTCAGGAGGCGCGGCGCGCGCGGGCGGCCCGGCGCTTCATGGCGCGGCGCTCGTCTTCACTCATTCCGCCCCATACGCCGGCGTCCTGGCCCGACTCGAGGGCCCACTGCAGGCACGTGTCGATGACGGGGCAGCGCCGGCAAACGCTTTTGGCTTCTTCGATCTGGAGCAAGGCCGGGCCTGTATTTCCGACCGGGAAGAACAGTTCCGGGTCCTTGTCGAGGCATGCCGCGCGGCTACGCCAATCCATGCTGATCACATACTCCTTTAGACAGGTCCAGCTGAAACTTCTTGTGAAATATTTCACGAGTGGACTCATAGTAAAGGGGGCTCTGATGGCCCCCCATTTCGCTTCGGTTAAAGCGTTTCACGTTAAATCTGTGTAAACAAGGGTGTTCCGTGATTTAATCGCCCGGAAACCTGAGTCATTCGTCACAGGACACCGGTCCCGGCTGCGCTGCGTCATGCGATGTTCCGCTTGTTACCCGACTATCTAAGGTAGGGTGCCAATGTGTCAATACCCCCGGCGAACTCAGCATCCAACAAACGGCCGCCCGCAGTCATTGTGATATCGCTGGTGCTGGTGTTGGAAGCGCTGGCGCTTCTCGGGGCGGCGGCCTGGTTCGTCTACGGCCTGATGACACAAACGCCGACGTCGCTGGGTGGCGCTGTATTCCAATTGGTCTTGATGGTTCTGCTCGCCGGGTGGCTACTGGCTGTCGGCCACTTCTTTTTCCGGGGGTACCGCTGGACAAAAGCTGCAGCTTTGGTTTGGCAGCTCTTTGTACTGGTCATTGCGTTCCCGACCTTGACTGGCGGGCTGGTGTTGCCAGGCCTGCTCCTGCTGCTTCCGGCCGCGGCCGTCGTCCTGCTGATCTTCACCCGTCCGGTGACCGCCTATGTAACGAAGGGCAGCGCCCCGGGCGCTCTCTAAGCGCGCACGTAGCCTGTCTGAAGCGGGACGGCCATGCCGTATTCCACTCTGTAAGCGCGGCCCGGTGGGCACCGGGCCGCGTCCAGCCTGACTCCGAGAAGATCACCATCCGCGGCTGCTGCAGGCGAAAGGATAAAGCCGCGTCCGTTGCTGCGCGCAGTCAGCGCCGCCGGCACTTGCTGCAGCAGCGCCGGACCTGGCCTGGCCGCGACCACCGCCGCTGCCCCGGCTTCCAATAGCTTGGCCACGCGCTGGTGGGCCGGGGGAGCCAGCAGGTGGGCATCATCGATCAGCAAGAGGGTGCCGGTTCCGAAGAGGTCCAAAGAAGACCAGTAGGCACTGGCGTCGGTGCCTTGCGGCGGGCGGAGGCAGTTGTAGCGGGTGCTTGCCTGCCGTTCGAGCAACTCGATGAGATTGGTCTTGCCGCTGCCGGCGGCACCGAGGACGAGGACTGCCTCGCCAGGCGTGATTCGAAGTGAAGCCGGCCCCAGCTCGTCGCCTTCGACGCCGATGATGAGCATGTCCTCGGGCTGTTCGTCGTCCGGGAGCTGGTCGGCCGGGACTTGGTCGGGCAGGGGCTCGATGCGGAAAGGCTGCTGCTTCGCCTCCCGGGGCTGGAGGCCTTGGGCAGGGTCATCCACCACGTGCGCCACAGCCTCCATGGCGGGAACGAAGGGCCCTTGTGCCAGCGCGCGGCCGGGTATGTCGTCCATCGGCGGCAGCTTAGGCCAGGCCATTTGGGTTTCAGGGCCCGTGAAGGCAGGGAAGAACAGCTTATTGGGAAGCATCCCCAGGATTCGGGCTGCAGCCAGTTCCCGGTCGCCGGCAATACAAAGAACGACGGCGGCGGCGGCCCCGTCGCGGGCCAAGTCCAGCAGGCATTCCTCGGCCCAGCCGAATTTGCCGCTCCGGAACGCGGAGGCCCAGCGGCCCCATCCAGAGACAATAACAATGAGGGGGACCGCCCGAGGGCTGTCGGCGTTTGTGTCCATCGCCACCGAAGCCAAGCGCTTTGCTGTTTCCGAGGCGAGGCGCTTCAGGACCCGGGCAGCCCGTTCTGTTTCCGTGGGGCCTGCATATGCGCCGGTGCGTTCGGCTGCTGCAGCAAACCGCAGGGAACCGTCTCCATCTAGAACATAAACGTGCCGTTCGGCAGCGGAACCGAGCAGGCCTGCGGTCGCGGCTTTGAGGACCAGCTGGGTGCCGCTTCCGCTGGCGCCCAGTGCGGCGAGGTGGCCGTCGTCCTCTGGGACCCAGTCCATCGCCAGCTGTCGTTGCTGTGCCGGGAGGTCGAACAGCCCGAGCCGGAGGCTGTCGGGCTTTGAGGGCTGTGGAAGAGTGTGCAGTTCCAGCCGTTCCGGCAGCGGTGGAGGCAGCTGAATGGCTGCCACACTCCCGGCTGCGGTGGCCGCCTGGTGGAGGCGGGTGACCAGCTTCGCTGCGGGATCCGGATCCTGGCCGTCCGGTTGCAGACGCTCCAGGTCCGGGCGATTAATGCGGTGCGGCTCCAGCCATTCGTGAAGAACTGCGGCGGCCGGACCTGAAGGAGCGGCACGGATGCTGGCCGAAGCGGACTGGAATTCCCTTGCTGCCGCCGGGCCGATCCGCAGGAAAGCCCGTCCCGGGGAAGCGACTGCTATATCTGCTGCCGCGCTGGTGCCGACGAGGTCTGCCGATTCCAAGGCGGTTTGTACCCGCAGAGCAACCGACGATGTCACATTGGCCCGGATATCCGCCGAGATGGCCCCTTGTGGGCGCTGGGTTGCCATTATCAGATGGATGCCAAGGGAACGGCCCAGAGCAGCGACCCGCATGAGTTCGGGCAACGCCTGCGGCACTTCGTCCGCCAGCATCCGGAACTCGTCGACGACCACCATGAGCCGGTGCAGGACAGTTGGCGGACAGTCCCGGATGTCCGCAACGCCGAGCCGGGCAAGCTCGAGTTCCCGCCGTGTAACTTCCGCCCGCAGCCAGCTGAGTGCCCGGCCGACCTGTGATGCTGTCAGGTCTGTCAGCAAGCCGGCGCTGTGCGGCAAACCGCTGACGGAACCGAGTCCCGATCCGCCTTTGAAGTCGATGAACAGGAAATTCAGCTTCTCGGGCGGGTGCTGGTAGGCCAGACTCAACACAAGCGATTTCAGCAGTTCAGACTTGCCCGAGCCGGTTGTTCCCGCAATCAGGAGATGAGGTCCTTCGCTGGCCAGGTCGAGGGTTACCGGTCCGGTGGCATCGGCTCCGATGACCGCCGGAATACCTGCCGCCGCCGCGTTTCTGGCCCAGAGGCCGGTCGGCTCGGCGCCAGGCAGCAGGGCTTCCAGTCCGCAGGAGTCGGGAACCGTGCCAGAGATGTTCGCGGGAAGGGTTGCTGCGGCCCGAGCCGCGAGGCGGGCGAAACGTTCGAGTGTGCCGGCGCAGACCAGATCGGGTTGGAAGGCCGTACTGGTTCCGAGCCGCCGCAGCGTTCCCCGGCCAGGCACCAGCTGGATCTGCGCTTCATCTGCCGGCACCGGGGAGGAAAACCGGATGATGGCCAGATTGGCGTCGCTGCTCTCGATCACCTCGTCTGCAATGTCATGTCTGTCGGTGATGAGCAGGACCAGGGGCCTGCCGTCCTGGCGGAGTTGCGCTGCCAGGACCTCTGGCCGGCTGGCCAGCACCGTTCCCGGAAGGAACCGCGCCGCTGGCGGCATTGAGTCGGCCGTTCCGTAGCAGACCACGGAGAGGTCCGACTGCAAGGCTCGTGCCCCGAGCTGCAGCAGGCAGGAGTTCAGCAGTCGGCGCAGCACCGTGGCCGGCCCGCTACAACTGATTCGACGGGTGGCGAGCAGATCAACAGCCAGCGGAGCATCCTGCAGCACGGGCACTTGCAGGTCCGGTGTTCCGGCGGCTGCAATCCTGGCTTCCTGGTCTGCCGTTCCCAATCGCAGCCACAAGTGCTCCGGCTGCGATCCTGCCGAGCCGGTGGCCGCTTCCCTGAGCTGCCCATAAACCAGCCGGGCAGGATCCGGGGCGGCCTGCTGCCGCCGCTGCAGATCGCTTGCGGCTGCAGCTGAGACAGCCGCCTTGAACGCCCGGCGCTTGCGTCTGCCGGCTGCGTAGGGAATGGCTGCAGCGAGCAAAGAGACTGCGCTGAACGCGAGGAAGAACCACATGCCGGTGATGACGGCGAGGGCGACCCCGGCTACCAAAGGCAGCCCGGCCAGCAGCAGAGTCAATTTGCCCCGCGGGTCCGGTGCTGGAGCCGCTACCTGGACCGGACTGTCCAGGTCCTCGTCAGGTGAGACCCCAGGCAGCGGTTCACCGGCAAGGTACAGCGTCATCCGGCTGCCACCAGCGCTGATTTCACGGCCCGAGACCAGCTCCGCGCTGGCCACCCGACGCCCCTCCGCCACTATGCCATTCGCCGAATCGAGATCCGTAATGCGCACGCTCCGGTTGTCCACCGTGATTCGTGCGTGTTTCCGCGAGAGCTGCGGATCGTCAACGAGCAGTGCCGCCCCATCCCGACCGAGGACATGTTCTCCGCGGGCCAGCTCAAGGACTTTGCCCGCATCCGGACCCCCCGTTACTGCCAAAGCCAGCACAGGCGCGCCCGACCTCGGCGCCGCCGTCGTTCTGTTCCTTGGTCTCTTCCGGGCCGGGAGTCCGCAGACGATGACGGCGCCGGAGACCAGCGGCAGGCGATGCGGAACGAGGGAACGAAGCGGCACCCCATCGACGGTCAGCGACACCTCCGCAGCGGTGGCACCGAGCCGGTCGAGCAGCCATTGTGCCAGCGGGCCTGCATCCGGCAGCGCGTCGTCGGCGACGATTTCGCGGAGAGCGGCGACCTGCTGCACGAACTGCGGCGGCAGGTGCTCGGAAGCGGCAACGGATAAGTGCAGCGGCATGTGATCCTCGAACAGGGCGGTTTTTCCAGCACCCTAACCGGCGGCGCTGCCTCCCCGCTGCCCGTGCCGCCCGGCTTGTGGAAAACCCGCGTCCGCAATCCTGTCCTTCAGTAGCGGTACCCTTGGACAGGGGCCGCAGGGTCCAGCCCATCCGCAGTGCAGCACAACGTAGAAAAGGTTCCACCCGGTGAAGATTGCCGTCATTGCCCTCGGAAAGATCGGCCTGCCACTGGCGGCGCAGTTTGCGTCCAAGGGGCACGAAGTCATCGGCGTCGACGTCAATGAGGACGTTGTTGCACAGGTCAACGCGGCGCAGGAACCCTTCCCCGGCGAGGCGCACTTGCAGGAGAAGCTCACCGAACTGGTGCCGGCGGGACGGTTGAAGGCGACCACCAGCTACGCCGAAGCGGTGCCCGGCGCGGATGCGGTAGTGCTGGTGGTGCCGCTGTTTGTGGATGCCGAGGCGCGGCCCGATTTCGGCTGGATGGACGCCGCGACTCAGGAACTGGCCAAGCATCTGACGCCGGGCACGCTCGTTTCCTACGAGACGACGCTGCCGGTCGGGACCACGCGCAGCCGGTGGAAGCCGATGCTGGAAGCCGGGTCCGGCCTCGTCGAAGGCCGGGATTTCCATCTGGTGTTTTCGCCCGAACGAGTGCTGACCGGGCGGGTCTTCGAGGACCTGCGCAAGTATCCGAAGCTGATCGGCGGGCTGTCTGACGCCGGCGCCGCCAGGGCCCAGGAGTTCTACGAAGCCGTGCTGGATTTCGACGAGCGGCCCGATCTGGCACGGCCCAACGGGGTCTGGGACCTCGGATCGGCCGAGGCCTCGGAGCTGGCCAAGCTGGCCGAGACCACCTATCGGGATGTGAACATCGGCCTCGCCAACCAGTTCGCCCGCTACGCCGCGACCGCCGGCATCGACATCTACCAGGTCATCGAGGCCTCCAACTCGCAGCCGTACAGCCACATCCACCAGCCGGGAATCGCGGTCGGCGGCCATTGCATTCCGGTCTACCCGCGGCTCTACCTCTGGAACGATCCGCAGGCCACGGTGGTCCGCGCGGCGCGCGAAGCCAACGCCGGCATGCCGGACTACACCATCGGCCTGCTGGAAGGTGCCTATGGGGACCTCACCGGGGCACGCGTCGTCGTTCTCGGTGCCGCTTACCGCGGCGGGGTGAAGGAGACGGCGTTCTCCGGCGTGTTCGGCGCGGTGGAGGCGATCGCGGCCCGCGGTGCCACCGCGCTGGTCCACGATCCGCTGTTCAGCGACGCCGAACTCGAGCGGCTGGGTTTCGCGCCGTATCATTTGGGCGAGCCGGTGGACGCAGCCGTGGTGCAGGCCAACCATGCTGACTACCGCGGGCTGGGGCCGGACGACCTGCCTGGCGTGAAGGTGTTCATCGACGGCCGGCGGGTCAGCAGCGCGGAGCAGTGGCAGGGCGTTACCTACCGGGTGATCGGGAAGTCCTGAGCCTGGCGCGGGAAGTACGACGACGGCACGGCAGTTTTGCACGAAAGGGAGCTTACGGTGGGGTATATCGCTGAGACGGCCGACGTCTCCGAACGCGCCCGGTTGGGCGAGGGCACGAAAATCTGGCATCTGGCGCAGGTTCGCGAGGACGCGGAGCTGGGGACGGACTGCATTGTGGGCCGCGGCGCGTACGTCGGGACCGGGGTGAAGATCGGCGACAACACCAAGATCCAGAACTACGCCCTCGTGTACGAACCGGCGGAACTCGGGCACGGGGTTTTCATCGGTCCCGCCGCCGTGCTGACCAATGACACGTATCCGCGTTCGGTGAATCCGGATGGTTCGCTCAAGAGCGCCCACGACTGGACCCCGGTGGGGGTGACCATCGCGGAAGGCGCGTCGGTCGGTGCCCGCGCCGTCTGCGTGGCCCCGGTGCGGATCGGCCGCTGGGCCACGATCGCCGCCGGTGCGGTGGTTACCAAGGACGTGCCGGATTTCGCGCTGATGGCCGGAGTGCCCGCGCGGCGGATCGGCTGGGTGGGCAAGTCCGGGCATCCGCTGCGCCAGGACGACGGCGGACGGCCGCATGCGTGGGTTTGCCCCGACAGCGGGGAGAGCTATATCGAGGACAACGGGCTGCTGTGCGAAGCGGTGCCCGAGGCAACTGCGGGCACGGAAGAAAGGCAGAACTGAGTGAGCAAGGACTTCATCCCGGCCGCGAAGCCCATCATCGGGGACGAAGAGCGCGCCGCCGTCGATGCGGTGCTGGTGTCCGGCATGCTGGCCCAGGGGAGCGAAGTGGCCTCCTTCGAGCAGGAGTTTTCGCAGGTCCTGCTTGACGGCCGGGCCGCGGTCGCGGTCAACTCCGGCACATCCGGGCTGCACCTTGGCCTGCTGGCGGCAGGAATCGGTCCCGGCGATGAGGTCATCGTCCCGTCCTTCACCTTCGCGGCGACGGCCAATTCAGTGGCGCTTGCCGGTGCCACGCCCGTGTTCGCCGACATCGAGCCGGACCACTACTGCTTGGACGCCTCCGCCGCTGAACAGCTGATCACGGAGCGCACCAAGGCGGTCATGCCGGTCCACCTCTACGGGCATCCGGCCAACATGGGCGCCTTGGGCACGCTGGCGGAAAAGCATGGCCTGGCGGTGTTCGAAGATGCGGCGCAGGCGCATGGCGCGGCGCTGCACGGCAGGCCGGTGGGCACCTTTGGCGCCTTTGCGATGTTCAGCCTCTATCCAACGAAGAACATGACCTCTGGCGAAGGCGGGATGGTCGCAACCGGGGATCACGACGTCGAACGCCGGCTGCGGTTGCTCCGGAACCAGGGGATGGAGCGCCAGTATGAGAACGAACTCATCGGGTTCAATGCCCGGATGACGAACCTGCATGCGGCGATCGGACGGGTGCAGCTGGGCAAGGTGCGCGGCTGGACGGCCCGGCGCCAAGCCAATGCCGCCTTCCTGGATGCCAACCTGGAAGGCGTCGCAACGCCTGCGGTCGCTGAAGGGGCCACGCACGTCTACCACCAGTACACCATCCGGGTTCCGGAGGGGGAGCGGGACCGCTTCGCATCGGCGCTGAAGGAGGAGTACCAGATCGGATCCGGCGTCTACTATCCGATCCCGAACCATCGGCTGCCGTCCTTCAACAGGCTGGCGGACCTGCCGGTCACTGAAGCTGCCGCACGCCAGGTCCTGTCGCTGCCGGTGCATCCGTCGCTGGACGAGGAAGACCTGGACCGGATAGCCACGGCGGTCAACGCGCTGGCGAAGGCAGGTGCGTGAGGTGGGGAAGCTGCGTGCCGGCCTGATCGGGCTGGGCATGATGGGCCGGCACCACGCCAGGGTGCTGCAGGAAACCGAGGGCGTGGAACTGGTGGCTGTGGCCGATGCGTATGGCGACCCGCACGGGGTCGCCGGCGGCCTGCCGTTCTACAGCGGGGTGGAAGAGCTCATCGCGCACGGCGTGGACATGGTGATGTGCGCCGTGCCGACCGGCCTGCATGAGGAGGTCGGACTGGCCCTGGCCGAGGCCGGGATCCATACCATGGTGGAGAAGCCTATCGCGTCCACCATCGAGGGCGGCCAGCGGCTCGCGGATGCATTCGAGAGCCGCGGCCTCGTCGGCGCCGTGGGACACATCGAGCGCTACAACCCGGCGCTGCAGTCGTTGCGTGCGCGGCTGCGGAAGGGCGACCTGGGCGAGGTCTACCAGATCGCGACCCGCCGGCAGGGCCCGTTCCCCTCGCGGATCGCCGACGTCGGTGTGATCAAGGACCTCGGCACCCACGATATCGATCTCACCGCCTGGCTGGCCGCAAGCGAGTACGAATCCGTCAGCGCGCGGACGACTACGCGCTCCGGCCGCGAGCACGAAGACATGCTGGCGGCCAATGGCCAGCTGGCGAACGGCATCATCACCAGCCATCTGGTCAACTGGCTCTCGCCGATGAAGGAGCGCATGACGGTAGTGACCGGAGAACGCGGTTCCTTCATGGCCGACACCCTGACGGCCGACCTGACATTCTTCGAAAACGGGACCATCAGCACGGAGTGGGACTCCGTGGCCAACTTCCGCGGTGTATCCGAAGGCAACGTCACCCGCCTGGCTATCGCAAAGCGGGAACCGCTCAAGGTGGAGCACGAAGCCTTCCGCGACGCCGTCCTGGCCGCCCGCGGCGAAACCCGGGATGAACTTGCCCCGGGCACTGCCGGCATCGTCACGATGCGGGAGGGGCTCAATACGCTGCGCGTCGCCGAGGCCATGACGGTGTCGAGCCGCGAGGCCAGGACCATCCGGCTGCGGGATTGAGCCGCATGCACATTCTGGTCGCCAGCCGCATATTCGCGCCGGAAGCCGGGGCGGCGGCCTACCGGCTCGCCGCCACCGTCAAGGCCCTGGAAGCCGCGGGACATACCGTAACGGTGCTGACCAGCACGTCGCCCGATGCGCAACGGTCCACCGGACGAGTGCGACGCTGGCCGGTGCTGCGGGACCGGTCGGGCGCGGTCCGTGGCTACGTGCAGTACGCCAGCTTCGACATTCCGCTCTTTTTCCGCCTGCTGTCCTCGCGGCGTTTCGATGCCGTGCTGGCGGAGCCGCCGCCGACCACCGGCGTCGTGGTCCGGATGGCAAGCTGGCTCCGTCGCCGGCCCTACGTCTACTTCGCGGCCGATGTCAGCTCCGATGCCGCTGCCGGAATCGGAGTGGATCCGCGCATCGTTGCTGTCCTGCGTGCCGTCGAGCGGTGGGTGCTGAATGGCGCGGCCAGCGTGCTGAGTGTCTCGGAAGGCGTGAGCGCCGCGGTGCGTGATCTGACCCGGGGGAAAGCCCAGGTGGCCGAGGTAGGAACCGGGGTAGACACTGGGACGTTCAGGCCGGCAGCGTCGGCGGATGGCGGGACCCCGGGAACGCAGCGGACTCTTGTCTACGCGGGAACGATGTCGGAAATCCAGGGGGCCGGCGTTTTCGTGGACGGCTTCCTGAAAATCATGGACCGCTATCCTGACGCCGAATTGTTGCTGTACGGCCAAGGAGTCGAACTCCGTGAGCTGAGGGAGCGCGCGGCTCCGGCCGGCAGCCGCATCCGTTTCATGGGGTTGGCCAGCGGGGAGGAAACCGCGGCAGCCTTGGGCAGGGCTGCCGCCGGACTTGCATCGGTGCGGCCTGGCCGGGGTTACGACTTTGCCTTTGCCACGAAGGCCTTTGCCAGCCTTGCCTGTGGCACCCCCGTCATCTATGCAGGTGTCGGGCCGCTGCGGCGCATCGTGGCCCAGCACAGTTTGGGTCATGAGGTGGACTGGGACGCGGGCCAGGTGGCGGATGCGATGGCAGCTGTGCTGGAAGATCCGGTGAAACCGGCGGAACGGGCCCGGCTGGCGGCTTGGGTGGAGCAGCACTATTCACTGCGCGGCGTCGGTACCCGGGCCTCCGAGGCGTTGGCGGCGGCTGTCAGCAGGTCTTGACCGTGCCTGTGCCGGCGGCGGGTGCCGACTTACCGGAGCAGTCGTGCCAGCACCTGGCGCGTTACTGCTTCATCCTCGGCTGAGCTCAAGGCGCGCGCGGCCCGATGGGTATTGGCCTTGTAACGCTGCACATCGTCGACGCTCAGGGTGGCCAGAGCACGGGTCAGCGCAGCGACGCTGAAATCCTCGGTGATGACCCCGAGATCATGCTGCTGCATCAGGCTCGCTGTTTCGGGGGAAGGGCTGAACACCAGGGCGAGCCTGGCCTGGACAAAGTCGAAGAACTTGTTGGGAAGCATCAGCCGGTGGTTGGTGGTTTGCGGTGGAAGGCTGAAGACACCCACGTCATACTGATTGAGCGTTGCCGGCAACCGGTCGGGCTCGACGGCATCGTGGAAAGTGATACGCGGATCCGCTGCCGCCAGTTCCCTGAGTTCCTGCCAGTAGCGGCCTCCGTCGCGGGCCTTGACCAGGTACAGGTCCAAGCTGAAGCGCTCGTCCAGCGCCTTGACCGCTTCGATGGTCCCCTCGAGGTTCCGTCCAGGAACCGCCGCGCCGCTGTGCACGAGGCGGATCCGCCCGGGGACGGGCGCCGCTGGCATTAATTCACGGTAGGGACCCGTGTTGCGGACCACCTCGGTGGGGCACCCAAAGTGTTCCGTGTACAAAGCCGCGATCGACGCATTAACTGCTGTGACCGCCGTCGTTCGTGGCAGGTATTTGGCGCAGATGCTGTACATATAGGGTTTGACCAGCAGGCGCCACGGCAGGACATGCGCGCGTTCTTCCGGTGCCCATTCATGCATGTCGCCCCATACTGGAGCGCCATTGGCGAGTGCGTGCGCCAACGGCAGTGCCCGGGCTTCGTTCGCCACAATCAGGTCGAAGCTCTGCCCATCGACCAGTTGCCGCGCCTGCTTGACGGCGGGCGCTTCAAGTTCCACCGCCGAAAACCGCCGCAGGGCGAGCCGAAGCACTCCGGCTGGCGTTTGCGGCAGGGATGGCAGTGAAGAGTCGATTTCCAGATGGTGGGTGGCGCCGGGCGGACGGCTGCCATAGCAAAGCGTCGTGACTTCCCCAGCCTCGGCCAGCAGCCGCACCTGCCTTAGCACCCGGGAATCGGCCTGGATATCCGAGAATGAAATGCACAGAATCCGGGGTTCCACTTCCACGTCCTTTGCCTGCTGCGCTCATTCCAATGCCGGGCCGCGGTGCTGGAACGACTAGCGGCGCCTGGACCAGCCTACCCTCCTCGCCCAACGGAAACCCCAAGGTGGCAGGACTACTATGGCTGTGTTCACCACGGCCGCATTGGCCGTGCCCTTCCAAACTCCGGTCAGGACGCGACGTGAAAATTGCGATCACCAAGAGCACCTTGCGCATCCCGCCGACCTATTTCGCTGTGGCCCACGCCCAGCAGCTCAAAGACAGCCATGACTTCCGGATCTTCACGCTCGTCGCCGATGTGCAGGACAAGTCCATCTCTGTGCCGATCACCGATTTCGTGCCCGGGCAGTTGCTGGGATTCCGTCGCCGCGAACTGGTTATGCCTGCCTTCATGCCCGCAATGAGTCTGGCCATTCGCCGCTTCCAGCCGGACATCATCCATCAGCACTTCGCCACATGGTCACGGCCGGCAGTGGACGCCGCGCGCCTTTCCAAAGTGCCGCTGATTACCACCTTGCATGGCTCCGACGTCGTGTCGCTCGGCAATCCGCCGGACACGATGATGGCCAAATGGCACCACCGCAATGTGCTGGCCGCCGCGGCGCAAAGCCAGCGCATCCTGGCAGTCAGCCACTACCTGGCGGATCGGGCGATCGAACTCGGCCTGGACGCGGACAAGATCGAGGTTCATTACCAGGGCGTGGACACGGAATACTTCGTGCCGAACGGCCATGATGCGAACGAGACACCGATCGTTCTTTTCGTGGGAACGTTGAACACGCAAAAAGGGATCAGGGACCTGATCGATGCCTCCCTGGCCGTCTGGCGTAAGGCGCATCACCGGCTGGTGGTGATCGGCGATGGGCCGCTGCGCGATGCGGTGGTGGAGCAGGCGGCTAGCCATCCGCACATCGATTTCCTCGGTCGCATGGACCGCGAAGGGATCCGCACCTGGATGCAAAAGGCCTATGCCCTCGTCGCGCCGAGCCAAGAAGCCGGGGGAGCGCGGGAGGCAGCAGGTTTGGTGGCTTTGGAAGCGCAAGCCTGCGGGACCCCGCTGCTGGCCTACCGCAGCGGCGGCATCCCGGAGATGCTCGATGAGGGAACGACCGGGCTGCTGGCTGGCGAAGCGGACTTCGCCCAACTGCGTGACGGTCTGCTGCAACTGCTCAGCCTGCGCAGCGGTGACTATCTGGCCATGCGCCGGGCAGCCCGGCAGTTCGTCGTCGAACACCGTTCGCTGGCCGGCAGCAGCCGGCAATTGGATGCCCATTACCGCTCGGTCGGCGCCCTCGCCTGAGCCGTGCGGAGTGGCCATGCCCCTTGTGGAATACTGGGCAGGTGAGTCGTTGCTGGGTAGTGGTGCCGGTGTACAACGAGGCCACCGTTATCGGTTCCGTTGTCGCCGGCCTGCTCGAGGAGTTCGCGCATATCGTCTGCATCGACGACGGCAGTTCCGACGGTTCCGCGGCGATCGCCCGTTCAGCCGGGGCCGTGGTCGTCCAGCATCCAATCAACCTCGGCCAGGGCGCTGCACTCCAGACCGGTTTCGAATATGCCCTGCAGGATCCGGAGCTCGATGCCGTCATCACCTTCGACGCGGACGGGCAACATAGAGTGTCGGACGCTGCGGCCATGTTGGCCAGGCTGCGCGCCGG
Organism: Arthrobacter crystallopoietes BAB-32; assembly: GCF_000328305.2. GTDB lineage: Bacteria > Actinomycetota > Actinomycetes > Actinomycetales > Micrococcaceae > Crystallibacter > Crystallibacter crystallopoietes_A. The sequence goes on along the minus strand of NZ_ANPE02000067.1, from coordinate 36,408 downwards.
CGAAGCAGATGTGGTGCTCGGTTCCCGCTTCCTCGAGGAACGGACCGAGGTTTCGAGAATCAAGCGGATGGTGCTGCGCACGGCAGCGCTGCAATCGCGGATGGCCACCGGGCTGCAGCTAACCGATGCGCATAACGGCCTCCGTGCCATCTCCGCGCCGGTCCTCGCAAGGATCCACCTGAACCAGAACCGGATGGCGCATGCCTCGGAACTGATCCACCAGTTGGCGGAGCTGAAGCCCGTCCTGGTGGAGCATCCGGTAGAGATCGTGTACACCGAGTACTCCAAAGCCAAAGGCCAGTCCCTGCTGAACGGCGTCAACATCCTCGCGGATCTCTTTTTCAGGTGAGCGCATGATTATTCTTGTCCAAATTGTCCTCGTCCTGGCCGTGATCATCGGGGCGATTGCGCTCATGCGTGGAGGAGGCAACGCCAAGCACCAGGCCGTGCGCAGGCTGCTGCTGCTGGTTTTCGCGGCGCTGGCAGTTCTCTCTGTGTTCTTTCCAGGTCTCTTGACGAGGCTGGCGAACGCTCTCGGCATCGGGCGTGGGACAGACCTAGTGCTCTACGGCCTGATCGTGGCGTTCATGGTCTTCATGGCGAGTTCCTTCCAGCGCGGGCGCCAACTGGAGGACCGGATCACCAAGCTCGCGCGCCGGATCGCCCTCGACGAGGCTCCGCGGCCCGACGCCGTCTCAGGAGACAAGAACGATGGCTGAGTCCGCCCCCGGTCCGACAGGCGGCGACGCGCTACCGGCCTTGGAAGCCGAGGTCGTCATCGCAGTCCACACCATGGACCGGCCCATCCGCCGAGCGGTTGAATCCGTGCTGGCCGCAGGGCAAGGAAGAGCGGGAGCGTTGGTGGTCTGCCACAATACTGATCCTGCCCCCGTGCGCACGGCGTTGGACGGCTTGATTGGCCGTGGCGTTCGCGTGCTGGATCTGGTGGACGGAATAGCGTCCCCAGCGGGACCGTTCAACTATGGACTCCGAGCGGCGACCACCGATTTCGTCGGCATCATGGGGTCAGACGACACGCTGGAATCCGGTGCGCTCGCCGCTTGGCTCGACGTTGCTGCCACCGCGGAGGCCGACGTCGTCATTGCACCGCTCAGAACGCGCAGCGGGCAGCAAATCCTGACGCCGCGGGCCCGGGTGTGGCGCGGCGTGCTGGTCGATCCGATCAGGGACCGGCTCGCCTATCGGACCGCTCCGCTCGGACTGATCCGGCGGAGCCTGCTGCAGGAGCGCAGCCTGGCGCTGACCGAAGGACTGCGCACGGGCGAAGATCTGGAGTTCGGCCTGAGGCTGTGGTTCTCCGGCGCGCGGATCGCCTATTTGTCCGATGCACCTGCGTACCTGGTCGGTGAGGACGCCGCGGTCCGGGTGACGTCGGCGGTGCTGCCGCTGAAGGAGCAGTTCCGCGACCTCCGGCTGCTGACGGAGGGGACTTGGTTCGCGGGCCTGGGAGCTGCCCAGCGTGAGGCCATCGCGGTCAAACTGCTGCGCGGGCACGTTATCAGCGCAGCGCTTCGCCGGGGCTCCGGCTTTGACTGGGAGGCGAGCGACTGCCAGGAAATGGCCGACGTCCTCACCGGCATCGCCCAGTTGGCCCCCGGAGCCGCCCGGCTCCTCAGCGGGCCAGATGAGCAGCTGCTGCTGTCGTTGGCTACAGACGCCAGTCCGGAGGCAGTCCGCACGGCGCTTCGACGGCGGGAAGCGGCGCACGTCCTGGAACGGAGCCTGACACGCCGGATGCGGGACAACCTGAGGGTGGAGTCGCCGCTGCGGAGCAATCTAAACTCCGTCCTCGCGACCATCAACCGCAAGCTCCGGCGCAAGCCGGCGCAGCCCGTTCGACAAACCGACGCGCCCGGCCGAAAGGACGACAAATGAGTCCGAGAGCAGGACAATTGCTGATTGTCTCACTGTCCCCACTGCGCAGTGATCCGCGGGTGCTTAAGCAGATCAACCTGTTCCGTGACAAGTACGACGTCGTCACTTGCGGCTTCGGGGCGGCACCGGATGGTGTTTCCCGCCATTTCGAAATCGAGTCAGGGCTGCCCAGTTGGCCGCGCGACCCAAAGCGGCTGCTCCAGCGACAGTACCGGCAGGTTTACTGGAACATTGCCGCCGTCGCTGAGGCCTACCGGCTCCTTCGCGGCCAGAGGTTCGACGCGGTCCTGGCGAACGACGCGAATACCTTGCCGCTCGCGATGAGCCTCGATGCAGTCCACGGCGTCCACGCCGACCTGCACGAATTCGCTCCCAAGGAACACTACAACAAGCCCGCATGGCGGATCCTGGTGGCCCCGTATGTCCGCTGGGTCTGCCGCACTTTCCTGCCGCAGGCCAGGTCTGTCACTACAGTGTCGGACGGCATCGCCGAGCAGTACGGCCGGGACTTCGGTGTGGCGGCGACGGTCGTCACCAATGCGGCACCGTACGCGGAGAAGGTTCCGAGGCCCACCGGCCGGCCCATCCGCCTGATCTACAGTTCTGCAGGGCAACGTTACCGGCGGATCGAAGACATAATCTCGGCGATGGACGCCGCCTCGGGAGAACTGGAACTCGACCTGATCGTTATGCCCAACGAACCGGCGTATGTTGATGAACTGCGCCGGCAGGCCGAGCCCCTGCCCAACGTGCGGTTCCGGGAACCGGTCCCGTATGACCAGCTGGTCGACACCGTGAGCGAGTACGATGTCTCGATCTCCGTGATCCCGCCAACGAATTTCAACTTGGCCAACGCGCTGCCCAACAAGTTTTTCGAGGCCGTCCAGGCCCGCACAGCCGTGATCATCGGGCCCTCGCCGGCGATGCAGGCGCTGGTGGAACGCCACCGGCTGGGAGCCGTTACGGAAGGATTCTCCGCAGCAGCGTTGCGCAAAGTCCTGCAGGAACTGACCCCGGAGCAGGTGGACGGTTGGAAGCAGAATGCCCATCGCGCCGCTCAAGAACTGTCTTCGGAATACCAGAACCGGGGCTGGGAGCGAGCCGTCGACGCGCTGTTCGCAGCCCCTGCGCAGATGACGCGATGATCGGACAGTCAGCGAGCCGACAGCAGGAGCCGCGGGTGCTGCACTTGTACGATGCAGCAGACGTGGGCGCCACGCTCGTCAAGTATGGCCGCCGGGCCGGCCTGCCATGGCGGCAGTTCGACCGGACGCCTCCTTCGGATGCTGCCACGGCCGGTGGCCCCGCAGAGAGGGCACGACGCCTGTTGGCAACGATTACCTGGCAGGCAGGCCGGGCGGCACGCATCCTGCGCTCCGACCTGCTGCACGTCCACTCCGGCTCGCGCATCGGGATTGTTCGCTCCCGCCCGCATAGGCCGTTCCTGCTCCACTTACATGGAACGGACATCCGCACCCAGTTCTACGATCCGGCGCGCCGGCCGGCCCTGCAGTGGGGCGCCGACAACGCCGCCGCCGTCCTGTACTCGACGCCGGACCTCGCCGAGCATGCTGCCGCAGCCCGCCCGGATGCCATCTACTTGCCGAACCCGTTGGATATAGAGGAACTTCCGCGCTGGGCTCCCGCCCACCGGCCACGGGTAGTCTTCTCTTCCCGCTGGGAAGATTCCAAAGGCGGCCGCGCACAACTGGCAGTTGCGCGCTCACTGCTCGCCGCCGTCGGACCTGATGTAGAGGTACAGGGACTGGACTGGGGAGCCGCAGCGCCGGAAGCCGCCGACCTCGGTGTCCGGCTGCTGCCCAAGATGCCCAAGCCCGCGTACCTTCGCTGGCTTGCATCGGCCCAGTGCGTGGTCGGCCAAAGTGCGGGGATCCTGGCGATGAGCGAATTGCAGGCGGTGGGCATCGGTGTGCCGGTTGTCATGCAACTGGGCGCCGGCTATTACCCGGGACCGTCACCGGTGCTGGCTGGCTCGAACCCCGCGGAACTCACGGACCAGGTCCGCACGGTGCTGGAGGATCCGCAGCTGGCCTCGCAGCGGCTGGATGGCCCTGGCTGGGCCCGCGAAAACCACGGCCCGCAACGGATTGTGCGGCAACTGGCCGAACTCTATGCAGGACTGTGCCGGCGGCCATCATCCGGATAGCGCCGTTATTCTGCGGTTGCGCCGCCTTCGGATGTGCTGGCCAGGCCCGCCAGGGCGGCCTGCTCGGCGAAGTCGGGCACCCGGGCCACGACGTCATCGAACGTGCCGTGGGCCGCCACGGTTCCGTTCCGCATAAAAAACACCACGTCCGCATCGCGGATGGTCGACAACCGGTGCGCCACCGTGATGACGGTGACATCGCCGTGCAACTGGCCGATCGCCGTCGTCACTGCCGCCTCCGTAGCGGTGTCCAGCGCTGACGTAGCCTCATCCATTACCAGCACGCGCGGGTTGTCGTACAGCGCGCGGGCGATGCCGAGGCGCTGGCGCTGACCGCCGGACAGGGCCAGGCCCCGTTCGCCGACCAGCGCGTCGATGCCGCCCTCGCGCGCATTGAGCGTGTCCAGCAGCTGCGCCCGGCGGAGTGCAACGCGCACCCGTTCGCGGTCCACCTTGTCCGGATCCCACGCCAAGGCCACGTTCTGTGCCACGGATGCGTCGAACAGGGAGACCTCCTGCGGCACGTAGCCGATCCTGCGCCGCCACGCCTTAAGCACCGAGCCGAGTGGCTCTCCCGCCACCTCGATCCGCCCCTCGCTCGGCTCAAGCAGGCCCAGCAACAGGTCGACCATGGTGGATTTGCCCGCACCCGAGGAGCCCACGAAAGCCACGTGGCTTCCGGCCGGAATACGGATGCTGACCGACTGCAGGGCCGGCGACGGCGCACCGGGGTAGCTGAAGCTGACGTTGTCCAGGACGATGTCCGCCGGCCGTTCGGGCAGCTCCCGCTGCGGGCGCTCCGCTATCTGCCGGGCCATATCCTGTTCGCCTTCGCGGATGTCCTGGACGATTTGCCGGGCAAAGGATGCGCTGGTGTTGACCGAGGACTGCACGGCCTGCAAGCGGGTCAGCGAGGGGATCAGCCGGAACCCTGCAACGGCGAACAGCCCGACGGCGCTGACCGCACCGGCCGGACCGCCGGTGAGGTAGCCGACCCCGCCCAGCAGCGCGAAACCGACCACCAGCGCGGTCTCCAGCACATAGCGGGGGATCTGCGAGATCTGGATGGCGCCTGCGCGCGCGTAGGCGGACTTGGTCCGTGTGCCGTGGACCTGTTCCTGAACCTCGCCCGCCCGGTCGGCGAGCGTGATTTCCTTCAGGGCGCCGAGAGCCTCATAGAGCGTCTTGGCGGTCCGGTTGGACCATTCGCGGTTCTCCCTGCCGATGGCGACCGCCCGCGGGGAAATCACTTTGGCCAGCAGCAGCGCCACCAGCCCCAAATAGGCCATGGTGACAACCGCGATCAGCGGCTGTGCCACAAAAAGTACGACGACGACGGCAGCCAGCGTGCCCAACTCACCGAACAGGGACATGGCAGGCATCAGGACGCCGGAAACCGTAATACCGACGCCGACATCCACCGAGCGTACGATCTCCGCCGAGTTCCGTCCCAACCGCTTCTCCCAGGGGGAAGCAAGGTAGGCAGCGAAGAGGCGGTCGCCGATGGCAACCTCATGGCGGGCGAAGCGCTTGGTGGCAAAACGCAGCAGCAGCACCGCGAGGACGCCCTTGAAGACAATCAGCAGGCAGATCACGATGAGCAGCGGAAGCACCAGCCCCTGCTCGGTCAGGTTGCCGAGTACGGGAAAGACAACGTCCTCCCCGCCGACCAACCCGGGCAGCAGCGCCGCGACCAGGCCCAGCGCGACGACATCGAGCAACGCCAGGGCTGCCGAGGCAGCGGCATAGCCGGTCAGGAAGCGGCGGCTGCCCTCCGGGAGGGTCCTGAGCAACGGGCCGATGATCTTGAAGATGCTGTTCATACTGGCAACAACATTAGACGTGTTATCCCCATTCTGCGTCGCCGGTCTGGTCGGGATTGAACGCTTCACTTAGGCTCCTTGGAGGAATGGAGATCGGGAGCGGGCGCAGTCTCAAATAAGCCCGCTGCCAGTAATGGCGCTGTGCGCTAAGGGGAATGGCATGGATGGCATCCGTATTGTCGAAGATGAGGTGCGTGAACTGATCCGCCGCCGGGGGCTGGACCCGGCCCAGCAGGCCGCGGAGGTGCGCCGCCTCGTCGACGCCGCGGTCAATGACTACGACGAGCGGACGCTGCTGGGTACGCTGCCGCCGCTGGGCCAGTTGGACTATGCCCGCAAATACGTTTTCGATGCTGTGGCCGGATTCGGTCCGCTGCAGCCGCTGCTCGACGATCCGATAATCGAGGAAATTTGGATCAACTCGCCTTCAGAGGTCTACGTGGCGCGGGGCGGAGAATCCGAGCTCACGTCCGTGACGTTGACGCAGCAGCAGGTCCGCGACCTGGTGGAGCGGATGCTGAAATCCTCAGGGCGCCGCCTGGACCTCTCCTCACCGTTCGTCGATGCGGCATTGCCTGACGGCTCGCGGCTGCATGTAGTGATTCCGGACATCACGCGCAAGCACTGGGCCGTCAACATCCGCAAGTTCATCGCCAGAGCATCCCGGCTCGAACACCTGGTCGAGCTGGGCTCGCTCTCGCCTGAAGCCGCACGTTTCCTTGCCGCAGCGGTTGCCAGTGGCCTCAACATCCTGGTCTCCGGTGCGACCCAGGCAGGCAAGACCACCATGCTCAACTGCCTGGCGGCGAGCATCGGCAGCCGGGAACGAGTGGTCACCGTGGAGGAAATCTTCGAGCTGCAGCTGCCGCTCCGGGATGTCGTCGGGCTGCAGTGCCGCCAGCCGAACCTGGAAGGAGGCGGCGAAATCCCGCTGCGCAGGCTGGTCAAGGAAGCCCTGCGGATGCGGCCGGACCGGCTCATCGTAGGCGAGGTCCGGGAGGCTGAAAGCCTCGACATGCTGATCGCGCTCAACAGTGGACTGCCCGGCATGTGTACCGTCCATGCCAATAGCGCCCACGAAGCGGCGCGTTGCAAAAGACGTGTACGCTACTGCGGTGGCTATACGTGCAGCAATCTACACCCGCATCTCGAAGGATCTGGCTCAAGAGGGGCTTGGGGTCGCAAGGCAGCTGGCCGATTGTCGTGCTTACGCTCAAGCTCACGGCTACGTTGTCGTGACGGAGCTCGAAGACAACGACATCTCTGCTTCGGGTCTTAAGAAGCGACCGTCATACCTCCGACTTCAGGAGTTAATGGAAGCCGGTGAAGTTGATGTAGTCCTGGTCTACGCCATGGACCGTCTCCACAGAAGCATGGCGGAGCTGGTGCAGTACATAGGGCTTAGCCAGAGGACGAGCGTAGGAATTGTCTCCGTGACAGGAAGCGCGATTGACCTGGCAACCGCTGAAGGACGATTTCAGGCGCACATTTTCGGTGCAGTAGCAGCCGCTGAGCGCGAAAAGGCGCAGGAGCGCATTAAGCGTAAACACTTGGAGCTGGCTGAGAAGGGTGCTTGGCCGGGCCGACGGGTCTATGGCTATCGCGAGGATGCGATGGTGGTCGAAGAGGAAGCGGTCATCATTAAGGAGCTGTGCGAGCGCGTTCTGGCCGGCGAACAGCTCAATGAGATCGCACGGGATCTGAATAATCGTGGAATTCCAACAATTCGCGGAGCGGAGTGGAGGGCGACGACGATCGTGGGGATCGTCAGGAGCGCCCGTATCGCCGGTCACCGTGAACATCGTGGCGTAATTACGAAGCGCAACGTGTGGGAGGCCATCATCGACGACGAGACCTCACTGCTGCTCCGGCACCGCTTGGCTGCAGGACGGTCTCAGGGTACTCGGGGAGGGCCGCGAAAACATCTACTGACTGGGCTCCTCCGGTGTGGTTATTGCGGCCACGGCATGGTGCGGGGGCTCGCCGGCAGGACGAAAACACCTAACTATCGCTGTCCGAAAAACCAAGGGAGCGGCGCGTGCGGCCGGATGAGCATCAGCTTCGAAGGAGCCGAATCGTACCTCGCCGAGGCAGTTTTTGAGGCCCACGATCGGGCCCAGGAAGGCGAGTCCAACGAGTCCGACCTGGCAACTTGGCTGGAGAAACGACAAACGCTCGAAAATCGGAAGGCGAAGATTGCTGAACTGATGGCCACTGGCGTGATGGATACCGAGGAGTGGGTGTCGGCATCGGCCGCCATCAAGCGGCAGCTAGCTGCATTACCTGAGCCCAAAACCAACGTCAGCCGCTCAGTAGTTACCGGACAAGAATTGCGGGCAGGTTGGGCTGGGATGACCACTGCGGCTAAGCGGGCAACGATGGAAGACATGTTCAACTTCGTAACCGTGATGCCGCGTCGCATTGTGAAAGGTGCGAAAGTGTTCGACCCTGGGCGTCTGATCCCTGATTGGAAGAGATAGACCCTGTGGTCCGGGCAGAACCGCCGGCGGCCGGTGGCCTATACATGCGTGCTACTGGGCAACCGCCACGTCAGTCTTGGTAATCTTGCCTCGCTCCGCGGCAGCTAGAGCCCGTCGAATGGTGGCAGCATCTTCGATCTTCGGCGGCAGGCCCTGCTCTCTCCTCGTTGAAGCAACCCATTCCGCAACAGTTGGAATATCCATGAGGGTCTCTATGCGGCGGGGGCAACGACGGGCGCTCTCCACCTAAGAAGGATCAAGGTCGTGGACTGCACGGAGCACTGCCCGCCCTCGCCTAGCGGGCTCCGCTTCCAACCCCGCCCGGGCTAGGATGGCCGGCGTCAGGAAAGACGCCTTCGGGTGATGGGGGAGAGGGATGCCGTGTTGTCGGAGAACCAGCGCGCATTGCTGCAGCGGTTCGTGCTGCGCGCCAGAATCGTGCAGGACCATTCGCTGGCGGACGACATTGATCAGCTGCGGAAAATGTCCAGAGAACAAATTAATGCAGTGCTCACGAAGGATCTCCGTACAGGAGAGACCGGCGTGGAACTGAAGCCGGTCGAGCTCATCCCGACTGAACAGCTGGAGTCGGCGGCGGCCAGGGTGCGCCCGGTGTTCCTCAAACGCGACAAGGTCCACTACGACCAAGTTCTTGACGCGGTCGCCACTGCGCTGAAAGGCCATCAGGGTTCCAGCAGCTTGCTGGGTGACGTGAAGGAGCTTCGCAAGCGGTTCAGACAGGCAGATCCTGACTATCCCCACGGGCAGCCGCAGGAGGCATGGGAAGGCGGCACACTGACCAACAAGCAGCTCTCCGGTGCCTGGCTGTACGGGCACCTGCTGCATGAAGACCAGGTGCGCCGCTCCTACAGCGGAGGGATGTACCCGGAAGAGATGTTCCTGGCAGCTATGCGTACGGTCTGCAGCGAGATGCTCGCCGTCATCGAAACGCTGCACCTGATCGAGAAGCTGCAGGTGCGCGGCTGGCTTGACCTGCCGGAAACCATCTTCACCGAAGAAGTGACGGTCAAGGCGACCTCCTGGGTCCAGCCGGGGAAGATCAGCCTCTATGTCGCTGACCCCTCGGTTCCCTTGCCTGACAGTCTGGACATTGATCTGGAGGCCGCCGGCTGGCGGAACGCGGTCGATGAATTCCTTCCCGGCGGGGAGCCCGAGGGTCTGACGGACTCTGGCTAAACTCCCGATCTCCAAGGCAGATCGCCAGCGCCGTGCCCCGCGGAATGTCATGCAGGACGGCGAACTCGCCGCTCACCGGGTCCAGTTCGAGGATTTGCATGTCGGCGTCGGCGACCTTCCAGATCCGTCCGGTGATGGCGCTCTTGGCATGTGCCAGGGTGACGTGCGCTTTCTTTTCGGGCCGACGGCCGGGAATGACGGTTTGCCAGGCCTTCGCCGCGGCCTTTGCGGGCTGTTCGCCCCACAGGAGCCAGGGAAGGCCTCCGTTGGCCGTGATCCGGGTCCAGACCTGATCGGTGCTGGAGACTTCGGAGGAGCCGAAAGTCAGCCAGTCATCACTGTTGAGGCGGATGTGCCCGAGCCAGGGGGAGCCGGCCGGGCATACGATCGAGTCGGCAGGCAGGGCGAGCAGCTCACCGACGTGGGCAAGGGTGCGAATGGGTTCCATGCCCTGCATGTGTACGGCGAACGGGGCGGGTCTGCCCGGCAATGGCTATTCGAAGCGGCCGGTGCGCGGATTGAACCGGAAGGGGCCGCCCATCACTCGGGGCCCGGGCAACGGGTGTTTCGGCAGCCCGAGCCGTTCACGTGCTGCGTTGGCGACCATGGTGTTGGGGTCGTCGACCAGCGTCTCCACGAGGCGCGCTGTGGCGACCGGGTTCTGCGCCACGCCCAGCCGGGCTATGCAGTCATTCTGGTCCGCGGCCAGCTCGGCCAGCACATCCGCCGGTGCGGAAGGGTTGGCGGCAACAATTTCCCGGCACCACCCGGCGTCCGAATCGCCGTCCGCCCGGTTGCCTTCGAGGTGGATCAGTTCGCGCATGCGGTCCGGCGGCGTATCGGGATTGCCGGCTTCCCGGCGCAGCGGGGTCTTCTCGGTGGGCCTGTGCATGGTCTTCCTCCTGGCGGCTGGGGCTGCTGCGTTCTTCGCCTGATGTGTGCGGCACCGGGGAGAACCCGCCGCCGCCGTCATATCGGGAAACAACGGAGAGGCGCGTCGTGGCCTCCGCACACATGAAAGACCATGAACACTGCAACCGAAACCGTCACCGAAGCCGTCATCAGCCCCCGGGCAGCCCTGCTGAACGAACACCTGAAAACCCAGGACGCGGCCAGCCCGCTGAACTACACCCACGACCGCTGCGACCGCTGCGGCACGGCCGCTGCCGCGAAGTCCTGGTTCACCTACAGCGTCGGTGACATCATGCTGTGCGGCCACCACACACTCTTCCACCTCGACGCACTGCTGGAGCAGAACCCGGTCAGCTACTGGATCGAACCGGAGGTGCTGGCGCCGATCAAGAGCGTGATCGTACCCAAGCAGGACTTCACCAAGGGCGGTGACGGGCTCACCGACGCTTCTTAGCGGGGAGACCTACTGGAGCCCCGCGGCCAATCGCCGCGGGGCTCTTACCGTGTTCCGGGGTCACCCGGTCTGGTGGCCGTTGATCAGCTCGGCTGCGCCTTGCAGGAGATAGTGGCGCAGCTCCGACTTGTACCGGCTCATTCCATCCCTGTATTCGCAGTAGAGGAACGCCTGGCCGACTTCGTCCTGCGCGCTTTTCACCATCAGTTCCGGCGCTACGTGGATGGCGCTTCCCTTCGAGATTCTGTCGATCCATTGGCTCATATCGACGCGCTGGTAGCCGTAGTAGCCCTGTGCAGATTTCTCGTAGCCGCCCAAGATGACCGGGATGTAGCCCCACTGCCACCAGTAGCCCGTGACGTCGAGTCCGAGGTGTGTTCGGATGCGCCAGCCGTCCGCCAGGCGGATCGTGGGGTTGCTCATGGGGCCTTTGAAGAAGTGTGTGATCTTGCTTGCCGGCTCTGAAGATTTTGCTGTGAAATGCTGGGGCGGCACTCCGCGGGCATGAAGCGCATCCGCCAGCTCCCGACCCAGATCCTGAAATTCTCGGACCAGGTCGGCGGCCTGTCTGCGTTGAGGATCGGGCAGATTTCCGGAGCTATCGAGGTAGCCGCTCAGTTCGTCTTCGATACCCATGAGGGGATGCTAGCGTGCATCGTGCCTACCGGGCGGTGCTGACCTACGTTGCATTGCTCAATAGCCCTTGATTGGGCATCCGTGGAAGCGCGAGTGGGGTATCGGTTTCAGTTTCGGAAATGTCCGCACACATCCGGGGCATGAGCAACCGCATCGCCACCGTCGCCCTCATCGCCGCCGCACTGGCCATCGGGATCTTCAATCCGGTGTTCAACGGTCTGTCCATGTTCGCCCTCGGCCTGCCTGGCCCTGGCCTGGTTCACCGGAACCGGCCGGCTGCCGCTGCGCCGGACCAAAGCCTGACCCCTTAGACACCAAAAGACCCCGGAAGCTTCCGGGGTCTTTTGCCATGTGGTCTAGCAGGGCGTCCAAGTCTCACCGCCCGGCGCATAGCAGCGCGGGCCGGTGTAGCCTTCCAGCGGGTCCGGCGCGGGAGCAGGTGCCTGCTGAACCGGCGCGGCCGGTTTTTGCGCGCCCGTTCGCGGATGTGCCTCGCATCGGCGTCGTAGTCGTGGTGCCAGCGCATCAGGCCGTCGGGCCCCAGGTCGCAAACCCAGTGGCTGACGCTGCCGTAGGCGTCTTTATCAACGATCGTGTCCCCGTAGAGCGGGCAGCCGTGAAGATAGCGGTCCGTTGTCGACTCGTGGACCGTCACGGCCTCCTGCTCCGCGACAGGCTCGGCCGCCGGCTCTGCCGTCGTATCCTGTACGGCGGTTTCCGCCTGACTGCCGGTCGCTTTCGCGGCAGCCGCCTCCTGCTCCGCAATCTGGTTCGAGCCAGTCACATACCAGGAGAACAGCATGGCTATGCCCGCGATCCAGGTGAACATGGTCTTCTTTTTGTTTTTCGGCGCGTCCGCGATCGGCTCCCCTTGGTCCGTCGGCGCTACGGCGCCCGGAGAATCATACAGCCACTGTCGCGGTCCGATGAAGGGTGGGAGCGGCTCCCAGACGTAGCCGCCCTCTTGTTAGACCGTCCCGGTCAGGGCGCGGCGGACGGTGCGAGCCAGCTTGGCTTCGTGCTTGTCCACGTCCGGGTCGTTGAGCATTTCCTCCCAGTTGTCTGAGAACAGCCATGAAAGGTGGGTCAAATGCCGGCTGGCCATGACGCACAGGCGGCCGGGGGAGAGACGGTGGCCGCTGGCGGTCGAGTGCCCGGTGAACGGGTCGAGGGCGATCACCGCGTGCCATTGTCCGCCTTGCATCTTGTCCGCCGTGCCGACGGTGATGTTCGGCATCTTCATGTCACGCAGGATGGCAGTGATCGTCGAGGACTGTGCGTTGTGGGCGACGACCACGGCCACGTCGGACTGCTCCAGCGGGCGGCGGTACTCCGTGCCGTCCGTGTCGGTTTCCACCAGGGTGCGGCCGACCATCTTTGCGGCAGCCTCGGCAACGCGGACCATGGTGTCCAGGGATTCGATGGTGGGGGAGACGGGGATCTCCATCGGGCGCAGCTCGCGCAACCGCTTCCCGTCTGAGCGCTCCACGTGCCTGTCAGGGCGGGAGGACGAGAAGTCGAAGTTGTAGAGCGGGGCGATCGCATCCACGGTCTGCTGGCCCAGCCGGTAGGTGGTGTCCATTGCCAGGACCTGGGTGTAGGAGCGCTGGGTGTAGACCTCGGGAGCGCGCATGTGCGTGGCCGCGTCGCGGCCGCGGAAGGCCGAAACATCGGCTGTGACGACGGGGCCGATCTGGCCCGGGTCGCCGACCATCAGAACCTGCTTGGCATTGTCGGCGGCGCCGGTCACGTCGGCGAACGTCGCCTGGTAGGCCTCGTCAACGATCATCAGGTCGCATGCCGGGGCACTGCGCTTACAGGATGCAATTGTGCGCACCACCGGGATATTTGTCAGCTCGCTGTCACGGCCGCCGTTGGCGACACCGGGCGGCGGGGTCATCTGATACACCGACAGTGCAACCTGCGGTCGGCCCTTGCTGTCCGGTCCCAGCCGGGCGGCAATCCGCTCGGCCAAGTCGTATGCCCCGCGCTTGGTCGGCGTCGCGAGCACAACCTTCAGCTTGGACCGCTGCTTCAGCTGGGCGACGATGTCGAGGACCAGGGTCGTCTTGCCGGCACCGGGAGGGGAGTCGATTACGGTGCATGGCTGCCCCGTCCACACGTTGTAGAGGGCGCGTGCAAGTACGGATCCGGCGACGAGATCGCTTTTGGGGGCCTCTTCCTGCTCCGGTGCGGCGGCGGCTTCGAGGGTTGCATCGGCTTCCTCGGGTTCCAGTCCAATGTCTGTCAGGTCGATCATGACCCTAATGTGTGCGGTGCCGGCGCTTGCGCTCACCGCCGTCGCAGCGGCTGAAAATGCGCCAACGGACATGATCCTGGCCGGTGGCCACGGGTTCTGCCGCGCCCGGCCACGGGCCGGCCACACCCCCTGTGGCCGGATTTTAAAGGTAAACGCCCTAGTCAGAGGCACATTGGTCGTCAAAAAAGGGGCCGGCCACCCTGACCACGCGGAAAACAGCATACCCCCATGAGAGAGAGTGTAAATCTGTAACCGGGAACCTACCCCAAATACAATTACCCTCCCTCCCCGGGAGAGAGTGCTGAAACAGGGTGGCCGGGTGGCCATAGATAGATAGAAATACTTAACTTCCCTATAAGTAGTAGTAGTAAAGGGGGCCTCCTGCTCCTCCAGAGGGGGTGTCCACCCCTGTGGCCGGGGGTGGCCGGGGGTGGACAGCACCCGGCCGGCCGAATCCGGCGGTTCCGGGTGCAGAAAAACGACACCCGCAGCGGGCTCAGCGGCATAGAAACCGTATGAGTTCAACCGCGATCAGCCTGAGTGAAACCGTCGCTTGGAAGGGCAATAAGCTCCTCGTCACCGACGAGGCTGCCATCCCGCGGCTGCGGTGGAAAGCGCTGTCGGCTTCCACGTCGAAGTCTATGCCGTCCTGCGCCGCCCGATTGGAGTCCATCGCTTGCGAGACCCGCGGTGTGGCGCCAAGGATCCCTGCTTGACAAAGAGCGGCGGGACCACGTGTCCGTATACCTGCCGGAGAAAGTCCTCCGCGCTGGCCAAGGGGTATCCCGGGGAGGCGAAGTTCGTGCAGCGGAGCCGGCAGATCCGCCCGGTGCTGCGTCCCGTCCCGGACGCCAAGCCTGACGAGAGCGCTGACCCGGGCCTGGTTCGTGAAGCGGTGCCTTTCATGGCCGATTCCCTGCGGTTCGACGGCCGCGCCTAACAACACCGTCACATTTTGAATCCTGTACCGGTTGGGTGGGTTTGGGTGAAACGTTCGCCGCTAGACTGGCAGGGCCGGTTCCGGCACCGGGCACGGGCCTCTCCCCTGCCCGCTCCTTCTAGTTTTCGTTGGGGGAAACACACCTTGAAGAAGTCCATCGCGCTCACCGTCGCCTTGCTGGCCGGCCTCGGCCTGTCCGCCTGCAGCTCGCCTGCGCCCACCGTTGAACCCCAGTCGGAGACGACTGCTGCCGCCGAGGAGACCACAGCGGCAGCCGCGCCCGCAGAGACTGCCGAAGAGCCCAGCCAGGAAGCCGCTCCTGCTGACCGGTCCGCGAAGTTCGGCGACAAAGTCACCTTCGAGAATGGCGTCGAAGTAACTGTGACTGCCAAGGGCCTGCAACCGGCGGGCCAGTACGCCTACGGAGCGGTCGAGAACCAGATCGCCGTTTTCGACATCGAGGTCACGAACGGCGGCCAGGAAGAATTCGAAGCAATCCTCATGGGCGTTCCCGAGGTCAAGTACGGGGACAAGGGCAAGGGCGCCGAACACGCCAATGACTCCGAGAACAACATCGGCATCGACCAGTTCTCCACCGTCCTGCCCGGCGAAACCCAGACGGTGACCGTCGGATATGGCATCCCCGAAGCAGAGGCAGACAATGTCCGTGTCGAGGTCACGGCGCCGAACTTCATGGACAAACCTGCCATCTTCAAGGGGTCGATCAAGTAAGACGCGTGAGGCCGGCGTCCTCTCTTCTAAATCGGGCGGCCTCTGCATTTCCGGGCACAAAACCCGCCGCCTTATCAGTTCCAAATTTGAATCACTTCACCAACTTTGGGGGAACCACCATGTCCAAAATCGCCCGCGCCCTCGGAGTCCCGCTCCTGGCCCTCGCCGCCAGCTTAGGGGCCGCAGCCTGCGGCTCCTCCTCGCCCGCACCGGCCAGCACTGCGCCTGTCACGGCCGAGTCCCCGGCCGAGCAGAAGGTCGAGCATGCGCCGGCCGACGTCGCCAAGACCCTGAACGCCTTCTTCAAGACCTCCCAGAAGGAAGCCAAGGCGTACATGGGCGAGATGATGGCGAACCCGCCGGCCGAGGACGCCACCGATGAGGAGACCGCGGCCCAGCTGAAGGCCGCCTTCCCGAAGTCCTACGGCTACCTGGACATGAGCGAGGAGAAGAGCGCCGGACTGGTCGGGATCTTCGCGCTGCTCGGCATGTTTACCCAGGAGCCGGCCACCATCAGCGAAGACGCCATTGAGCTCGACGGCGACAAGGCCTCGATCCTGGGCAGCGACATCGACATCAAGGCCGGCGACACCGAAGAAACCGCCAAGCCCAGCGAGGGCGGCAAGGTCGGCAAGATCAGCCTCGAGCACGACGGCACCGAGTGGAAGATCACCGACGTGGAGGTCACGCAGTAGCCGCCACGCGGAGACGGGAGCCCCGGCTGTACGCACCGCCGGGGCTCTTTCTTGCACCGACCCCCGTCGAATGGGCCCGCCGGGCTCAACCAATCCGGACGGTCACCGGGGCGTGGTCCGGGACGCTCTCCGAGCGGCGCGCGGACGGGTTGTTGCCGATCCCCTGGATGTCGTCCGTGAATGACTCGGCGGACTCCAGCCCTTCGACCAGGGCGTGGCTGAGCAGGATGTGATCGATCAGTTCACGGTCACCCTCATGGATCCGGGAGAAGCGCTGCTCCTCGGGGATCTTCGCAGCGACGTTCCACAGCCGGCTCCGGTCTCCTTTGTCCGGCCGGTCGAACCCGGCAGTGCCGAGCTGTGAGCCGGTGGGCCCGTACATGAGCTGGGTGGTCGCCGCCAGCTGGGTATCGTTCAGGTCGCCCAGCACGGCAACGCTGCGCCCCTCCTCCGCCAGCAGGGCGTTCACGTGGACCCGGATGGCGGCCGCCTCGGCGGTGCGCCGGTACAGGGCGTACGCACCGAACCGTGCCCGTTCGTCCTCGTCCTTCGGATTGAAGCGTCCGCCGGGGTAGGTCAGCAGCTTTGATTTGAGGTGACAGGTCACCAGGTCCAGGTCCCGGCCGTCCACGGCGGTCCGCACATGCAGGGCACCACGGCCCAGCGCCTCGGCCGCATCGTCGGGCCCGTCACCGGACTGGACCGGGCGCAGGGGCTCCGGCAGCGTGGTTACGTGAGTGGTCGTGGCGATGCTGCCGCGGCTGAGGAAGCCGACCCGGATGCCGCGGGCGTCCGGATGTTCCGACAGCACAGTATGCCAAGTGCCGGGGAGCCGGCCGGTCAGCTCGTCGAGGGCCTCCGGGTCGCCGATCTCCTGAACCGCGAGCACGTCCGGGCCGATGGTCTCGATCCGGGCGGCCACGTAGTCGAGCTTCTCGTCATAGACACTCTTGGTCTTGGGCCCGAACTCGCCGCCGGGCTGGTAGAGGTTTTCGAGGTTCCAGGTCGTCAGAACGGGCATCGGTCTTCCTTCCGTCTCTGGGGTGCGGGAGCCGCGGCTGTCCGTGGCCACGCTAGGGTGCGGAGGTGAACAGCAGGTGGCGGCGATAACCCACCCTGGCCTACAGGGCGCCGGCCACCACCTCGTAACCCCAGATCGCGGCGAGGACCAGCAGGCCGCCGACGCCGAATTTCCAGGCCGGCGAGCCCGGCCGGAGGATGCTCCAGCCGAGCAGCACCGGTGCGGCCGCGAGGACCAGGGCCGCGCCGAGGAAGAGGACACCGGCCAGCGGGTCCGGCTCGGTGCATTCGAGAAAGCAGCCGCTGAAGCTGAACATGGAAACCAGGGCCAGGAGGAAGGCCGGGTAGCAAACGACCAGCCAGCCGAGCAGCACCGCCAGGACCGCGGAGATGATCCGCGTGCTCTTCTTGTTCGGGTCCAGGACGCCGTCGGGCATGGATGGGAGTCTACCGGCGAAGGGCTCTGGCGAGCCCCGGGCGCCCTGCCGCACACATGAGGCACGAACATTCACCTCCTGTGAAAGGCACTCATGGAAGCGGTCATCGTCACCCGCATCGCGGCAGTCGGCATCGTGGTCGTCTGCCTGCTCGTCAAGGCCACCAGGAAGCATCCCGGTCCGGAGCCGGACTGGGTGGAGAAGCTGGACGCCCCTATATCCGCCCGCCCGGTGAGCCGCCGCACATCAGGCTCTGCCTCGTCCTCGGACCCGTCGAGCGCGTACTGGGCCGGTGGCATTGCCGGATCCGGGTTCTTCGACTCGGGCAGCAGCTCATCCTGCGACTCCGGCGGCGGAGGGGGCTGCGACTGATGGGAGAAGCGGTTGCCTTCGTCCTCGTGACGAACTGCATCGCGATTTTCATCATGTGGCTGGCGATGGACGCGCAGCCGCCCCGACAGGTACGGATCGACGGTCCCGGACGCCCCTCTTCACTGCCGAATAGCCTCCGCGGGCGTCGGGCTACAGCACCGGCCGGCCTTCGATCCGACCGTAGATCTGTTCGTACCGCTGGAACAGGTCTTCCAGGTCGCGGTCTCCGCTGAAGAGTTCGATCCACCACCTAGCCTGTGTATGGCCGTCCATCCACCGGGCCACTTTGGTGGCCTCGGAGAAGTCCAGCCAGGGCTGGCCGGCGTGGACCTTCAGCTGGGCAACCATGCTGGAGCGGATAGTGCTGGCCCAGGCGATCTGCTTGGGGCTGCCAGAGAGCACGCTGCGGCAGTCGAGGATGCCGCCGGCACCCGGAGGGTGCACCGGTTCCGCGGCGAGCAGTGCGCTCTGGGCCTCCCTGGCCTTCCGGGCGTCCTCTTCGCGGCGACGTTGGGCTTCAGCCCGTGCCCGACGCTCATCCTCTTCGGCTTTGCGCCGCGCTTCCTCCAATGCCTGCTCCTGCCGGAGCAGCTCAGCGTACGCCGCGCGGGCCACTTCCAGGTGCTTCGAGTGCAGGCCATCGGCGGTGATCGTCCAGTCGGACAGCGGCCCTCCGGTGACCTTCTCGGTGCGGGCGCCGTCCTGCCAGGCAAGATAGGAAACACCCAGGCGGCAACTGGTGTCGCGGAACCGGTAACCAACCCTGAAGCTATAGCCGCGGCGGTACAGGATCTCCCGGTGCGCGGCGTTGTTCTGCTTCTCGAAGAGCCAGTCCACCGCCCCGGCCCCAGCAAGGTAGCGAGCCGTCCGCGCTTCGGCTTCTCCCGGATCCAGGGGTGAGCGCTGCACCTCCAGGCAGCAGCGGAAGCCCGGTCCGGTGACGAAGACGTCGGTGCGGGCCCTTTCGATGGCCACCTCCAGCCGCGCGCTGTATCCGGGCATGGCGTCGATCCACTGCTTCAGCGCCGTCTGAATGGCCAGGTGCGTGTACTGGTCCCTGGCCTCCGCGGATGCGGTGAGTCTGCATCGCGTATCGGCCTTGTGCCTGAAGTGCGGGACATTGATCTCGCCGATGGCGAAGGTCAGGGGCTCCCCGCAGCCGCCGGCGGCCGGCGCGCAGAAGAAGTCCCGGTAGCGGGCCTTGATGGTGCGCGCCGCCGTGCGGGACTCGGGAACCTTGACGACCAGCTCCGAATCGGGGCTCCCGGCGACGGCGAATTCGATCTGCCGGTCCCCACCTTGGCTAACCACGGGCACCCCGTGGTGTCCGGGCGGGCAAGGTCTTCTTGGAGCCGTAGGACGACCGGCCCTTGGATGGCACGACAACCTGATCCTGTGCCGGCTGCTCGGCGCCGAACTGCTTCAGGTACCGGTACAGGGTGGTTCGTGACCATCCGACCGCTTCGGCTGCCTGTCGGCCCGTCTTGCCCTCCGAGAGCAGCTGCCTGGCGACCTTGACCTTGGTCTCCACGGTTTCCTGCTTCGGCGGCTGCTTGCCGAACTTCACCCCGCGCGCCTTCGCCGCCTGCACGCCGGCCCGGACACGTTCGTTGATCAGTTCCCGCTCGTACTCCGCCAGGGTGGCGAACAGATGCAACTGGAGGCGCCCCTGGGCACTGGACGGATCCACCCCGTCGATGATTGACCGTAGCGCGATGCCGCGTTCCATGATGTCCTCGACCGTGTTGATGACATCGACCAGGGACCTCCCGAGGCGGTCGATCCGCCAGACCAGGATCTCATCCCCTTCGCGCGCGTAGTCGAGCAGCGCCCTCATCTGCGGCCGCTGGCGAGCCTCCTTGGCCCCGGACATCTCGTCGACGAAGATCCGCTTCCGGTCCACTCCGGCTTCGACCAGCGCCTCGATCTGCATGGACGCGTTCTGATCGATCGTGCTGACCCTCGCGTAGCCCAGTCTCATGCCTCCCCTTCCGCCAAGTGTCCCGCAGTCCCTTAGGAGATTCGGGATACTTACGTGATACAGGGTCCATGGGACAGTTTTGGCCTTGAAACGCCGGAAAACCGGGGTCAGGAGAAGTGACAGTAGAAGGTAGAGTTCGCGGGACAACGATGCCTTCCCAAGCTATACTCCGTGAGACAGGGCGGACCCGCCCATTCTGCGCCACGCTCTGTGGCCGGGAAGGTGGGGGAAGTAACGTGCACAGCTGCTGCTCAGGAGCCGTTGTTATGGGGACCCGGCATTGCACCTCCCCCATTTCAGTTGCCAGATCCGGCGCTCTCATTTAATGAACCTGGCCACCAGGCGCCACTATGGGTCCACCAACATAACTCTGGACGAGTACCCGGGTCCCATCTCCATACTGGAGCGACCACTATGCAGGGATCAGGTCCCTGATCTTCACCTTGAGCGGACGCGGCCTTGCGAAAGCTCGTTAATGACATCTCGGGTGATTCGTGCATTCGATGGCGCCGCGGGCAGGTCGGAGTGGATGCACACCGAATCAACGCGGATCTGCAGCTCATTGCCCGTGGCTGTCATGACTGAGCCTTCGCTGATGGCTGCGCGAACCCTGTCCGCGAATTCATCAGGAGAGCGCTGCTTGCCGTGTCGTTCTACGACGACGATGCCGTCATCGCCGTAGTTGAGGTCGGCGTAGAACTCAGCAATAAATCCCACTTCGCGGCGGGCCGCCGCTCGCTCGTGAGCCGTTCCGGGCAACCCGTAGACAGGGACGCCATACTGAATTGCCACATCGCAGACGGCGTCCATCAGATCCTCGTCGCGGGCCAACATCCCGTAGAGGGCGCCGTGAGGCTTGATGTGGTGCAGGGCAGCGCCGGCTGCCTCGAGGAAGGCGACCAGCGCCCCGACCTGGTAGCGCACCAGGTCACGCACCTCGCTCTTGTCGAGCTTCATTTCACGACGTCCGAACCCAACGAGGTCAGGCAGGCCGGGGTGCGCACCGACGGTGACACCGTGTTCGGACGCTGCCTCTATTGTCTGCCTCATCGTGGATGGGTCCCCTGAGTGGAACCCGCATGCCACGTTGATAGTGTCGACCAGCGGCAGCAGCAAGTGATCATTGCCGAAGGAATGAATACCGAGAGATTCACCCATGTCGGCGTTCATCGTGACCATGAAAGCTCCATTCTCAGTCTTTATGCAGGGCACGGGACCCCCTGCGCCTCGACGGGTGTTTGCCCAGTCATTCATGACGAGCACTGTCGGCAGTTTGTAGGTTCCGGGTCCCGTGCCCTTTGTGTTCCTGGCGTTGTGCCGGCTTGGTTTTAGATTGAAACCGAATCGGGTAGGTGCCGGTGATTACCGGCCTGCTCGAAGCCGTATCCAACCCGGAACAGAGTCCGCTCATCGAAGGGCCGCGCGAGAATTTCCATTCCGACGGGCAGCCCGGCTTCGGTAAGCCCGGCCGGGATTGTCATCGCGGGCATCCACGTCTGTGACCCGATCAAGGTGTTCGTCGGGAAGTTCAATGTTGTCCACTGCGACGAGTCGCATTCTTCCCGTGTAGGTGGAACAACCTGCACCGTCGGGTAAACCAGAGCAAGAAGATCATTTGCGCCCATAAGATTCACCACCGTCTTCATGTACGCCTCGCGTGCCAAATACGCTGAGTAGAACGAGAGGTCCGAGAACGGGTCGTCCGGGCCGCCGTTGATGGCCTCAAGGAGGTCGAGCTTTTGGTGGTACCGCCCCGACTCGATGATCTCCGCCACGGAGTGCATGGGAGCATCGGGCTTTGCCGCGAGGAACTGATCGATGTCGAATTTCGACTTGATGGTGTACATCGAGGTCCGCGCATTCCAGTCCTGCAGATCGGGAATCTCAACGTCAACCAAAATCGCCCCTGCGGCAGCCAGCTGCTCCAAGGCGCTGCGCATGACGTCGTTGACGGGGGCTGCGTACTTGTCGTCATCCGAACCGAACGCGTTTCGAACGACGCCGATGCGTGCGCCGACGATCGCGTCCGGGACCAGCGCCGAGAGGTATGGCTCTTGCTGCGGGAGAATTTCGGCTGCATAGGTCAGTTCGTCGTGAGGGTCGAATCCGGTGATAACGTCGAAAACGCGGGCAACGTCAGCGACGCACTGTCCCATGGGTCCGATCGTGTCCTGCACGCTGACGAGAGGGTTGCACCCCTTGCGGCTGATGAGGCCGGGAGTTGAACGGACGCCGACAAGATTGCAGAAGGAGGAAGGTACCCGGATTGAGCCGCCGCAGTCGGTGCCGAGCCCGACTGCCGCCAGCGCGGCCGCGATCGACGCGCCGGTGCCGGCGGATGATCCCCCAGGATCACGGCTCAAGTCGTACGGATTCTTCGTAAGTCCTGTTCGTGAGGAATACGTGAACCACGAGGTTGCCCAGTCCGGAAGCGTGGTCTTCCCTAGGATAATTGCACCGGCCTCGCGCAACTTGCGGATGACCGTGGCGTCTTCGTCGGCCTGGTAATCGGCGAAGATCTCGGAACCGAACGATGTCGGCATGTCCGCCGTCTCCAGACAGTCCTTCACTAGGACCGGGATACCGTGGAGCGGTCCGACTCCGTTTGGGTTGTTCGCCCGTTGCTCGTCGCATTTCGAGGCTTGGTCACGGGCGTCGGGGGCGAGCGTCACAATGGAGTTCAGTTCCGGTCCTGCTTTGTCGAACCGCTCGACTCGGTCCAGATAGAAGTCCACGAGCTGCACTGCAGTCAGCTTCCCTGCCCGCATGCCGGCCTGCAACTCCCCAATGCTCGCGGTTTCGATCTGGATGTCGAGCTTGTCGGCGGTAATGTCCACAATGTCTCCTTTGACTAGATACATACCAAAACCCGATGTCTAACATTGGAAGTATGGCAGGGGTCATATGCTTTGAAAAGAGATCAAATCGGAGGCCCCTGTGAGTAGTTTCGAACCCGTCCCACTTGCACGTCGGGACGCTTCCGGACAGATCGCGCGTCAACTCCGAGAGGCAATATCCTCGGGGATTTGGAAGCCTGGGGAGCGCCTTCCCAGTGAGCAGGAACTCGCCGGAGCCTTCGACGTGGCTCGAGCAACTGCGCGTGAGGGACTGAAGCTCCTGTCAGCCTCGGGCCTGGTAACAACGTCGCGGGGCAGCAACGGCGGGACGTTTGTGTCACTACCGGACGCTGATGAGGTGGCCCTGCAATTGAGTGATGCCATCCAGCTGTGGTTCCGCGCGGGAAACGTCACCGTGCAGGACGTCGACGAGGCGCGCGCGATGCTCGAACTTCAGTGTGTGAGCCTGGCCGCCCGCAGACGGACCGATGAGGACCTCAAAGCGATTTTGCGGCCCGTCGAGCGATCACGTGACTACTCCATGGACATCGCAGACTGGCTCGACCTCGACCTTGAATTCCACACCACAATCTGTCGTGCAGCCAAGAACAAGATTCTTGAGTTGGCTATGACCGCCGTGCATCTAAGCCGTCCAGCAACGAATAGTGTCTTCGTCCATGAACTCGACCGTTCAAGAGTCACCGAACAGCACCAAGCTATATACGAAGCTATTGCAGCGAGCAATCCGGACGCAGCGGCCGCAGCTTTTACCGATCACGTGGACTACTTGGCGCACGTGCGCCTGACTGCGCTTGAGAGCCGGAATCCTTCTTCCATAACAGTCGCTTCGCTCCCCGACGTTCGGGACGTCAAGTAGGGTCGCCAAGCACGCCGCGCCGTGTCTTTCCGGCCAGTCAGCCAATGCCATCGACGTTTACCGGCCACGTTGGAGCATACTGAAGCATGACAGACGCGGATGATTTTCTGGCCTGGGTGAAGACCTCTCTTTACGAGGCCGAGCACGCCCTCCACAACGGCGACGCAGCGCCCCGGCGGGCGCTCTGGTCACGCAACGAACCGGTGAGCGTCCTGGGCGCCTGGCGCAACGCGTTCGGGCAGCAGGAACTCAATAAGCTGTTCGTCGAACTTGCGGGACAGTTCTTCGACTGCACGTCCTACCGCTTCGAGCTGCTGGCCTATGAGGTGGTGGGCGACATGGCCTTCACGGCCGGCCTCGAGCACACCTCCGCCTCGGTGGATGGTGAGCCGCGCAGTTACGTGCTGCGGGCTACGCAAGTCTACCGCCGCGAAGACGGCGAATGGAAGGTTGCCCACAGGCACGCGGATACCGTCATCGGGTAAGAGCATCGGCCTGCTCCGCATCCACTCAACAGCAGCCCATACTGCGAGGCAGTCTGCGCTTACACGAGCGGGAAGCCTTTGTCTGCCCTGCTGGTTGGGCGATGCGCCGTCTAGATCAGTCGCATTGGCAGGCGAACGCCGGTGACCAGTCCACCGCCCGACGCTCCCCTGCTTCATGCCAGGTGCATGAGGCGGAGTGCGCGCCTTCATCCCAAACGCCTGTAGGCCATGACTCCGAGCCGCAACCGACACACAGCGGCCGGACGTCTTCCAGCCATTCAACAAAGCCGGCGGGCATCTGTGATTTGAGCTGTAGAGTCCCACACTCGTGGCACCACCCGACCGATTCCAATCCCGCTTGTGCAGCATCCATTTGGCCAGACTACGACGATGGGAGGGACTCCCGGCGAATTCGTGTCCCGGCGACGGCTATGCTCGTGGCAGGAATCGGTTCGCTCATCACCGCAAGCAACTCAGGGGGAATTGCCGTGAAGTCTGATGACATCTGGAACCGCGCACTCGACTATGACTACGACGGCCCTCGGGCCGAAGGCGACCGGGCGCTGCATGACCTGCTGCTGCTGGACAACATGGCGCAGAACGGCGGCCTGCTGCATGCCGTGCAGGGCCTCGAGCCGCACGAACTGACAGCCGCCGTGGCCGGCTACCGCTGGTTCGGGCTGGACAGTCTGGCCGACGGCATCGAATCCGTCGCCGAGGAAGCTCCCGGCGCCACGTCCCTGGAGCAGGCGGAGGCCCTGGAAGTCCGGGCCGACGACCTCTACTTCGGCGAGGAGGGCAGCGACCTCATCGACCCGGCCTTCACGAACAAACTGGCCGAACAGCCCGACGCCTTCGCCGACAGCGCCCCATGACGGCCGGCTGCCTCTACTCCACCCTGACCGCTGAGCTCAGCGACAAGCAATCCCCGCTGCGCCGCCACCTGGAGGAGCGCTTCCCGAACAACCGGGTCCTGCAGGCGGAGTACCGAAAGGGAGCGGGCGGCGGGGTGGCAGGCCCTCCCCAGAACCTGCCTGGCCCCGCAGCCTCGTGCGGCGACGGACCGGCCGCGAATGGTTCCTACTCCCCAGTCGGAACCCGGATGGTGACCGCCAGTGCGAACAGCTTGGCGCATCGACCCGCCGCAGAAGCGCAGGACGCGCTCAAGATCTGCTCAAGATCAGACGAAATCCGCGATTCGGGACTTTCGGCCTAACTATTGTCATAGGCTATTTGCAGTGCCGCGTAGTCCCCCAACGAGCGGCACGTCCGACCCCCGGTGATGTGCCCTCGGGCTTCCGCCGGAACTGCGTGGTCGGAGCGCTGTCCTGCCCGATCCCCCAAGGGCAGGGCAGCGCCCCTTCATCCATTACCTCTTCTTCCTCATGGGCCTGCGCAGGGCGTTGTCACCCCATGCGGATGAGACACCATGCCTTATCGAAGGCGCGGGCTGCCAGGTCCGAGCGGCGCATCCAGACCTCCAGGTGTCCGGCGTCGCCGAACCAGCCCTCAAGGTGTGTCCAGCCTTCCAAATCCAGCAGCAGCACGTGCTCGTCGCCCTCCTGCAGCGGAAGGACATCGTTGAGAATGCCGCTGATCTCGGTGATCCCTTTCCAGCCATGGCCGTAGACGTGAGAGAGCGGCATGAACACCTTTTCGCGTCCGGCCTTGTAAAAGCTCTGCCAGGCGTCATGAACGGCATCGTGGGCATCGAGCACTCGGTTGAATGCAGCGTCCGGCAGGTCCATGTTGTCGGCGGGCGGGCGGAGGCTGAAGGACGCTGACGGGATGACGACCTGGCAGACATCGGTCGGCGGCTCTGCGTCGTCCGGGGCGTCGACAATTCCCCCGTCGGGAGTCTGCACCCATCGGACATGCCATGCCCCGGAGGGCCCGTCGTCCGCTTCGTAGCCGGAGGCCTCGCAGTCGTGGAAGACCTCGAGCACGCCGCTGTCCGGCAGCGACTGCGCCGGGTCGTTCCGGTCCGGCATGCCCGGCCCCCAGACGGTGCGCTGCTGGTCTTCGATCACATCGGCGACTTCGCCAAGGTGCAGGGATGCGACGTGCGCGAGTTTCTTTCCGTCCCGGCGCTGCGGCCACTGCGTCAAGGGGCCGACGGCCGGTCCGCCGAGCCAGGAGATGTGCGCGGTGCCGTCCCAAAGCTCATCGATGTCCTGACGCCCGGCAGGCACGTTCAGCGCGGACAGCACGACCGAGAAACGGATGTCGTCGGACAGTTCGGGGGCGTTGAGGGCCGGGCCGTTCAGCCAGGCTGTGATCTCGGCACTGCTGCCGTTGATGGGCGGTGCGGGCCTTGTCGCGGGGGCCATGCATGTCCTCCTGTCGATGGGGAGCGGGGTGGATGTGTGCGGCACCGCCGGGCGCCGCACACATCCCTGCGTTCAGACTAAGCGTGCCGCTGCGTCAGATGCGCACGCCGCAGTGGCGCAGCAGGGCGACACCGATCTGGTGCTGCTTCTGCCAGCTTTGATGCTTCACCCAGTCGCGCATGTACTGGCCGGAGGCGGCGTTAGCGCCGAATCGCTTGACCCCCTTGGAGTTCATCCAGGGCGTGACGCAGTTGCGGTGGACCCGGGCGGGGATCTGGATCAGGTTGTTGCGGTGGTTGATGGCGTAGCTGCTGTAGCCCTTGTAGCGGCCGGCGGCCTGGGTGACGATATGGTGCCATTCGTAGCCTGACCTGGTGCCATGGGCGGCCTTGAACGCGGAGAAGCTGCGGTAGCCGCCGCGGGTCGTGTACGCCATCCCGCCGCGGATGGCGGTGGCGGCGAACGCACGGATGGCTGCCGGTGCCAGGGCGCGGGCTGCCGCACCGAGGGCGATCGGGATCAGCGGGATGAACCACGGGTCGGAGACGACAGGGAAGACGGCCTGGGAAGTGTCCACGACCTGCACGACCGTGTCGCCTTCCACTTTGTACTCGGTGGGCAGGGACTGGCCGGTGGCATCCACAGCCCACGGGGTAGGCATGGCGGCCAGTGCCACGGTGCCGGCCGGCGCCGTGTCCACCGGATCGCCGGCGCTCAGTGCCGCGGCTTCCGCGTTGGCCGCGTCAACGGCGGCCGTGTCGACTTCCTCGGCGGTGGGCAGCAGCTCGGCGAGGGCAGCGTCCCCCTCCGGCAACGGCTCGGCATCAAGGACCGGGACGGCGGCCGGGTCGGCGAGCACAATGACGCTGCCATCAGGCTGCTGGTGCAGCTGCGCGCCCGCGGGCAGCGACAGTTCGTAGCCGAGCTCATGGACGGGTGCGGCCTCCTCGACGACAGCCTGGATCCGCACGGAGCCGTCCTCGAAGCCCTGGACCTCCATCGAGACAGGGGTGTCCTGGTCCGTGGTCACGAGGGTGCCCGCTTCCGTGACCGTCGCGTCCGCGGGAGCCTCGGAGGGGAGGCTGATGCCCATCGGGACGGTGGAGCCCTCGGCTACCGTCACGGTTCCGTCGGCAAAGCTGATCCCGCCATCGGCATCAACGGCGGTGGTTACCGCGCCGTCCTGGACGAAGGCGACCTGGCCGGTGTCAGCGACGCCGGCGTCCGCGCGCGCTTCGTCGGTGATCTCCGCGATCTGCTCGGCCGCTGCCTCACCCGACGCTTCAGTCTCGGTGGCCTGCGCGATCTGGGCCGTGGCCGCGGTGATCGCCAGGGCCAGTCCAACGGACAGGGTGCGTGACCAAGGCGATCGGAAGAAAGCGGACAAGGACGAATTCTCGTTCATCAAGTACTCCCAAGGTGCGTCAATCGGTGCTTCGATTCATGGACCGGGAAGCACCGAGGACCGCACCGGAAGGCACGGAGAATGTGGCACCATAACGTCCTGGCTGAGCCCAGGGCGCTCCCCCAACTGGCTGCCGTGAAGCAGTTGGTTCAGATCCTAATTCTGGTGAAACGATTCGTCTATCGGCCCTCCGCGTGTTGGGGTGAACAGGTAATGAACTTCCGGTCCGGCTGCCGCGGGTAGGCTCGTATTCATGGCCCAGACCCCCGTCGAGCAGCGGTTCCTCAAACTCACCCAGGTGCAGGACGAACTGCAGATCAGCTCCTCCCAGGCCTATGCCCTGGTGCGCTCCGGAGAGCTCCCCGCCATCCGGATCGGAGGCCGGAACCAGTGGCGGGTGGAGAAGACAAAGCTCGAGGAATACATCCAGGACGCTTACCGGCGGACCAGCGAAGCCATCGAAGCCGGACGGCTCCCGGTCGAGGAACCGGGCGATGAGCCCGACTGACTGGGACGCCGTTGCCGACGGCCAGGACGGGGACGGCTGGGTAGAGATCCCGGAAACCGGGTGGGCGATGCTCGCAGCCTGGGCGGCCGGCACCGAGAACGTGCGGCGAAGGCCCGTCGATGACACCGGCCGGCAGGTCAGGATCACCACGGAGTCCGACGGCGTGAGCGAGACCCGCTATGCACCGTTCACTGCAGAAGACCGCAGGGCCGTGGATGAAGGGATCCAGGACTACCTGCGCGACGCCGGCGTCCAGCTGCCGCCGCGGGGCTTTGTCTGGCTGATGCGGCTGCCGCCGGGAATCGGATCCGAAGAAGAGCTGGCGCGCCGCATCAACGCGGGCATCTCTGGCTCTGCTCCCGGCGCGGTACACCCGGCGGACATCGCCCTGGCCATGGAACAGGTCATCGACGTCCTCTACGAGCGGGACTGATCCCGGACCCCAGTAAACGAAACTAGGGTGCCTGTCCGGAAGTCAAGCGTTTTAGGGGATACATCAACAGGGCATACTGGATGGGTCGGCGGGGGTTTTGAACGGTCCACGAACGACGGACAGCTTTCTCCTTGGGGGCGGCCGGAAACGGCCGGGGCGCAAGCCCGGGAAACGCGGTCGGGAAGAAATGGCTCGAAGCAAGACGGTCTGGGGAGGCCTGGCTTCGGGCCATTTCCCGTCTTCGGCTCCCCCGCTGCGCCGCAGCCCCGGCGTTTTTCCAAGTCAGCGCCCATATCGTCGCTCATGTCGGCACAGCCACTGAGACTGGCAACGCCGCCAGTCCCTCTCATGGAGGGGAAAGGCATTGCCCCGGAACTGAGCCCCCCAGCATCCGGGGCAATGTCGTGTTTCGCCCTCCGGGTCCCCCAAACACCCTTCCAGGGGTTCCTTCTCCCGGGGCCGCAACTACGATGCAAGCTGTAACCATCGTTGAGGAGAGAAGCCAATGCGATTTGCACCTATTCCCGTGGCGGCAGCCCTCGTCGTGGTCCTTGGAGCCTGCGGCAGCCCACAGGCGGCCCAGGACGAGGCCCCGGTCGATGATCCAGCTGTCGCCACCGAAGGTCAGGCCCTGGAACCGACCCAGGAGATTTTCGGTCCGGGCGAGTTCGAGCTGACGACCGCCGATGGTGCCCAGATCACCATGCAGATACCAGCGGATCCCCCGGCAGACATCGAAGCCTTCCGCGAAGAGGTCGGTGCCGAACCGGTCACCTACATGACGGCCCAGCTCGACAACCGCAAGGGGTCTACGGCCGTGGGCATGTACCAGGTGACGCTATACGACCCCGAGGGCAACACCTACGTCTTCGAGGACGCCTCCGTGAGCCACATCGGTGAATGGGGACCCACTTACACCGAGGACTATGAATACCTGCTCAACGACGGCACGAAGCTGGACGAATCAACAGGTGAAGCCCTTAGCAGCCAGTCCACCGACCTCTACAACAAGTACCTCAACAGCGGGAACGTGGACGCGCTGGCCAAGGGAGAGGCAGTAATGATGGGCGCCTTCGAAGAAGTCCCGGAGGAGATCACCGGAGTCGCAGTCCAGGCCTACGGCATGGGCGAACCGGAATACGCCGTGCCTTCTGACTAGAACGCGCTGCGTGGCCACCACCGGTTTAGGGGTTGCGCGAACCCCCAGAACTGGAATCTGGTCTTCTGCCGGCTGTGACGGGAAGCTTGGAGTGTCCCGGTTTGCCTATCCCCAATCGCTGGGCGGACCAGGATCCGGAGTGAAGCCTTCCCCCAAGTGGCGGCTCCGGGTGCCCCGGTGCGAGTGGGGCCTAAGCATTGCTCCGGGCTGCGCGCACCGCCCGGGGCAATGCCGTGCGCACAGGCTTTTTCCAACCCGTTGCGTCTACTCTCGGAAGTGGACGGGGATGCCGGCCGCAGCGGGGGCGCGCGGCCGGCTTTTCTTTTGCCCCTAGACCTTCCCGCCGAGCGAGCGGATGTTGGCCAGCGCCGTCTTGGCGCTGTCCCGGTACGCATCCCGGTCAGCGGCCGCGTAGTCCATCTCCGCCTTGTAGTCCGCGGCGCGGGAGTTGTCACCGAACTGGATGGCGATGTCGTATTCGGTCTTCCACTTCCGGTAGTCGGCGTCCGCCAGGGCGGCCTCGCGGGTGAGCCAGGAGTAGTCGATCGCGTACAGGGCGATCAGGTACTGCTTGTCAGCGGCGCCTTCATGGGCGCTGGTGGAGCGGATGTAGTTGCGGGCCGTGTCGTAGGCGGACTTTACCGGCGCCTGGGGTGCCCCGTAGGTGCGCTGGGCCCAGTCGATGTCGGCGAGCATGCCGGCGCGATCGGTCGCGGAGAGGTACTTGAAGTAGGTGAACGACTTCGACGACGAGCCGGTCGCAGACGAGACCGTAATGGTCACGGTCTTCTCTGTCGAGGACGACGGCACGGTCAGCAGCAGCTTCGTGGTCATGGACGTCTTCTTGAACGCAACCGACTTGCCGGCCACGGTGACCCGGGTGACGTCGTGGAAGTTCTGGCCGTAGATAGCGATGCTGCGCGCCTGCCCGACCACCGTGGACGCCGGCGAGAGGCTGGTGACGACCGGCTTGTAGGCGTACCGGACCGCGACGGTCGCCGGCTTCGACCAGACCTTCCCGGCCCGGCCGGTCACCGAAACCTGGTACTGGGTCTTGCTTGAGGCCACGCTCACCTTCGACAGGGTCAGTGTCCGGGAGGTGGCGCCGGAGATCTTCGACCAGGCCTTCGACGTCAGGCCCTTCTTGTACCACTGGTACTTCAGCGACGTGCCCCTGGCGGAGACGGAAAGCTTGACCGTGGAGCCGTGCACGGCGGTCTGGCTCTTCGGCTGCGCGGTGATCGCAGTGCGGACCGTAGTGGCCGTCTGGATCTGCACGGCCGGCGCGGCCTGGGCGGGTTGAATGGCGGCGACACCGCCGCCAAGGACCAGTCCGGCGGCAAGCAGGACGGAGGCGAATCGTTTCATGAAAATCCCCAACGGATAGACGCAAATGTGAAAGTGGTTCACGCCACAGGATACCGGCCTGAAGCATCCCCGATGCTAAGTACTCGGGCCAATCGGGCGGGTTATCCGCGCAGCTCGCCGGGTGCCCATTTCGGCCAGCTGGGTGTGCCGATGAGTGCACCCTGCTGGTAGTTCGCACACAACCGGAACGGAGTGCGTGCGCTGCTGTTGTCGAACACCTCGGCCACGTCGCGATCCGGATCGCCGAGGCGATATGTCCCCACAGACGATCGTATCGATCGCGGATCTTCTGTTCAGGCACGGCATGGCCGCCGCGACGCACTCGTTCGCGTACGCGCTGAACCGTGAGCTCGACGGGGACCATGATCACGTGCAGATGCACAAGGTAGCCGGCAACCATGGCGTCGGAGACGAGTTCGACCTTGCTCGGGTGCGAGAAAACTGTCTCCGAGATAAAGGACTCGCCTGCAGCGATCCGGTCGCGTCGTTGCGCCTCTGCAATCTGTGCGGCCTCGTATGCGTGCTCTGCCTGCGCATCGGGCCACCGCGAGGCCGCGATCTCGTCGGCGTTGATGAACGGCAGGTGGGTGGCCGGTGCGAGGACGTCGCGAACGTAGCTGGACTTTCCGGCGCCGTTGGGTCCTGCAAGCAGATGCAGCAGGGGCATCAGCCGCGAGCCCGGCGCACGACGACGTTGCCGTCCTCGTCGGCCTCGGAGTAGGGCTCTCCTGCCGCGGCGAATGCGGCTTCGTAGTTCAGTTCCTCGCGCAGAGCAGTCACGCGTTCAGTCCATTCCTCGCGGACGATCGCCTGCTCCTGCTCGCCCAATGAGTCATAGGAGTCGGCGCCGGAAAGAACCCGGGCGATTGCCCGGTGGTTTACCTGCGGTGACATCTCCAGTTCGCGGCCAATGCGCGCCCAGTGCGCGATTTGCTGAGGCACCGTCCGCGAGGCGACGCGCGCTGCTGCAACGGCGGACTCGTACACATCCGAGGGGAGGCGGGTCGGCTGGCTGGTCCTGGTCATAAACCTATGGTAGCACCGTGCTACCGTGGGTTGCCCGCTGCCTCACGGGCGAACGCTATCGGGTAGTGCGGGGAAGACGCCAAGAGAGCCGTCCGATGAACCACTCCGAAATCGAAGTTTCAGCGGGCCGGACGCCTTTCAGTAAGGCCCTCGAAGCAGTCACGGATTTTTTCGGCGAGGCAGGTCCGGAAGCTTGGGCGGCGGCGGGACCTCGTCGATTTCGGTCATGACGGGACCGGTTCGATGAGCTCCGGGCCGTTGTTCCGTACCGAGTTCACCCGGTCGGAGACCTCGTAAGGGAGCAAGTGCGGTTCGGGCAGGGCATCCAACAGCTCCCGCACCGTGTTCTTGTCGGTGGTCTTGGCGTCCAGCCAGTCCTCGTGCCAGTCCTCCGGGATGATGACCGGGCTCCGCTCATGGATGTGCCCCAGGGTGTCCGTGGCCGAGGTGGTCAGGATCGTGCAGGTCGCCAGCCATTTGTCTTCGTGGTCTTCCGGCAGGGCGGGGTCGGGCCAGAATTCGTAGAGCGCCGCAAAGGACCAGTCCCCAGCGCATGTTCTCCAGCAGCCGGCGGATCTCCCCTGTTTCCTGGTCGAGCCGCTCGGTGACGATGCTGACCTGCTGGGTGGGGGCGATGTTCCAGGAGGGGCCGAGTTCCGGGCCGGTCGGTTCGGCGTGGAACGCCGCCACGAGGTCGGAGGAGGCTTTTGACATCACGAAGCGTCCGCACATGGCTCCGATCCTATCGGCCGTCCGTCTGGGCTTCGGGAGCCCAAGGATATTGACAGGCCGCGCGGTTACAGTGGGGGCGATTGGGGACGGACGGATGGCAGAGTTCACCGAGCTGGTGGCCCGCCGGGCAGCCCAGATCGCCGAGGCCGAGGCGGCAATGATGGCCGAGCACCGCGCCGCCCTGGCCCTGGTGACGCGCAGTCGGGAGGCCGGCCTTGAGAAGCTCGAAGAGCTGCTGCGCACCACGGCTGCCGCCCAGCTGGCCGAAGCCGGTATCCCCGCCGTGCGCACCGGCGGGCGGTTCCTGTCCCGGCAGGCGTGGCTCGTCGGGCAGCCGGTGTTCCGGCGCGGCACGGTCTATCGGGGTGAGTACGCGGTTCCGGTGCTGCTCGGCGCGGGCGGCGAATACGCGCTCAACGCCTTGGTGGTCCGCGGCGAAGGCGGGGTGCAGCACAGCACAACGCGTCTGGTGACGGCCTGGCGGGCCGAGCGGGCTAGGCTGCTGGCCGCCAGTGATGATTTCCCGCCGAGGCTGGGCCGGGCAGACCTGTTGCTGGGCTCCGGACGACCTGTGCTGTCTTGACGCCGAGGACACGGTGCAGGAGTTCAGCGGCAGGCTCATCGAGCCGTCGCACAGCTGATCGCGGTCAGAGCATAAAACTGGCCCCGGCAAATGGGGGAACTCACCGGGGCCAAACGTTGCCAGTCTCAAAGCACGCTCAAAGCATAGCTGATAACAGACCATGGAAAAGCACAGACCTCCGACCGTGCACTTGGTTGGAAGTCCGGTTTCCAGGCAGACCTATGCCTGTGGACTGGGCGGAGATAAACAACCATGTCTGGTTCTTGACTGCTTAGGTGTTCCAGCAGCTGCATCATCGCCTTGAGCGCCCAGCTTAGAAGCCTTGGTTCGGGAGGTCACCTCCGGTAAGTGCAGTTATTCTTTGCACCGGGGTGGTACGTCGAATCGTGACGACGTCGTCTTCCCTGACGTCGACGGCAAAGACTGCCCGTTCACCGACCACAGCATGCACGACAGACAGCAGTCGAAGGGTTTCACAGTCACGGCGCAGGTCAGCCACCTCAAAAGCGAGCCCTCAGTAGAGATTGGTGGGGATTCTTCTGGCAGCCGGGTATAAGTGCGTGTAGGCGGATCGAAGTCCAGCAGGATCATAGAACCCGAAGCAGTCTGGAGCACGTACTGACCGACACTGTGATCTACCAGCTCGTGCATGCTTAGCCACCATGGGCAGGGGCGGCATCGGCACTGGCACCGATTGACTCTGACGCGGCCGCTTCAGCCAGTGGGTTGACATAAGAAATTGAGAGGGCAGGGCTCGCCCCCTTGGTTACCCGCTCGAGCCGGCTTTGCGAAGACGGTAACTCAAGCAGCAAACAATTTGGGGTGCCGTCTTCGGCGACCTGCCAGCGGATGTCTCCTTCCGGGTCGTCGACGCAATCTTCTCCACGCCGCACGAAGTCCTTAAGGTCTTGGAGAGTTACCGGTTGAGCCAGATCGAGCAGGACGTGCATGCCCATTTGCGGGACTCCATTCTACGGTTGAGGAACAGGCCTGAATGTATCACTAACGGCGCACCTAATTGTCATCGCTAAGCATGATGGGGTGAGTTCAAACACATGCGCCGCTAGAGGAGCAGACATTCGAGTGCGAATCGAGTGGCATGGGGTGTGCCCATTCGCCCTTCGCAAACGCCGCAAGACCAGCAACGTAAGTGGGCGGAAATCCGCACCGCAGTGGGCCGCCGCATACGAGAGTTACGGCTAAGTCAAGGACTTTCTCAGGAGGCGCTCGCCCTCGAAGCGGGCATGAGTCGGAACCAAGTCATCTATGTAGAGTCAGGCAAAAGGACAATCGCCTACGAGCGACTCTGGGACATCGCAAAAGTTCTAGGAGTCGATGTTACGGTCCTCATGGAGCGTGGGCCCGAACAATGTGCCTCGCCTACGTCAAGCAGTCCAAGCGACACCGGAACGATCGATCCTAGTCATGCACGCCCGGATTCTAACGCAGGCTCAGGGGAAACCGGCGAAAACGCCACTCAAGCGATAGAAGACGAGGAAGACCCCTTCATCATTTCGCCACCACGCAAGCTTGGGTTGCCGGAAGAGGAAGATCCGTTCCCACTTCCCCAGTATCGCAAACTTCGCTTGCCGGACGACGAAGATGGGTTCACCTAAGCCCACATCTCCACTTCCGGTGTACTGCGCGTGTCCTGGGACACGGAGATCTTTTATCTGCCCCGGACCCTGTCGGAGCTTTAGGCGTCTTGGCAGCCCCGCCCGCGGCCCATCCGACGCTCTCCCTTCGACTTGCCCTGGGAGGCGGCCACAGTGACGGGAAACCGTCCTGCGAGAACGCCGCGAGGAACCCTCCCATACTGCCTCGAAGGGCACCTGGCCGAGGCTCCGGCAGAGCAGATTTTCACTGCAGCAGCCTTCGAGCTGGAAGTGATCATCCGCTTCGATGACCACACCGACGGCAGCTTCTACCCCTACCTGTTGGAGCCTTTCCCCGGTCTCGACGGGCACTCCGGGGACCCCGACGGAGCCCTGCGCATCTGCCTCCATCTGGCCTCCAGACCCCACCTTGCACGTCGCGTCGCGGCTGCTTTGGCAGCCCCCGCGGACACTCCAGACGGATGCCTTCCAGCTGCTCAGGGAAGGCTGATCGGACCACCTGAACACCGCGAAGCACTGCTGCTAGGCCGTCCTAAAAGCATCTCCGGGAGTCGTTTCGGACCCCGTTTTGGTCCACTCGACATCCGCTGCAATGCCGTTCCGAGCCTCGACAGGCTGCTCCGACGGTGCTCCGACGGTGCACAACGAGGCCCGGAAGACTCGAGGAGCAGGTTTCAACGACGGCACAAGCCTCGCTGAACCCGGGCGAAGCGCGTTCGGCGATCGCATGCGGCAGCTGCGCCGGATGCGTCCATGGGCACCGAATTGGGGTCAAAAGAGCTGTTTCGGGGCTCTGACCACCCGGTTTGCCACGTCCGGCCACGGGTCGGCCACACCCCCTGTGGCCGGATTTTCAAGGTAAACGCCCTAGTCAGAGGCACATTGGTCGTCGAAAAAGGGGCCGGCCACCCTGACCACGCGGAAAACAGCATACCCCCATGAGAGAGGGTGTAAATCTGTAACCGGGAACCTACCCCAAATACAATTACCCTCCCTCCCCGGGAGAGAGTGCTGAAACAGGGTGGCCGGGTGGCCATAGATAGATAG
>NZ_ANPE02000068.1 GCF_000328305.2 Arthrobacter crystallopoietes BAB-32 | reverse complement strand
CCCGCGGCGGGCGGCGCAGCTGAGGGCGGCCCGGCCGGACCTTGAAGTCATCGACATCCGGGGCAACGTGGACACCCGGCTGGGCCGCGTCCGGGGGATGACCGGCCCGGAAGTGATCGATGGCAAGAAAGGCGACCTGGACGCCGTCGTACTTGCTGCCGCAGGCCTGACCCGTCTGGGCCGCACGCACACGATTACGGAACTGCTGGACCCATCGGTCATGCTCCCGGCCCCGGGACAGGGATCGCTCGCCGTGGAATGCCGCCAGGCGGATGCCGACGCAGATACAGCTCTGTCGGCAGCACTGCGGGAGTACGACGACGAACCAACGCGGCTCGCCGTGACCGCGGAGCGTTCCCTGCTGGCCCGGCTCGAGGCCGGCTGCAGTGCCCCCATCGGCGCGCTGGCTGCCGTCGAGGACGGAAAGCTCGGGCTGGAAGCCGTGGTCTGCAGCCCGGACGGCCAGCGGTTGCTGCGGCGCCGGCTTGAGGTCGCCGCGGACGGTATGGAAGCAGCCGTGGGGCTGGGCGTCCGGCTGGCCGAAGCATTGCTGGACGATGGCGCAGCCGAGCTGACCCCGCTGGCCGCCCGTTGACCATGCAGCTGAAGCGGCCGCGGCGGCATCCCGAAAATCCCCTGGCGGGACTGACCGTGGTGCTGCCGCGCAGCGCGGACCGTGCTGCTGCGATGGTTGCCGAACTGCGCCAGCGCGGAGCTGACGTCGAACTGTTGCCGCTGATCGACTTCGAGGAACCGGACTCCACCCAGGAACTGGACGAGGCGCTGGTAATGCTCGGCCAGGGCCGCTTCGAATGGATGGTGGTCACCAGCATCACGACGGTCCGGGCTCTGAAACAGCGCGCTGCCCGCCTGGACCGGACGCTGCCCGGGCTGGTCGGCGACACCAAGGTGGCAGCCGTCGGCAGCGCCACCGCACGGGCACTCGAGGCCGAGGGCATAACGGTGGACCTGGTGCCCGAAGGATCCATGGACGCCGTGGGACTGGTGGAGGACTGGCCGCAAGGGGCGGAGCTCCGGCCCGAAATGTCGCTGCGCACGAACGTGTTCCTGCCGCAGGCGGACATCGCGGCCGACACGATTTTCGAAGGGCTGATGGGCAAGGGCTGGCAGGTGCTGCCGGTCGTGGCCTACCGGACCGTGGATTATCCGGCCCGCCCGGAACGCCGGTTGACCGAATCCCTGGCATCAGCAGGCCCGGCGGGCCAGCCTGCGGAACCGGAACCGGAACCGCTCACGGTCGACCAATTCAAAGCCGGGCTGGACGCCGGGAGGATCGACGCCGTCGTGCTGACCTCGCCCAGCATTGCACGGCGGCTGCGGCAGGTTTCGCCAGAGCTGCCGGATGGTTTGCTGCTGGTGGCGATCGGCAACAGCAGCGCCGCGGAAGGTCAGCGCCTGGGGATGTCCATCGCGGCCACAGCTGCCCTGCCGACTCCGGAAGGGATCGCCGACGCCTTGCTTGCGGCCGTCCGGAACCAAGACCGCACCATCGGAGAAGGAGCCCCATGAGTTTCCCGCAACACCGGCCCCGCCGTCTGCGCGCCACTGCAGCGCTGCGCAAGCTGACGGCGGAGGTCCGGGTCGAACCTTCCCAGCTGATCCTCCCCGCCTTCATCCGCGAAGGGATCAGCGAGCCGGTTCCGCTACAGTCGATGCCAGGGGTCGTCCAGCACACCACCGCGAGCCTGCGCAAGGCAGCGGCCGAGGCCGCTGAACTGGGGCTGGGCGGAATCATGCTTTTCGGCGTGCCG
Organism: Arthrobacter crystallopoietes BAB-32; assembly: GCF_000328305.2. Taxonomy (GTDB): domain Bacteria; phylum Actinomycetota; class Actinomycetes; order Actinomycetales; family Micrococcaceae; genus Crystallibacter; species Crystallibacter crystallopoietes_A. Next base: position 14,256 of record NZ_ANPE02000068.1, on the reverse strand, counting down.
GCCGTTCGCGACGCGGCAGGAAGCGCCGGGGTGGACCCGGAGGGAGTCCTGAACCGAGCTATCGCTGACGTCAAAGCAGAGGTCGGCCATGACTTGGTGGTCATGAGCGACGTGTGCCTCGACGAGTTCACCGACCACGGACACTGCGGCGTGCTGGCGCCGGACGGATCCGTGGACAATGACGCCACGCTTGAAATCTATGCGCGCATGGCGGTCGTCCAGGCCCAGGCCGGCGCGGATGTCCTGGGCCCGTCCGGCATGATGGACGGCCAGGTCGCCGTCATCCGCCAGGCCCTCGACGAAGCCGGGCTGCAGAACACCGCGGTGCTCGCCTACGCGGCGAAGTACTCCTCCGCGTTCTACGGTCCTTTCCGCGAGGCGGTCGACTCGCAGCTGAAAGGGGACCGCCGGACCTACCAGATGGACCCGTCCAACCGGCGCGAAGCGATCTTGGAGGTCGAGCTGGACCTGCAGGAGGGCGCCGACATGGTCATGGTCAAGCCGGCCATGAGCTACCTGGATATCCTTGCCGATGTCGCTGAGATGTCTCCGGTGCCGGTGGCGGCGTACCAGATTTCCGGCGAATACGCGATGATCGAGGCCGCCGCGGCCAACGGCTGGATCGACCGGAAGGCGGCCATCCTCGAGTCCGTGCTGGGCATCCGCCGGGCCGGAGCCGATATGGTGTTGACATACTGGGCTGCCGAGATGGCCCGCTGGCTGAAGGAAAGCAACTAACCAATGACCCGCTCTGAGGAACTGTTCAACCGCGCCCTTAAACTGATGCCCGGCGGGGTGAACTCGCCGGTGCGGGCCTTCGGCTCGGTCGGCGGGACGCCGCCGGTGATGGTCTCCGCGGCCGGCCCGCATCTGACGGACGCCGACGGCCGCGAGTACGTGGATCTTGTCTGCTCCTGGGGCCCGCGATTGTCGGCCACGCCCATCCGGCGGTACTCGAAGCCGTCCATGCCGCGGTCGACCGCGGCCTGTCCTTCGGCGCCTCCACCCCGGCGGAAGCGGAACTGGCCGAACTCATCATGGGGCGGGTGGCCGCCGTCGAACGCCTCCGGATGGTTTCCACCGGCACTGAAGCCACCATGACCGCGGTCCGACTGGCCCGCGGCTTCACGGGCCGCAACCTCATTATCAAGTTCGCCGGGTGCTACCACGGCCACCTCGACGGTCTGCTGGCAGCTGCCGGTTCCGGGGTCGCGACACTGGCGCTGCCGGGCTCGGCCGGCGTCACCGAGGCGACGGCCGCGGAAACGCTCGTCCTGCCGTACAACGACCTGGCTGCGGTGGAAGAAGCCTTCGCCCGCCACGGCGACAGTATCGCCGCCGTCATCACGGAGGCCGCGCCGGCCAACATGGGTGTTGTCACCCCGGCCGAAGGATTCAACGCCGGCTTGGCCCGGATTACGTCCGCTCACGGCGCGCTGCTCATTCTCGACGAGGTGCTGACCGGCTTCCGGACCGGCTATGCCGGCTACTGGGGATTGACGGGCGGCGCCGCGGAAAGCTCTGCGCCATTCACCCCGGACCTGATGACCTTCGGCAAGGTCATCGGCGGCGGACTGCCGGTGGCCGCTCTCGGCGGCCGTGCCGAGGTCATGGACTACCTCGCCCCGGTGGGGCCGGTCTACCAGGCGGGAACACTGTCAGGAAATCCCATTGCCATGGCGGCCGGCATCGCGACGCTCACCGCTGCCACTCCGGACGTATACGGTCGGATCGACGCCGCCTCGCTTGAGCTCTCGGCGGCTGTGTCGTCGGCACTGGATGCCGCCGGCGTCGACCACAGTATCCAGCGCGCCGGAAACCTGTTCAGCGTGGCCTTCGGCACCTCCGCGAACGGCGTGCGCAACTACGAGGACGCCCAGGGCCAGGAGGCCTACCGCTACGCGCCGTTCTTCCACTCAATGCTGAACGACGGGGTGTATCTGCCGCCTTCGGTCTACGAGGCCTGGTTCCTGTCCGGCGCGCACGACAGCCAGGCGATGGAGAAGGTCTACGCTGCGTTGCCAGCGGCAGCCAAAGCCGCGGCGGCTGCCACACCGCCCAAATAAAAGGAGCACGATGGCACTTGCCACCCGCCGCCGCCAGCTACTGGATGCGCACCAAAACCGTACCCGGCCGGCTGCGGCGGAGACGAGCCTTTGGGCCGACGGCCTGGGGCGGACGGCGACCAGGTCGGCGCAGATCCTGCTGACTCTGGCGCTGGCGACGGTGTCGATCTACATCATGCTGCAACTGCAGCTGGTGGTCATCCCTGTGCTGATCGCGCTCATCCTTTCCGCCGCGGTCTATCCCGTGGTCAGGAAGCTGCGGGACCTGGGCTGGCCAAGCACGCTTGCGACGTCTGTAACTTTTTTCGGACTGCTGCTGGTCCTCGGCGGCGTCATCACGGGAATTGTCTTCGCCGTCCGCAGCGAAGCCGATGAACTGGTCCAACAGGCCACCGAGGGCTGGTCGCAACTGCAGGCGTTCCTTGCCGATTTCCCGCTGCCTGTCAGCCAAGCCCAGATCGATGAGGCGATCGCCGGCATTGTCGACTTCCTGAGCAGCTCTTCGGCGCGCCGTAGTGCGCTGAGCGGATTGTCGACGGCGGCCGAGGTGGTTACGGGTGCAGTGCTGATGGCAGTGGTGTTGTTCTACTTCCTCAAGGACGGCGACCGCATCTGGGCCTTCCTGCTCCGGTGGGTGCCTGGCCGGCGCCGGGGCAAAATGCAGCGGGCGGGAAGCCAAGCCATGGAGGTGCTGGGCAGCTATGTCCGCGGCACCGCCATTGTGGCTGCGGTCGACGCGGTGTTCATCGGACTCGCGCTCCTGATCCTGCAGGTCCCGCTGGCCTTGCCGCTGGCCGTGTTGATCTTCATCGGCGGGTTCATCCCGATCGTCGGTGCCACTGTCGCCGGCATCCTTGCGGCCCTGGTCGCACTCGTGGCCAACGGGCCGGTAGCCGCCCTCGTTGTGGTCGCCGTCGTGATCGTCGTGAACCAGCTGGAAGGCAACCTGCTGCAGCCTGTAGTAATGGGCCGCTCGGTGAGCCTGCACTCCCTGGTCATCCTGCTGGCTCTGGCCGCAGGTACGATCCTGGGCGGTATTGTTGGCGGCATCCTCGCCGTGCCGATTGCCGCCGTCGGCTGGGTCATCATCCGCGTCATGTCCGGCTACGAAGAAGACATGCCTGCCGAAACCAGGGCGGGCGGCAGTCGCAGCTGACTCCAGCCGAAATCCTTCCCGACAGCAGGAGGCCCGGAAGCCGCGGGGGCTTCCGGGCCTCGCAGTCTATCGAGTCCAGGTAGAGCAGGTCAGAAGGCCGGGAAGACGTCGCCGCTGGGCCAGGTCTCCTCAATGTAGCTCTTCACCTCGGGAGTATGCAGCAGTTCCTCGAGCTTGGCGATGGCAGGAGTCTCCTCGCCGGCGCGCCAAACAAGGAAGTTGGCGTACGGATTGTTCTCGGTGGATTCGACGACGAGTGCCTCGTCGGTGCTCATTCCGGCCTCGAGGATGAAGTTGCCGTTGATGATGGCCAGATCGACTTCGGGATCTTCGATCAGCGGCAGCAGGATCTCGGGCTGGTTCTCCTCGAACTTCAGGCCCTTAGGGTTCTGTTCCTCGGTCAGCGTCAAAGCGGCGCTGTCTTCCTCGATACCGCTGAGCAGGCCGGCCGTTTCGAGCATCTTCAGGGCTCGCGGCTGGTTGGCGGGGTCGTTGGTGATCGCGATGGTCGCGCCGTCGGGAATGTCCTCGATGCTCTCGTGCTGGGAGGAGAAGCCGGCGTAGGGCTCGATGTGGACGCCCTCGCCGTGCTCGAACTCGTAGCCCTTGTCGGTCATCTGCTGCTCAAGGAACGCCAGATGCTGGAAGTAATTGGCGTCGATCGAACCGTCGTTCAAGGCAATATTCGGGGTCTGGTAGTCGGTCATCTCCTGGATTTCCAGGTCAATGCCGGCCTCCGGCGCCAGGTTCTGATCGATGAACTCCAGGATCCTCGCATGCGGTACCGGGCCGGCGCCAACGGTGACAGTTACGGGATTGGCGAGGTCGGGAGTGGCGTTGGGGGTGGACTCGGATCCACCGCAAGCCGTCAACGCCAAGGCAGCGGCTACGCCGGTGCCCAGGAGGGTGAGTGTTCTACGCATCTGCGTGCGTTCCTTTCGAATAACCCGGCCCGGCATGGCGCGCGGACCGGACGTGGTGCAGCTAGCGGCTACTGGCTGCAATCTTCTGCACCGGCCGGAACCGGAACAGGAAGCTTAGGTTGGTGCGGCGGCTTTCGTGGAGCCTTCATCAGCGTCAGACGGCGGCCTTCGGCTCGTGGCGGCGTGCCTTTCGGCCGGCGGTAGCGGCGCTCCGGTGGTCGACACGGCGGGAAACGCCGTCGCCTATCCATTGGATTGCCTGGACCAGGATGACCATCAGCACGATCGTGACGAGCATGACCAGTGTGTCGAAACGCTGGAAGCCGTAGTTGTAGGCCAGCTGGCCCAAACCACCGCCGCCGGTGAGCCCCGCCATGGCTGAATAGCCCACCAAGGTGACCAACGTCGTCGTCAGGGCTGCTACCAGGCCAGGCAGTGCTTCGGGCACCAGGACCTTGGAAACGATCTGCATGCGGGTGGAGCCCATGACCAATGCGGCGTCGATCTTGCCGGAATTCACGTCGCGGAGTGCCGTCTCGACCAGCCTCGCGAAGAACGGCACCGTACCGATGGTCAACGACACGCACGCTGCCAGCGGTCCGATCGAGGATCCCGTGATGACGCGTGCCAGCGGGATCAGGGAAATCATCAGGATGGCGAATGGAATGGACCTGGTGATATTGACGATGATGTCGGAGACGATCCGGTTGGTCACGGGCATGGGACGCAGCCCTCCCGGTGCACTGGTGTACAGGAAGATGCCCAGCGGGAGTCCGATCGCGAGCGTGAAAAGGCCGGAAACCGACACCATAAGCAGCGTGTCCGTGATGGCCTCGGGCAACGCCCTGGTGATGCCCGGGTTAGTCGTCAGGTCCTCGATCAGGTTCATGCTGCTTCCTTTCCGGCAACCTTCACCGACACGCCTTGCCCCCGCAGATAGCCGACCACAGGTTCCGGATCGGCACCTTCCGGCAACTGGATGCGCAGATGGCCGAACTGTACATCGGCCAGCGACTCGACACTGCCGGCCAGGACGTTCAGATCCAGGTCGAACTTGCGCGCCGCAGTGCTGAGTATGGGCGCGGAGGCGCTGTCGCCGGAGAAAAGTATTTCCAGTACGACGCCCGTCCCAAGCGGTTCCGCAGCAGGCAGGGGGAGTAGGGTGCGCGAGAGATTGCTGCCCAGATCGGCTGCTACTTCCCGCAGCGGACCGTGCTCGACAACCCGTCCACCCTCCAGCAGCGAGACCGAATCGCAGATGCGCTTGATCACATGCATCTCGTGGGTAATGACCAGGACCGTCAGTTGGAGGCGCTCGGTCAGTTCCTTGATCAGGACCAGGATTTCTTCGGTGGTTTTCGGGTCCAGTGCGGAGGTCGGCTCGTCGCAGAGCAGTACATCGGGATCCGAGGCGAGCGCCCGGGCGATGCCTACACGCTGCTTTTGTCCGCCGGACAGCTGGGACGGATAGGCGTCCTCGAAACCCTCCAAGCCGACCAGCTTCAGCAGCTCAGCCGCCTTGGCACGGATGCTGTTCTTCGGGGTGCGGACGATTTCCAGCGGGTGAGCGACATTCTGGGCAGCGGTCCGCGAGTCCATGAGGTTGGCGTGCTGGAAGATCATGCCGATGCGTCGCCTGGCGGCGCGCAAATCCGCATCATGAGCCGAACTCAGTTCCGCACCGTTGATGCTGACAGTGCCCGATGTTGGGGCGTCTAGCAAAGTCAGGCAGCGTACCAGAGTGGATTTGCCTGCACCGGAGTGACCGACAATCCCGTGGATCGAGCCTTTCGGCACCTGCAGGCTGACACCGTCGAGGGCAACGATTTCGCGGCTGCCTTGCCTGTAGACCTTGCGCAGGTCGGAAACAGTGATCATAGATCCTCAGGCGGTAGGGATGGTCCTGGCCGGAGGGCGCAGGAAACGGACAGGTTAAATTATGACAGCACCGCCCTGCATGCCGAATCCAACGCGCCTGCTCCCGTCCTACCGGCCTGCGGCGATAACGGGCACCGGTTCCCCGGCCTCGATCAGCGGCCAGCGACCATCGACCGACGCATCCGGATTTGTGCGCCGCAGCCACTGCTGCAGGCCCGCGGCCTGCCGCGCACACCAGCCGATCTGGGCATCATGCAACTCCTTCGGGTCCATCCTCAGCTCCGAATACTTTGCAGCAAGGGCATCCGCAACACCAATAGCCGCCAGCGCGTCTGCCGCGGAAGTGTGGGCCGCGTCGAGTCGAACCCCATACAAGAAGCTCAAGGCTGTCAGAGTTCGCTTGCCCCTGCGATAACGGTCCACCTGCTTGTCCAGCACGAATGGGTCGATTACGGGCCGTGCCGGGCAGCCTGGCAGTCCGTGCCGGTCGCATTCGGATTTCAGCACGGTGAAATCGTAGGAGGCGTTGAACGCTATAACGGGAACACCGGCGGCGAAGAAGCCGCCAAGGACAGAGGAAATCTCCGCTACCGCATCCACTGAACGTTGGCCACCGAAACGGGCTTGTTCCGTGGTGACACCGTGGATCGCGCTGGCTTCCAGGGGGATCTCTATGCCGGGATCGACAAGCCATTCATGTTGCTGTAGCGGTTGGCCAGCGCCGTCGACAAGAATGATGGATGCAGTAACGATCCGCGCTTCGAGCGGATCCCGTCCGGTCGTTTCGAGGTCGAAGGCCGCGCGGGGAAGTTCATGCCAGCTAATCATGCTGCCCACGGTATCGGCCGGGTGGGACAGTCCCCGGGAGGCTGCGCGGTATGTGGAATACCTCCGCGCGGCGCGGCATGTGGAGGACTGGTACTCGCTCGACCCTAAAGTAGAGGTCATGCGCCCGGACTTCGTTGATGCCGTTCTTGAAGTTGCGTCAATGGTTCCGCCGGGAAAGGTCCTGACCTACGGGGACGTTGCCGAACTGCTTGGCACGGGAGGGCCCAGGCAGGTTGGCAGTGTGATGGCACGCTTCGGATCAGGGACGCCTTGGTGGCGGATCGTCCGCGCTGATGGCACTTTGCCCCGTGAACTCGTGGAACGGGCGTCGCAGCAGTACGGAGTCGAACGGACACCTCTAATCGCCCGCTACCGGTCGGAGCATGGCGCCGGCCGTCGCGTGGACATGCACGCTGCAAGATGGCTCCCCGCGCGCGGTGACATTGAACGCATGGACGTGTTGGGACGAAAGTTGTCAGAGCCAACTGCTGGAATGGAGCCGTGAGCACAACGATGGATCTCCAGGAAAGCCTGCGGCTGGTTCCTCCCCGCCGCTCGCTGGCTGCCGCCCCCCAGCTGGATCCGGAGCAACAGGCAGTGGCGGCGCTGCCTGCAGACTGCGGTCCAGTGCTCGTTTACGGCGCGCCCGGAACGGGCAAATCAACCGTCCTGACGGAATTGGCAGTGGAGCGGGTTGCCCGGCACGGTCTGGACCCCGCGCGCATTTTGATGCTTGCGCCTTCGAGACTGCACGCCGCGCGATTACGGGACGCACTGACAGCGCGACTGGACCGCAGCCTGAGTACAACCCCGGCCAGGACATGGGCGGCGTATGCATTCGACCTCATCCGCCGGGCCCGGGCAGAGGGGCGGCTGCCGCTGATCGGCCGGGCCCCGCGCTTGCTGTCTGGGCCCGAACAGGACCAGATCATCGCTGAGCTGCTGCAGGGCCACCGAGCGGGGCTAGGCGCCGGGATCAATTGGCCGCAGGATCTGGAAAACGCTTTGAAAACCCGCGGATTCCGGCAGGAAATCCGCCAGTTGTTCGACCGCGTAATCGAATATGGGGCGACGGCCGAACAATTGGAGGCCCTGGGCGCCGCCCTTGGCCGCGAGGACTGGTGCGCGGCGGCCGCGCTGTTCCGCGAGTACCGCGACCTCATCGACCTCAGGATGCCGGAGGCATTTGATCCTGCCGGGATCATCACGGCTGCCCGCCAGCTCCTGCTTGACGATCCGGACTTTCTGGCTCGGGAGCGCGGGCGCCTTGACCTCATCCTTGTCGACGATCTGCAGGAAGCGAATCCAGCGGTCTATGAGTTCCTTGCGGTCCTCGCCGAGGGAAAAGACGTTGTTGCGACGGCGTCACCGGACACAGTCGTCCAAGGATTCCGCGGCGCCCGGCCCGACTTGCTTGTCCGGCTGCGCGAACTGTTGGCTCCGGGTGATTCGCCACTGCGCATCATGGAGCTGACGGAATCACACCGGATGGCCGCACCACTAGCCCAAGCGTGGCAGCGGATCGCGTCACGCATTTCGCTGGTACCGGGGGCACAGAAGGCCCGGACCCTGGTTTGCGAGGAATCCGGAGACGGTTCAAGCGCGCAGCTCGGCGTCCATCTTGTCGCTTCTCCAGTGCACGAGCAGCGCTACGTCGCCCAACGCATCATGGAAGCCAAGCTTTTCGACGGCTTCGGGCTGGACCAGATCGCTGTCATCGTCCGGACCGGAGGCCAGCTGTCACAGCTCGCCCGCTACCTCACCGGCCAAGGTATAGCCGTGAAGGTTCCTGTGGCCGAGACCGCCGTGCGCGACGAGGCCGCCGTCCGTCCGCTGTTGGACGCCATGGCCATCGTGCTGGACGAAGGCCTGCTCACTCCGGAGCGCGCTGTGGACCTTCTGACCTCACGTCTGGGAGGGGCCACCGCCATCGATCTTCGCAGGCTCCGCCAGTCGTTGCGCCGGGAGGAGCTCATGGGTGGAGGCGGCCGGAGAAGTGACGACCTGCTCGTCGAGGCGCTTCTGTTCCCCGAGCTGCTTGCGGGGCTGGGACGCGAAGCCGCCCCGGCGAAGCGCATTGGACGGATGTTGTCCGCCGGAAGGCACGCGGCGCAGCAACCCGGTGCCAATGCCGAGACGGTGCTCTGGGCACTGTGGTCCGCTTCGGGTTTGGCGGATCGCTGGAGTGCTCAGGCGTTCCAAGGTGGACCTGCGGGAGCTCGTGCCGACCGCGACCTTGACGCGATGATGGCCCTGTTCCATACGGCGGAACGCTATGTCGACCAGCTGCCCGGATCGAGTCCGGGACAGTTCCTGGAGTACCTGCTGAACCAGGAACTGCCCATGGACAATTTGGCGCCGCGGGCCCAACTCCAGGATGCCGTGGAGCTGCTCACCCCGGCTTCCGCCGCCGGCCGGAGCTGGCCAATGGTGATCATCGCCGGCGTACAGGACGGCGTGTGGCCGAACACCCGGCTGCGCGGGGAACTGCTGGGCAGTACCCAGTTCGTCGATGCCCTGGAGGGCGGGCTGGAACGGGCGCGTCAAATCGATCCGGCCGGCCAGTCTCAGGGAGACACGCTACGACGAGCTGCGCAGCTTTTCGACTGCCGTTTCCCGGGCCGAACGCATCCTCGTGTGCACGGCAGTGCAGTCGGAGGAAGCCCAACCCTCCGGCTTCCTGGACTTGGTCGATCCATGGCTTGATGAGGACACGCAGCGGCCAGCGACCAAGGTCATGCGGCCCCGAACGCTTCGGGCTTTGGCCGCAGAGCTGCGGCAGTGGGCCCAACAGGGGCAGGCCTCGCCGGAACTGGCGGGCGAGGCCGCTGCCGGGCTGTCCATGCTGGCATCCAGCGCTGTCCCGGTGCCGGGGGCGCATCCGTCCCAATGGTGGGGACTGCTGCCCCTGAGCACGGAGGAACCTGTTGTGCCGGAAGGACAGCCGGTCCCGGTATCACCGTCGAAAGTGGAAGCCGTCCAGAAGTCGCCCCTTGACTGGTTCGTCCAAGCCGCCGGGGGAGAGGCGGCCACGGACTTCGCGCGAAGCCTCGGTACATTGGTGCACGGAATTGCCCAGGACATGCCCGATGCCACAGGCACAGAGTATGTCGAGGAATTGATCCGCAGATGGCCCACCCTGGGGATGAAGGAAAACTGGGAAGGGCGCCTGGATTTCGAGCGGGCCGAAAAGATGGTTCGCAAACTGGCGGCGTACGTTATCCAAATGCGAACGGAAGGCCGCAGGCTAGTCGCTGTCGAACAGGATTTCTCGGTGGACCTTCAGGGACCGGACCGGGTGGCACGGCTCCGCGGCCAAGTCGATCGTCTTGAAATCGATGCCAAGGGAAGGTTGGTCATTGTTGACCTCAAGACGGGCAAATCGTCGCCCACAGCGGCGGACGTAGAACAGCATCCGCAGCTGGGCAGCTACCAGGCAGCCATTCTTGCCGGGGCCTTCGACGACGGCGGATCCCAAGCATCGCAATCCTCCGGCGGCGCTGCGCTAGTCCAGCTGGGCAAGGACACCAAGACGGTGGGAGTTCAGCAGCAGGAGCCTCTGAAGGAAGAGCAGGACTGGGCTACCCCGCTGATTCATGAGGCCGCCGGCCTCATGGCCGGCACCAGGTTCGAAGCCCGCCACGACCCGTTGAAGGCAGGCAACGGCTCCCACGGCTGCCGGCTGCCAGGTGTCTGTCCGCTGTGCAGCGAAGGAAAGCAGGTCACTGAATGAGCGTGGAACAGTCGATAACGACGTTTTCACCCGAGGAGCTGGCCACGAAACTCGGCCAGCACCAGCCCACACCGGAACAGTCCGGCATCATCAGTTCGCCACTCCAGCCGCTCCTTGTGATCGCAGGGGCGGGATCGGGCAAGACAGCGACCATGGCGGACCGGGTCGTGTGGCTCGTGGCCAACGGTCTCGTGCGGCCGGACGAAATCCTCGGCGTCACCTTTACCCGAAAGGCCGCAGGGGAGCTGGCTGCAAGGATCCGCGGCCAGCTAGCGAAACTGGAGCGGCATGGCTTGCTGCCCGGAGGCGGGGATGCCAGCGAATTGCTGGAACCGAAAGTCTCCACGTACCACTCCTACGCCAATGGACTCGTGTCCGACTACGGGCTGCGGCTCGGAATTGAGCGGGACGTTGTCCTGCTTGGCAACGCCCAGTCGTGGCAGCTCGCAAGCCAAGTGGTTGAGGCATATGAAGGGGACATCGGCCACCTGACCGGGGCGAAAGCCACGCTGATCAAGGCTGTCATGCAATTTGCCAGCGAGTGCTCCGAGCATCTGGTTGCGCCGGCCGAGGCCATGGACTTCCTGCACCAGGAAGCCCAACGCGTAGAGGCGCTCCCATACGTCGAAGGCAGCACTCGACAGCCCAAGGCAGCCGTCACAACGCTGCTCAATCGGCTCAAGACCCGGATCACCGTGGCTGGCCTGGCCGAGGACTACAGTAGGGCCAAGCGTGAGCGTGGAGTGCTGGACTACGGGGACCTTGTTTCTTTGGCCGCTACCATCGCCCGGGAAGTGCCCCAGGCCCGGGACATGGAACGCTCACGCTACAAAGTTGTGCTGCTGGACGAATTCCAGGACACCTCGCACGCGCAGATGGTGCTGTTCTCTGAACTTTTCGGAGCCGGCCACGCTGTCACCGCGGTGGGCGACCCAAACCAGTCCATCTACGGATTCCGGGGAGCCTCCGCAGGGCAACTGTTTGCCTTCCGCCAGCATTTCCCCGTTGTCCAACAGGATGGAGGCCGCGCCCCCGCACCGGCCAGTTTCCTGACCATAGCCTGGCGGAACAGCGTCAATGTCCTCGCGATGGCCAACCGGGCGGCAGCACCGCTGAACAAGGTGGATCCTAACCGGCCAAATCCGGCAAGAATTGAGGTGCCTCCTCTGCAACCGCGGCCCGGAGCGGGGGACGGGCGGGTTCTGCTGGCCCGGTTCCGCACGGACGTAGAGGAAGCCGAATATGTGGCGGAACGAGTGGCAGCTGCACGTCGGACCGTCTATGCCCGTGATCCTGAAAGCGGTGCCGCCGAGCCAGTCTCTACGGCCGTATTGTGCAGGCGGAGGGCCCAGATTCCTTCCATCGCCCGTGCTTTGGAGGCAAGGGGCATTCCCTTCGAGATCGTCGGACTGGCAGGATTGCTGAGCCAGCCGGAGATTGTCGACCTCGTTGCTACATTGCACGTGCTGGCCGATCCCGGCCGTTCAGACGCCCTGATGCGCCTGCTCGCGGGTGCCCGCTGGCGTCTGGGCCCTGCGGATCTGATGGCCTTCGCCGACTGGTCCAGGTATCTGGAAAGCCAGCGTCGCCGGGCCGCCGAGCATCGGGTTCCGGCGGACCTGGACGATGATGAACAGCCTGCACCCGACGTAGTGCAGCAAGACCTCGTGGAAGCAGCTTCTTTGGTTGAAGCCTTGGACAGGTTGCCCAAGCCCGGATGGTCCTCCCGGCACGGACGGAGTCTGTCCGAAACCGGACTAGCCCGGTTGGAAAGGCTCGGCGCCGAGATCCGGGAGTTGCGTACCTTCGTCGGCGATGACTTGTTGCTGCTCCTCGGCGAAGTAGAACGGTCCATGTTGCTTGACATCGAAGTCGCTTCGAAACCAGGGGTGTCGATCCATCAAGCCCGGCGCAACTTGGACGGGTTCCAGGACGCAGCCGCGGCCTTCATGCAGACAGCCCCGCGTGTGGACCTGCTGGCCTTCCTGGCCTGGCTTGAGGTCGCGGCTGCGGAAGAAGGAGGCCTCGACGTGGCGCAGGTCGAAGTCAGCCCCGACGCCGTGCAGCTGCTCACGGTGCATGCCTCTAAAGGCCTGGAGTGGGATGCCGTGTTCGTTCCGGGACTCAACGCCGGCGACTTCCCGAGCACTTCGAACAGCCGGTGGAGCAGTGGGAATGATGCTTTGCCATGGCCGCTCCGGGGAGACCGGGCGGATCTGCCGCAGTGGGACAGCGACCAGCCGGACCAGCTGTCCTGGTTCAATGCGGAGCTGGACTACAAGGCGGAGGCAGAACACCACAGCGAGCAGGAAGAGCGGCGGCTCGCCTATGTCGCGTATACCCGCGCCAAGCACCTGCTGGTGGTCAGCTCCGCGGGTTGGTGCGGCAGCAGGTCCAAGCCGTCGGCTCCGTCGGTCTTCCTGACCGCCTTGACCGAACTGGCCGAAGAGCAGCCGCAGTCGGCTGAGGTCGCCTGCTGGTGCGCAGATGAGGAACTGGGTGATGCCAATCCCGCCCGCTCGGAAGTCGAAACGGCCTTTTGGCCCTACGACCCCCTTGAGGGTCCCCGCATCTCCCGTGCCGGCCGCGAGCAACCTGCCCGGCCCGGGCGGCGCAAGGCGGTCGAACAGGCAGCCGAAGCCGTGTTGGAGGCAATAGCCGCAAAACGGACGCTAAGAGCTGACGGTCCCTGGACGCGGGAGGCACAGTTGTTGCTGCAGGACCACAATGCGCCCCGTCACGGCAATGATGTTGAGCTGCCAGCCCACATCTCGGCTTCGCTGCTGGTGGAGCTGAAGGACAATCCGGCTGACGTCATCCGATCGCTCCGCCGGCCTGTTCCGCGCAAGCCCGGCATGGCTGCGCGTAAAGGAACGGCGTTCCACACATGGGTGGAGGAGTACTTCGGTACTACCGGCATGTTGGACCTGGATGAAGTGTCCCTGCCCGCCGACACGCATGTCGACGAGGCCTACGATCTTGCGGCCATGATGCAAACCTTCAAGCGTTCGGAGTGGGCTGACCGGTCGCCGAAAGCGATCGAAGTCCCAGTCGAAACGAAGGTAGACCAGGTAGTCGTCCGCGGCAGGATTGATGCCGTGTTCCAGAATGCCGACGGTACATGGGAGCTGGTGGACTGGAAAACCGGGACGCCTCCCTCGCCGGAGAAGCTGGCGGTCAGAGCGGTGCAGCTGGCCGTCTACCGGTTGGCTTGGGCACGCCTGCAGGACGTCGAGCCGTCCCAGGTCAAGGCTGCCTTCTACTACGTCTCGGCCGACAAGACAGTCAGGCCACATGATCTGGCGGACGAATCGGAGTTGGAAGGGATTGTCCGTGCGGCCTGTGCGCCGGTGACCGGGTAATCAGGTGCGGGAGCCGGGCTCCACGATGGGAATCGCCGTCGTCGTAGCTTCTTGGCCCTTTGTTGCTTCCGGTCCGGCGTCATCTGCGCCGGAGGCGTCCGGCACCTCGGGCGAATGCCCTTCGTCGGCTGCTTGGCTGGAAGCCGCGGGAGTGACGGCGCCGGTGGAGTCTTCTGCCGGGCCGGCACTGTCGCTGTCAACATCGTCCTCCGCAGCTCCGGACCGTGGAGCAGCGGAAGGGGAGCCAGCCCCAGCGCCTTCGACGACGACGACGGCCGCCTCCGGCCCGCTGCCCCCGGCCGCTCCGCCC
>NZ_ANPE02000069.1 GCF_000328305.2 Arthrobacter crystallopoietes BAB-32 | reverse complement strand
CCACCCCGGAGCCCGAGCCCGAACGCCGCGAAGGCATTCCGCTGGGACGGATCGCCGGGGTGCCGGTCGTCCTGGCCTACTCGTGGTTCATCATCGCCGCGTTCATCGTGATCACCTTCGGCCCGCAGGTCCAGCGGGCCATCCCCAGCCTGGGCATCGGCGCCTATATCGTCGCCTTCGGCTACGCTGTGCTGCTGCTCATCTCCGTATTGGTGCACGAACTTGCCCATGCCGTCAGCGCGCGGATCTTCGGCTGGCCAACCGCCAAGATCGTCCTCAATCTCTGGGGCGGACACACCCAGTTCGCGAGTTTCAAGGCCACTCCGGGCAAGTCCCTGATGGTGGCCCTGTCCGGTCCCGCGGCCAACTTCGCCCTGGCCGGCGCGGGCATTCTCGTGCTGCCCCTGATGCGCACCAGCCCGGTTGGCTACCTGCTGACCGACATCTTTGTCTGGGCCAACTTCCTGGTCGCGCTGTTCAATATCCTTCCCGGCCTGCCGCTGGACGGCGGCCGCTTGGTGGAGTCCGCGGTTTGGCGGGCGACCGGCAGCCAGGAGAAGGGCACTCTGGCGGCAGGCTGGGCAGGCCGGATCATTGTCGTCCTCACCGTGCTCGCCGTCCTCGGTTGGCCACTGCTGATGGGCCGCCAGCCGGATCTCCAGATCGTGGTCATTATGGTGCTGGTCGGGGGCTTCCTGTGGATGGGTGCCAGTGCCGCGATCACCAATGCCAAGCTAAGGCTGCGCCTCCCTCAGGTCTACGCCGGATCGCTGAAGCGCCCGGCGGTCGGTGTCCCCGCCACGGCCTCTGTTGCCCAGGTCAGGGAAACCCTGCACCAAAACCCGGGCTCCGCCGTCGTACTGACAGCGCCCACCGGCCAGCCTGAGGCGATCGTCGACCCTGTTGCCCTGCAGCAGGTTCCGGACGCAGGCGCCGCCGGCACTGCCGCATCCGCCGCCGCCCGGGCCTTGGCGCCGGGGGCCTACGTCCCCGAATGGGCCGCCGGACAGGAGCTCGTGCAGTACCTTGCCGCGCTGTCGGGCACCGAATACGCCGTCGTTGACCAGGACGGCTATGTCACCGGGCTGCTCGACCAAGACGCCGTGGTGCGCGCGATTACCGGCCGCAACCGGTAACGCCAAGCGCAGGTGCACGCTCCTGCCGCCAGCATAGAATCGTCAAGCCCGCTGTCCCGGGTTCCTGCCACCAACCGGAAGTAGTCGAAGCATGAGTCCTGCCACCAGCCCCACCGGAGCCGATCAGCGCCGCGGTCCCTTCCGCCCCGGCGAACGCGTCCAGCTGACGGACGAAAAAGGCCGGATGAACACGGTCACGCTGACCCCCGGCGGAGCCTTCCATACGCACAAGGGCCTGCTGGCCCACGATGCCGTCATTGGCCAGCCGGAAGGCTGCGTGGTCAGCAACGACACCGGCCACCGGTACCAGGCGCTGCGGCCGCTGCTCTCCGACTTCGTGCTCTCGATGCCGCGCGGCGCTGCCGTGGTCTACCCGAAGGACGCCGGACAGATCATCACCATGGCAGACATCTTTCCCGGTGCACGCGTGGTGGAGGCCGGCGTCGGCTCGGGCGCATTGAGCATCTCGCTGCTGCGGGCAGTGGGGGACCAGGGCTACCTGCATTCCTTTGAACGCCGTGAGGAATTCGCCGAGGTGGCCCGGGGAAATGTGGAGACGATCTTCGGCGGCGCCCATCCGGCGTGGAACATCAGCATCGGCGATTTCCAGGACGAGGTCGTCAAGCAGGAGGAGCCCGGCAGCGTGGACCGGGTCGTCCTGGACATGCTGGCCCCCTGGGAATGCCTCGACGCGGTGGCCACGGTGCTGGCCCCCGGCGGCGTCTGGATCAACTACGTTGCTACCGTCACCCAGCTCTCGCGGACGGCCGAGGCCATCAGGGCGGACGGCCGTTTCACCGAGCCGAATGCCTGGGAATCCATGGTCCGCGGCTGGCATCTGGAAGGCCTGGCCGTGCGTCCGGATCACCGGATGGTCGCCCACACCGGCTTCCTGCTCACGGCGCGCCGGCTTGCCGAAGGCGTGACCGGCATCAGCCCGAAACGGCGGCCGTCGAAGACCGAGTTCAGCGATGAGGACCTGCAGACCTGGACCCCGCGCGACGGCGACTGGAGCCCGGAGACCCTTGGTGAACGCGTCGTCTCAGACCGCAAGCTGCGGCGGGCGGCCAAGGACGCCGCCTCCACGGTCCAGCGCGGCGCGTTCAAGGACCGGGACAAGGACTAAGTCGCGTCCTACCCTAAGCCCGGCGGAATGCCGCTTCGGCCGGGCATTTTACCTAGTCCGGTCAAGCATGGAATTACCCGAACGAGTTCAGCGTTTCCTTCTCAAATAGATGTCTGTCACGGGCATCGGAGGTTAGGGTCTTAGGAAGGGTCCCCGACTCCAGAGAGAAGGTTGCGGTGATGAACGAACAGAACCAAGCCAACGATCCGGTACCGGCTGCACCACAGGCAACCGAACTGACCATCGCGCAGCGGCAGGTCAACGTCCTCAGGGACAAGATCCGCAACCTCGACAAGCAACTCGCAGCAGCCACCGCGAACAACTCCCGCCTGGTTGCCACACTGGAGTCCGCGAAAGCCGAAATTGTCCGCCTCAAGGCCGCCTTGGAGCGGGACGGCGAGACGCCCTTCAGCTTCGCCACGATCCTGCAGGTCAACCAGAAGCAGCCGCCGCGGACCGGTGTCAGCACGACGGCGACCACCCAGGAAAGCGTGGACATTATCCAGTCCGGGCGCAAGCTGCGCGTGGCCGTCAGTCCGCTGATCAACCTCGCCCAGTTGAATCCGGGCCAGGAAGTGCTCCTGAACGAGTCCCTCACCATCATTGCCGCGCTCGGCTTCGAGCGCTCCGGCGAACTGGTCACGATCAAGGAGCTCCTTGGTCCTGACCGGATCCTCGTGATCGGGCGGGCGGACGAAGAGCGGGTCGTCAAACTCTCCGGCGAATTGCTGCGGGAGCGGATTCGTGTGGGCGATGCCGTTTCGATCGACTCCCGGACGGGCTATGCGCTGGAAAAGATTCCGCGCAGCGAGGTCGAGAACCTGATCCTTGAGGAAGTGCCGGATATTTCCTACCAGGATATCGGCGGCCTTGGCCCGCAGATCGACGAGATCCGGGACGCTGTGGAACTGCCGTTCCTCTACCCGGACCTCTACCGCGAGCACGGGCTGAAGGCGCCCAAGGGCATCCTGCTCTACGGTCCTCCCGGCTGCGGCAAGACTTTGATCGCCAAGGCAGTGGCGAATTCGCTGGCTGCCCGTGCCCTGGAACGCGGGGGCTCCGAAGGGACCCGCAGCTACTTCCTCAACATCAAGGGCCCTGAGCTGCTGGACAAATATGTCGGCGAAACCGAGCGCCATATCCGGCTGATCTTTGCCCGCGCCCGCGAGAAGGCATCGGACGGCAGCCCGGTGGTGGTCTTCTTCGACGAGATGGATTCGCTGTTCCGCACCCGTGGCACCGGTGTCTCCTCCGACGTCGAAACCACGATCGTTCCGCAGCTGCTGAGCGAGATCGACGGCGTGGAGAAACTGGAGAATGTCATCGTCATCGGTGCTTCGAACCGTGAGGACATGATTGATCCGGCGATCCTGCGCCCCGGCCGGCTCGACGTCAAGATCAAAATCCAGCGTCCGGATGCCGAAGCAGCTGCCGACATCTTCGCCAAGTACATCACCACGGACCTGCCGATCCACGACGACGACCTGACCGAACATGGCAACGACCGCCAGGCGACAGTGGATGCGATGATCCAGCGCACCGTCGAGGCGATGTACGCGAAGGAGAAGACCACCGAGTACCTGGAGGTCACCTACGCCAGCGGCGATACGGAGATGCTCTACTTCAAGGACTTCAACTCCGGTGCGGTGATCCAGAACGTGGTGGACCGGGCCAAGAAGAACGCCATCAAGGATCTGCTGACCAATCAGCAGAAGGGCCTGCGCATAGAGCACCTGCTGCGCGGCGTCGTGGATGAATTCCGCGAGCACGAGGACATGCCCAACACCACCAACCCGGACGACTGGGCGCGCATTTCCGGCAAGAAGGGAGAGCGGATCACCTATATCCGCACCATCATCCAGGGCAAGGAAGGCCAGGAGGCCGGGAAGGCCATCGAGACGACGGCGAACACGGGGCAGTATCTGTGAGTGTCATCAGGGTGATGGGAACCGAGACGGAGTATGGCATCCATGCTCCGAGCGATCCGCTGGCCAACTCAACGGTGCTCTCGTCCCAGATCATCAACGCCTACGCCGCCACAGTGCGTGGCGGCAAGGGCAACCTGGCAGGGACGCGCTGGGACTACACCGACGAGGAACCGCTGCATGACGCCCGCGGCTGGTCGGTGTCACGAGAGAACGCGGACCCGTCCCAGCTGACGGACATGCCGCCGGTCCTGGATGCGGAGCAGATTGCGCTGGCCGGCGGAAGACCGCCGTCGAACGAGTTCTACTCGGAAGAACCCGGTTCCGGCGGCGTCCTGATGAACATGGTGCTCAGCAACGGCGCCCGCTTGTATGTGGACCATGCCCACCCGGAATATTCCAGCCCCGAAGTCACCAGCCCCCGCGACGCGGTGCTGTGGGACAAAGCCGGTGACGTCGTCGTTCTCCAGGCGCTGCGCAGGATCGGGCGCACGCCCGGCTTTGCCCCGGTCAATGTCTACAAGAACAATACGGACAACAAATCGGTCTCGTATGGCGCGCACGAGAACTACCTGATGCCGCGCAGCCTGCCCTTCGGCCACATTGTCACCGGATTGATCCCGTTCTTCGTCTCCCGTCCGGTCATCTGCGGTTCCGGGCGGGTGGGCCTCGGCACCACCGGGCGGCACGCCGGCTACCAGATCAGCCAGCGCGCGGACTTCTTCGAAGCCGAAGTGGGCCTGGAGACGACCATCCGGCGGCCGATTATCAATACCCGGGACGAGCCGCACGCGGTGGCGGAAAAGTACCGCCGGCTCCACGTGATCGTCGGTGATGCCAATCTGAGCGAGACCTCGATCTACCTGCGCCTCGGGACAACGTCCCTGGTCCTGTCGATGATCGAGCACGGCGAAGCTCCGCGGATCGAACTCCAGGAGCCGGTGCAGGCGCTGCAGGCCATCAGCCACGACCCGACGCTGCAGCAGAAGGTCGCGCTGAAGGACGGCTCCATGGTGACCGGGCTGGATCTGCAGGAAATGTACCTCGAGGCGGCGCAGCAGCATTGCCGCAAACACGGCCAGGACCACGGCCAGACCGCCGACGTGCTCCAGCGTTGGGCCGCGCTGCTGGACGTCCTGCGCCGGGACCCGATGGACGCCGCGGCGCAGGTCGACTGGGTGGCGAAGCTGAAGCTGCTGCAGGCGTACCGCGACCGGGATTCGCTCGAGTGGTCCGATCCGCGGCTGGGGCTGATCGACCTGCAGTATGCGGACGTCCGGCCGGAAAAGGGCCTCTACCACCGCCTCGCCGCGCGGGGAAAGATGGAGCGGCTCTTCACGGACGAGCAGATCGCGGCCGCGGCGTCCCAACCGCCTCCGGACACCAGGGCGTACTTTCGCGGCAAGTGCATTGAACACTTCCCGGTCGAGGTGGTTGGAGCCAGTTGGGATTCGGTTATTTTCGACCTCCCGAGCCGGCGGAAACTGCAGCGGATCCCCACCCGGGAGCCCCTCCGCGGGACCCGGGAACTAACCGGTCCGCTGTTCGAACAGGCCGCTTCGGCCGAGGAATTTATTTCCGCGTTGCTGGGCCCGGAAAGCGGGCCGGACGTGGCACGATAAGCAGTAAGCAACAGTGTCAAACCCCACGAAGAGGAGGCCATCATGGCAACCCAGGACCGCAAGAACGTGGAAGGCCGTACCACCGAGGAAGAGTACGACGACGTACCGGAGTCACCGGAGCCGGCACCTGAGGCAGGGGCCAGGACCGAGACCGAAGGCACCGACGACCTGCTGGACGAGATCGACGGCGTACTGGAGCAGAATGCCGAAGAGTTCGTCCGTGGTTTTGTCCAGAAAGGCGGTCAGTAACCCATGAACTTGCCGGCAGGCGGACACAACTCCATCTTTTCGCAGATTTCGCACGCGGCCACGTCTTCGTTTACCGAGTACTTGGCCCGGAGCGCTCCGGACATGCTTCCGGGGGCCCGGACGGCGGGCGCTGCTGCCACAGGTGCCTCGGCCGAGCCGCTGGCGCCGCATGCTACGACGATCGTGGCCATGACCTACGCCGGCGGCGTGCTCATGGCCGGGGACCGGCGGGCAACGATGGGGAACATGATCGCCAGCCGGCACATTGAAAAGGTCTTCCCGGCGGACCTGTACTCGGTGCTGGGCATCGCCGGCACGGCCGGCATCGCCCTGGACGTCACCCGGCTGTTCCAGGTCGAACTCGAGCACTACGAAAAGATCGAAGGCACGCTGCTCAGCCTCGAAGGCAAGGCCAACCGCCTCGGCGCCATGATCCGCGGAAACCTGCCCATGGCGCTGCAGGGCCTTGCAGTGATTCCGCTGTTCGCAGGCTTCGACCTGGACCGGAGGGTCGGCCGGCTTTTCTCCTACGATGTCACCGGCGGACGTTACGAAGAGCAGGAGCACCATTCCGTCGGCTCTGGTTCGGTCTTTGCCCGCGGATCGCTGAAGAAACTGTGGAAGCCCAACCTGGATGAAGCCCAAGCCGTGCTGGTGGCCGTGGAAGCCCTCTACGACGCTGCCGACGACGACTCGGCCACGGGCGGGCCGGACGTGGTCCGCCAGCTGTGGCCTGTTGTCTATACGGTCAACGCCGCCGGAGCCCGCCGGATCCCGGAACGCGAACTCGCCGCCGCCGCAGAGGGCGTCATCGCCTCCCGCGCCGTCGCCGGAAGGGAGGCGTAGCCATGACACAGCAGTTCTATGTCTCTCCGGAACAGCTGATGAAGGACCGGGCGGATTTCGCCCGGAAAGGCATTGCGCGCGGCAGGTCGGTCATCGTCCTCAGCTGCCGCGAGGGCATCGCCCTGGTGGCCGAGAACCCCTCGCCTTCGCTCCACAAGATCGGCGAAATCTACGACAGGATCGCCTTTGCCGCCGTCGGCAAGTACAACGAGTTCGAGAGCCTGCGGCAAGCGGGCGTCCGCTATGCCGACGTTCGCGGCTATTCCTACGACCGGGATGATGTCACGGCCCGGGGCCTGGCCAGCGTCTATGCCCAGAGCCTTGGCACGGTCTTTACAGCCGACAGCAAGCCCTTCGAAGTCGAACTGGCGGTCGCCGAAGTCGGCCTCCGGCAGGCTGAGGACCACTTGTACCGGCTCACCTTCGATGGTTCCATCGCCGACGAACCGGACTTCGTCGTCATGGGCGGCCAGACGGATACTCTGACCGGGTCGTTGCGCTCTGACTGGGAGACCGGACAGGATTTTGCCGGAGTCATCCGGGCAGCGGTCTCGGCGCTGGCCGGTACGGCCGCCAATGGGGCAGACGAAGGCAGCGCAGCACCGCCCCGTCTGGGCCCGGGGCAGTTGGAAGTCGCTGTGCTGGACCGGGATCCGGAGTCGAGCCGGGGCAGCCGGAGGGCCTTCCGCAGGCTTTCTGCGGCAGAAGTGACGGAGATATTGGGGAAATGACATGGACAGGCGCATCTTCGGCATAGAGACCGAATTCGGAATCTCCTACTCGGCTCCTGACTCGCGGCCGCTGTCGCCCGAAGAAGTGGCGCGCTACCTCTTCCGCAAGGTGGTGACGTGGGGCAGGTCGTCCAATGTGTTCCTGACCAATGGCTCAAGGCTGTACCTGGACGTGGGGTCCCATCCGGAGTATGCCACGGCGGAGTGCGACGACGTGGCCCAGCTCATCGCCCAGGACAGGGCGGGGGAGCTGATCCTCGAGGACCTCATGAACGAGGCCCAGGACCGGCTCCGCCACGAAGGCTTCGACGGCAGTGTTTATCTGTTCAAGAACAATACGGACTCGGCGGGCAACTCCTACGGCAGCCATGAGAACTACCTGATCCCGCGGAAGCTCGAATTCTCTCGGCTGGCTGACATCCTCATCCCGTTCCTCGTGACCAGGCAGGTGCTGGTCGGCGCCGGAAAGGTGCTCCGGACCCAGAACGGTTCCCTTTATGCTTTCTCCCAGCGGGCGGACCATATCTGGGAGGGCGTGTCGTCGGCGACCACGCGGTCGCGTCCCATCATCAATACCCGGGATGAGCCGCACGCCGACGCCGAGTTCTACCGCCGCCTGCACGTGATCAACGGCGATTCGAATATGTCCGAAACAACCACGCTGCTGAAGGTCGGCACGGTCGACCTCCTGCTGCGCATGATCGAAGCGGGCGTGATCATGCGCGATCTGCGGCTGGAGAACCCCATCCGCAGCATTAGGGACATATCCCACGACCTGACCGGGTCCCGCCCGCTTCGCCTGGCCAACGGCAAGGACATGAACGCGCTCCAAATGCAGCGCGAGTACCTGGCCAAAGCCGAAGCTTTCGTCCAGGCCAACGGGGCGCACAATCCACACATCGGCCGGATCCTGGACCTGTGGAACCGGACACTGGATGCCGTCGAAGCACGGGACTATTCGCGCATCGACACGGAAATTGACTGGGCCATCAAGAAAAAGCTCATCGACAGGTTCAGCCAGCGGCATGGACTCGACCTGGACTCGGCGCGCGTGGCCCAACTCGACCTGGCATACCACGACATTTCCCGCCGCCGCGGTTTGTTCTTCCTGCTGCAGGCCCGCGGCGAAGCCGCCCGGGTGGTGCAGGAACCGGAAGTGAAGTCCGCCGTCGACAATCCGCCGCAAACGACCCGGGCCAAGCTGCGCGGTGACTTCGTCCGAGCAGCCCGGGAGCATGGGCGGGACTTCACGGTGGACTGGGTGCATCTGAAGCTCAACGACCGGTCGCAACAGACCATCCTGTGCAAAGACCCGTTCAAGAATGCGGACGAGAGAGTGGATGCCCTGCTGGCCACGCTGTGAACGGAGTTAAGGTTTCTCTGCGACAATGGCCCACAGCGGTTCCGGCGGTTCCGCTGACCTGCCGATGCACCTGACGAAAGTAGTACTGTGCGCAAATTTCTAGCAATGCTTCTGCCGGCTGCCCTCCTGCTGACGGCGTGCGGCTCCTCGGAAGGATCCGACAGCCTGGACGACGTCTCCGTTACCCAAGGTGAGGCCGGCGCTGCTCCGTCCGTGGAATTCGACGCACCGTTGGAACTGCCGAAATCGACTGCCCAGGTTATCCAGCAGGGATCCGGTGAAGGCGCAGGTGCCGCCGATGGCCAGTGGATCCGCTTCCAGTTCGCCCAGTTCGACGCCACGACCGGCGAACCGACGGGGGACACGTACGACTCTGTCGCGGCCCAGACTCTTGAAATCAACGAGGAGATGAAGCAGGTCGACCCAACCCTCTACGACGCGCTGGAAGGTGCCAAGGCGGGGGACCAGGTGGCCTACTATGTGAAGCCTGAGACTGCCTCCGGCGCCAGTGCCCCGGCACAAAAGCCGCAGCTGCTCATCCTCGACATCGAGCGGGTCAAGAACGAGGGCACCAAGGCGGACGCCAAGGAGGTCGCCGAGCTGGAGAAGGCCGGCAAGCTGCCGGAAGTGAGCTTCGATGACAAGGGGGTTCCCTCGGTGAAGATTCCGGAGGGAACCGAGGCGCCGGAGAACCTGATCGTCCAGGTGCTCGAGGAAGGCGAGGGCAAGGAAGCAACCGCCGAGAGCACGGTCAAGGCCCACTACACCGGCTGGAACTGGGCCCAGGGCAAGCAGTTCGACTCCAGCTTCTCCCGCGGCGAGCCCACGGAGTTCCCCCTCAGCGGCGTGATTCCGGGCTGGACGCAAGGTCTGACCGGCCTGAAGGAAGGCGCCAAGGTCGTCCTGACCATCCCGACCGAACTCGCCTACACCCAGGGCCAGGGCGACGCCGCCGGCGACTTGGTCTTCTACGTCGAACTGACTGAAGTAAAGTAACTGTCTCCATCACCTGCGAGGAAGGTACCCATCCATGTCCTTTGGCAAGCGCGAGTATGACCGGCAGAAGCCGGAAATCGATTTCCCCGGAACCGAAGCGCCCACCGAGCTGCGCATCGAAGACATCATCGTCGGGACCGGCGCGGAAGCCAAGCCCGGCGACACTGTCTCGACCCATTACGTTGGCGTCGCTTGGTCGACCGGCGAAGAGTTCGATGCTTCCTGGAACCGCGGAGCACCGCTCGACTTCCGCGTCGGCGTCGGACAGGTCATCCAAGGGTGGGACCAGGG
This sequence comes from Arthrobacter crystallopoietes BAB-32, assembly GCF_000328305.2. Classification (GTDB taxonomy): domain Bacteria; phylum Actinomycetota; class Actinomycetes; order Actinomycetales; family Micrococcaceae; genus Crystallibacter; species Crystallibacter crystallopoietes_A. The sequence continues at coordinate 62,080 of NZ_ANPE02000069.1, read as the reverse complement.
CCTGCTGGGCATGAAGGTCGGCGGCCGGCGCCGGCTCGAGATCCCTTCCGAGCTCGCTTACGGCCAGCGTGGTGCCGGCGCCGCCATCGCGCCGGGCGAATCGCTCATCTTCGTGGTGGACCTGCTCGGCGTCCGCTGACAGCGCCTCCAGACCTGGACCGGGGTGCAGTAACGAACATTCATCGTTGCTGCACCCCGGTCCGCTTAAGCGGCGTTGCCGCACTCTGCCAGTAACGTTGGAACTATGTCTGCGTCCAAGACTGAACGTCTGCTGAACCTCCTCATTGCCTTGCTCGAACGCCAGCGCGGGTACAGCAAGGAGGAACTGCGATCGCTGATCCAGCCGTACCGCGAGGCCGCCACCGAAGAAGCCTTCAACCGGATCTTCGAGCGGGACAAGGAGGACCTGCGGGAAATGGGTGTCCCCGTGGAGACCTTCAGCGAGGAGGCCTTCTTCGACGCTGACCATGCCGTCAAGCGCTACCGGATCGACCGCAAGGCGTACCGCCTCCCGGAACTGGCTTTCACACCGGAGGAGACGGCGGTCCTGTCCCTGGCATCGAGGATCTGGCAGCAGGCCTCGCTGGGTTCTGCCGCTGCCCGCGCCGTACGCCGGCTGGATGTGCACGGCGCGTTGTCGGACGGCGATTCCCCCATCGGCATCGAACCCCGGCTGCGGACGGCCGAACCGGCCTTCGATGAACTGCTCAAAGCCCTCACCGGGCGCTACCCGGTGTCGTTTGAGTACCGCGCCGCGAACAATGCCGACACCACCACCAGGCACGTCGAACCTTGGGGCTTGGGCAACCGGTTTGGCCACTGGTATCTGTCCGGCTTCGACACCGACCGCGGCGGTCAGCGGACTTTCCGGCTTTCCCGGATCACGTCGGGAATCAAGAAACTCAGCGGGGACGTATCAGTTCCCGAAGAGTTCACCATGCGGGCAGCTCTCGATGCCCTGGATCCGGAGCGGGAACAGGGCACGGCCAGGCTGCTCCTGCGCCATGGCCGGGCTCAATCATTGCGGACGTCGGCCGTACCGGCATCCCCTAAAGCTTCTGTTCCCGAAGGCTGGGACGAGGTGCAGTGTCCGTACTCGGACGTGGAGATCCTGGCCGAAGAAGTCGCCTCACACGGTGCCACCGCCGTCGCTTTGGAACCGGCGGAGCTTGTGGCCGCCGTCGTGCGCCGTTTCCAAGGTGCCCTTGACGCCGCGGCGCGGACGCCGCCGTCGTACACCCTTCCTGCGGCCGCTGCATCCGCCGGCCACAAGAAGACGTCCTCGCTGGACCACCTGCCCCGGCTGCTGGATCTTGTCTCCTATATCAGCGCGAACCCTGGTGCCGAACTAGGTGCGACGGCAGAGAAATTCGGGGTCAGCCGGGCCCAGCTGATCAAGGACCTGAACCTGCTTTTCGTCTGCGGTACTCCCGGTTACGGACCGGACCAGCTGATCGAAGTGCACTGGGACAATGACTCGATTTTCATCGAGAATGCGGAGGAGATTTCCTCCACCGTGCGGATGAGCCTGGACGAGGCGTTGTCACTGGTGGTGGGGCTGCAGGCCCTGGAGACCGTTCCGGGAGTAGGGGAGCGGCCCGCACTGCGCAGCGCGCTGAGCAAGCTGCTGGATGCGACCGGCGGGGAGCACGGCCTGCACCGTTCCTTGGCTGCCGACTTCGATGCCCGGACCACGACGGCGGAAGTGCAGGCCCTGCAGGATGCCGTGGCCGCCGGGGAAACCCTGCGCATCGAGTACCTGGTTTCCTCGCGGGACGAGATGACCGTGCGGGAGATCGATCCGCTTCAGGTCTTCGCCGTCAACGGGCACTGGTATACCGAGGCGTGGTGCCATGACAAACAGGCTGTCCGGCAGTTCCGTGCGGACAAGATCCGCGGCTTGGAGCGGACCGGCCGCACCTTCCAGCCGCCGGGCGGCCGCAGCTCCGAGTTTCCCCAGTCCCTCTTCACTCCGCGGGAGACAGACCAGCTGGCCGTGCTGCACCTGTCTCCGCGCTTGGCGGACCTGGCCGACCAGTACAATGCCGAACGCCGGTGCACGTTGCCCGACGGCAGCCTGATAGCGGAACTGCGCCTCGGCACCACCGCGATCATCCCCCAGCTCGTGGCACGTCACGGCGGCGAGGTAACGGTCGTTGAGCCTCCGGAGCTGGCCGTGACCACCCGCGAGTGGCTCACCGCGGCGCTGGCAGCATATTCGGAAATCTCCAAGGCCGGCGGACTAGACTCGTAGGCATGGATTGGTGGTTCTGGATATTCCTCTGGGTTGCAGTGGCGGCTCTCTCACTGCTGTTTGTGGGGTTTCTCGCAGTCTGGATTTTCCGGTCGTTCATGAAGACTTTGCAAGAATTTGAGACAGCTGCGGGAAAGTTGGAAGCCGCGTTTGGTTCTGCCCCGGCCGTGGAAAGCGGGGAAGGCACCCCCTTCGAACCGGCCATTTTCCTCGATCCTGCCGTAGCAAGGGAACGCTACCTGGATGGTAAGTCAGTGCGCCGCGAGGCACGCCGGGAACGGCGGGTCGCCAGAAGGTCCGCCCGCGGGCAGCGGCAGTCACTGCGCGACGTCAAGTTCTCTTGACGTAGGATTGAATCGATACGAAAGGAACCACGTAATGGGACGACTCTTCGACAACCCGTGGACAATCATCATTCTGGTCATCATTGTCCTGCTGCTCTTCGGTGCGCCGAAATTGCCGGGTCTTGCCCGCAGCGTGGGTCAGTCGCTGCGCATCTTCAAGTCCGAAGTGAAGCAGATGAAGGACGAGAATTCTTCCGATGCCGGCGCAGCTGATGAGCCGGTCGAAGGGCGAGTGGTCAATCCGCCGAGGAACACCGGCAGCAACCGCGACCAGGCTCCGAACGCCAACGGCGGAACCCATCCGCCCAGCCAGCAGTAAGGCCAATGGCGCGGACCAAGGGACGCAAGGCCAATCCCGAAGGCCGGATGGCCCTCAAAGAGCACATTAAGGAACTGCGCAACCGGCTGGTTGTTTCGGGCATCGCCGTACTGCTGGGCGCTGTCGCCGGCTGGTTCCTGTACGACCCGGTCATGGTGGCCGTACAGCAGCCGCTGATGGAGATTTCGGCTGAAGAAGGCCGGCGGGCGGAAATCAACTACGGCAGCGTGGGTTCTCCGTTCGACCTCAAGATCCAGGTTTCGATCTTCCTCGGCCTGCTGGTGAGTTCCCCGGTCTGGATCTACCAGATCTGGGCGTTCATCACGCCCGGCCTCAAGCAGAAGGAACGGCGCTACACTCTCGGCTTCATGCTTGCTGCTGTTCCGCTGTTCCTGCTCGGCATCTACTTCGGGTGGATCGTGCTGCCCGAAATCGTCAAGGTGCTGACCATGTTCACGCCGGAGGGCGGCGTCAACCAGATCCTGGCAACGGACTACTTGACGTTCGTCATGCGCATGTTCCTGTCCCTTGGCGTTGCCTTCCTGCTGCCGGTGGTGCTGGTCGGCATTAACTTCGCCGGGCTGGTGTCGGGCAAGCAGGTCGTCAAGAGCTGGCGCATCGTCGTGTTCGTGGTGTGTGTCGTTGCGGCCATGGCCGCGCCGGGGCCCGACGCCACGTCGATGTTCCTCCTCGCCGGACCGCTGCTGGCGCTGTTCTTCGTCGCCGTCGGCATCTGCCTGCTCAACGACAAGCGCCGTGCACGCAAGCGCAAGGAACGTGAAGAAGAAGTCGAGGCGTCGGCGGACACGGCCACGCCGCTCAAGGACCTCGAAGGCCCTGCCGAGGCCTGATTGCATCGGGGCGCAGCCGTCGCTCCCGCCAGCCACTAGGCTTTTAGTATGAGTTCCCCATCCGAGCGGTACCGTGAAGCGAAGGCCAGAACGGAGCACCGCAAGACCCGGCTCTATGCGTTTTCCCAAACGCTCGGATTCGAAATGGACCCGTTCCAGCGCGAAGCCTGCGAAGCGCTCGAACGGGGCCGGGGCGTCCTGGTCGCGGCGCCTACCGGCGCAGGCAAGACTGTGGTGGGCGAGTTCGCCATTTACCTGGCCTTCCAGCGGGGGCTCAAAGCGTTCTATACAACGCCCATCAAGGCGCTGAGCAACCAAAAGTACACCGAGCTCGTCCAGGTGTACGGCCCGGACCGGGTCGGCCTGCTGACCGGCGACGTATCCGTCAACCCGCATGCAGACGTTGTGGTGATGACGACCGAAGTCCTGCGGAACATGCTCTACGCCAATTCGGATACCCTCCTCGAGCTCGGTTACGTGGTGATGGATGAGGTCCATTACCTGGCGGACCGGTTCCGCGGCGCGGTCTGGGAAGAGGTCATCATCCACCTTCCCAGTGAAGTACGGCTGGTTTCCCTCTCCGCGACTGTCTCCAACGCAGAAGAATTCGGTGCTTGGCTGGATACCGTCCGCGGGGACACCGACGTCGTGGTCTCCGAGCACCGCCCGGTACCGCTCTGGCAGCACGTCATGGTGGGGCCGGACATCCTGGACCTCTTCGCCTCGGACATCGCATTCGATGAAGCGGTGCCGGCTTTGTCGTCCGGCACCGGCGCCGGCAGCAGATACGAGGTCAACCCCGAGTTGCTGGAACTGGCCTACTCGGAGCAGAAGCTCAACCGGGCCTCCAACTGGGGCCGCCCGGCCGGCCGACGCGGGAAGCGGCCGCCATCCCGTCCGCAGCAACCTGTCAGCCGGATCCGGCGGGCATCGCGCCCGGAGGTCATCGCACGTCTGGACAAAGAAGGCCTGCTTCCAGCCATCACCTTCATTTTTTCCCGCAACGGCTGCGACGCCGCCGTACGGCAATGCCTCGACGCCGGGCTCTGGCTGACCACGGAACGCGAACGGGAGATTATCGCCCGGCGGGTCGATGAGGCAGCCCGGGAGATCCCGGAAGAAGACCTGGCCGTGTTGGGCTTCTGGTTGTGGCGGGAAGGGCTCATCAGGGGAATCGCGGCGCACCATGCCGGCATGTTGCCAACGTTCAAGGAAGTCGTCGAGAAGCTCTTCGCCGACGGACTGGTGCGGGCAGTATTCGCCACTGAGACCCTCGCTCTCGGCGTCAATATGCCAGCACGGACGGTCGTGCTGGAAAAGCTCGACAAGTTCAATGGCGAAAGCCACGTGAACATCACAGCGGGGGAGTACACCCAGCTCACCGGCCGGGCAGGGCGGCGGGGGATCGACGTCGAAGGCCATGCCGTGGTGCTGTGGCAACCCGGCACGGATCCGGCAGCGGTGGCAGGCTTGGCCTCGCGGCGGACATACCCGCTCAACTCAAGTTTCCGGCCGACCTACAACATGTCCGTCAACCTCATCGCACAATTCGGGCGCATCCGGGCACGGGAAATCCTGGAAACCTCGTTCGCCCAGTTCCAAGCGGACCGCTCAGTCGTCGGGCTGGCGAAGCAGGTGCGCAGCCGCGAGGAGTCCCTTGCCGGGTATGCGAAGGCCATGACCTGCCACCTGGGCGACTTCACAGAATATGCCCGGCTGAGGCGCGAGCTCAAAGACGCCGAGAACCAGTCAGCAAAATCCCGCAGCCGGCACCTGCGCTCGGCCGCTGTGGCATCACTCGAACGCCTGCGCCGCGGCGACATCATCGATGTGCCTGGCGGTCGCAACGAAGGATATGCCGTCATCCTGGCCGTGGATCCCTCCGGTCACGAACCCCGGCCCACCGTCCTGACGATTGACAAGCAGATCCGGCGGATCTCTGCCCAGGATCTCGATGGTCCGGTCGAAGTCCTCTCGACCATCCGCGTCCCGAAGAGCTTCAACGGCCGCAGCCCCAAAGAACGCCGGGACCTGGCATCATCGGTGCGGAATGCCCTGCACGAGAACCGGCCCCCGCGGCGGGGCAGCGGCCGGCAGGAGTTCGAGGCGCCCGGGACCGAAGGGCAGGAACGCCGGATCGTCGAGCTACGGCGGAAGCTCAAGTCCCATCCCTGCCATGGCTGCAGCGATCGTGAAGACCACGCCCGCTGGTCCGAGCGCTGGTGGAAGCTGCGCAAGGAAACCGACCAGCTGATGGGACAGATCCAGGGGCGGACCAACACCATCGCCAAGACGTTCGACCGGGTATGCGACCTGTTGGATACCTACGGCTATCTGCAAGCTCATCCGGACGGCCGGGTCACCATCAGCGAGTCCGGCAACCGCCTCAGGCGGATCTATGGAGACCGTGACCTGCTGGTGGCGCTGTGCCTGCAGGCAGGAGCTTTTGATGATCTGGACGCGGCGGAGGTGGCCGCGTTCGTCTCCAGCTTGGTTTTCCAAGCCAAGCGGGAGGAAACAGGCATCCGCCCGAAGATGCCGAGCGTCTCCCTGGAGACGGCCGTCGACATCGCCGTACGGGAATGGTCCGTCCTGAACGACCGGGAAGAGCAACACAAGCTGCCCCTGAGCGGGGAACCGGAACTGGGCCTGGTGTGGCCGATGTACAAGTGGGCCCAGGGCCGCTCGCTGCTGACCGCGCTGCAAGGCACGGAACTGGCCGCCGGAGACTTTGTGCGCTGGGCCAAGCAGGTGATCGACTTGCTGGACCAGCTCGTCAAGGTCCCTGACATGGACCCGCACCTCGTGGCACTCTGCCGCCAGGCGATCACCTTGGTCCGGCGCGGCGTCGTCGCCTACTCGGTGGTCAGTGAATAGCAGAGCCCGCGGCGCCGGCTGAACGCCGGGCGATGGGTTCTGGATGATGTTGGAATGCGATAGGAGATCCATGAGTAGCATGAACGACGCCGGTCCGCAGCGGGGGAACCGCGTGACCTTGTACCGGAACGGGTCGGTCTACAGTCCCGCCGACCCCTATGCCACCGCAATGGTGGTGGAAGGCGACACCGTAGCGTGGATCGGTTCCGAGCAGGCTGCCGACTCCATCGCGGATGCTTCCATGGAAATCTTCGATTTGGACGGCCGCCTCGTCGCTCCGGGGTTCGTGGATTCGCACACGCACACGACGGACAAGGGCTTGGCGTTGCGCACCCTGGACCTGTCGGGAGCGGCCTCGCTGGCTGAACTGCTGGAGGAGGTGGCAGGCGCTGCCAAAACCAACGATGTCGTCCTCGGACATGGTTGGGACGAGACCCGGTGGCCGGAAAACCGGGCGCCCACCGCGGCTGAGCTTGAGCGTGCTGCAGGCGGCAAGGACGTCTTCCTGAACCGCATCGATGTCCACTCCGCGGCCGTATCGGCCTCCCTGGCCGTCCGCGCAGAGGTGACGGAGCTGGAAGGCTGGGACGGCGCAGGAATCGTCCGTACCCAGGCCCACGCCGCGGCGCGCCGTACCGCGCAAACCATGACGACGGCGGTGCGCCGGGAGGTGCAGCGTGCAGCTTTGTCCCACGCGGCGTCCCGGGGCTATGTGGCTTTGGCCGAAATGGCCGCGCCGCAGATAGTGCCAGCGGAGGATTTGCTGGGCCTCCTGCAGCTGGCGGAGGATGAGCGGGAGTCCCTGCCAAAGATCCTGCCCTATTGGGGCCAGCTGGTCAGTTCGGCCGAGGAACTCAGGGCCCTGCTGGACGGGTTTGGCGGGCGGCTCCGCGGACTGGCCGGCGACTTGAACATCGACGGCTCCATCGGCTCCCGCACTGCCTGCGTGCACGGAGGGTACTCCGATCGGCCGTCGGAGTCCGGAGAGCTGTTCTTGAGCGTGGAGCAGGCCACCGAGCACGTTGCCCACTGCTCCGCCGTCGGCGTCCAGGGCGGATTCCATGTCATCGGCGATGCCGGCCTGGAGCGGGCGCTGCTGGCGTTTGCGGGCGCGGCCGAGCGCGTCGGCCTCGAGACAGTGCGCCGGGCCCGGCACCGCCTCGAGCATGTGGAAATGCTGCCGCCGGGAGCAGTCGAGCAGCTCCTGCATTTCGGCATCACCGCAAGCATGCAGCCGCTTTTCGACGCCTACTGGGGCGGGCAGTCGGGGATGTACGCAGAGCGGCTTGGGTCCGAGAGGGCACTGGCCATGAACGCGGTCGGCACGTTGCAGACCGCGGGAGTGCCGGTCTGCCTCGGTTCCGATGCCCCTGTCACCGAGCAGAGCCCCTGGGCGGCCGTGAAGGCGTGCCTCGAGCATAACAATCCCGCGGAGCGGATTTCCGCCCGGGCCGCCTTCCTGGCACACACGCGGGCTGGCTGGCGGGCCGCCAATGAACGCAATCCCATGCAGGGGCAGCTGGCACCCGGCACCCCTGCTACTTTCGCCGTGTGGGATGTGGACGAACTTTCCGTGCAGACGCCGGACTCCCGTGTTTCAGCCTGGAGCACGGATGCACGTGCCGGGACGCCGCTGCTGCCCTCCCTGGACACCGGCAGGCTCCCCGAGTGCCTCCGGACGGTGGTGGAAGGCCGCACCATATTCGACGCTCAGGCCTAGGTCAACAGGTGCCTTGGGATCCGCTGCCCGTCGCCTTGGACCAAGGTGAACGTGAGATTAAATATGTCCGGCCCTTTGACCGGCATAGTGGCCTTGATCTGGGGTTATAGTCGAACCTGCAGCTCAGCTCCACGTTGACAGCAGATTGTCAGGCCGTAAACTCTTGGCTCATGGGGCTCCTCGGATCGACGGGGGCCTCAAACGCCGGGCAGCCGAAGGCCGGACTCCGAGGAGTCCGGCCGGCGAGGGTCCGGAGCTTCCAATAGGTGGGTCCGTTCGTCAGTAGAAAACAAGTCCCCTGCCGGATTCCGGTCCGGTCTCTTGGCCCGAAGGCGGGCGGACCTGCCTGAAGCACCGGTCTGGACAGTACCTGTCGCATATACTGGACTGCCGGCGTCGTTCCTGGTCGTGGACCGGCTTCGCTGTGGAATCTGCGCGGGCAGTAGACAGAATTGAAAGGCAGCTGAGTGCGGGTCGTCACGATCATTCCGACGTTTAATGAAATCGATTCGCTGCCGAGAACCATTGCCCGGCTCCGCGCCGCAGTCCCCGACTCCGATGTGCTCGTCGTGGATGACAATTCCCCCGACGGGACGGGGCAGCTCGCGGACTCCCTGGCGGCCCGGGACAGGGCCATCCATGTCCTCCACCGCCAGGGCAAGGAAGGCTTAGGCGCCGCCTACATCGCCGGGTTCAAGTGGGGCCTTGAGGCCGGCTACGACGTGCTCGTGGAGATGGACGCCGACGGCTCCCACCAGCCCGAGGAACTGCAGCGCCTGCTCAGCGCCTTGGACAACGGTGCCGATATGGCCAAGGGGTCCCGCTGGATCCGCGGCGGCAAGGTCGTGAACTGGCCGCTGCACCGCAAGCTGCTCTCCCTGGGCGGCAGCCTCTACTCCCGAATCCTGCTCGGTGTTGGTATTAAAGACATCACGGGCGGCTACAACGCCTTCAAGTCGGCGACACTGCGCAGGATCGACCTGGACTCCGTGGAATCCGTCGGTTACTGCTTCCAAATAGACCTCACGTGGAAGACCCTTAAGGCTGGCCTGACGGTCCGCGAAGTACCGATCACTTTCGTGGAACGGGAGTTCGGCGACTCCAAAATGAGCGGCAATATTGTGCTGGAGTCCATCCTGCTGGTGACGAAATGGGGCCTGCGGTCGCGGTGGAAGGCCCTCCGCGGCGGAAACACCTCGACCCGGGCCTGAAGCGGTACCGCTAGCGCGATAGCACGAAGGAGGGCGCCGGCCATATCGGCCAGCGCCCTCCTTCGTGTTTTAGCATCCTAAGCGGAACGGCGTTCTCCACGACGCTCGCGCAGCTTGTTCAAACGGTCTTCGAGGATCTGTTCCAGTTCCTCAATGGAACGGCGTTCGAGGAGCATGTCCCAGTGCGTGCGCACCGGCTTCTCATTGCTCTCATCGGGCTTTTCGCCGTTGACGAGCACGGCTTCCTTGCCCGTCTTCGACACCCAGGTAGAGGGGATCTCAGCCTCGGCAGCGAAAGTCACGAAAACCTGCTCGCCATCCTCACAGCGGTACTCGACCCGCTGGCGCGGCGCCGGTTCGACACCGGCTTCCGTTTCCATGCTCTGCGCTCCAAGGCGCATGCCCCGCAGGCTACGATCGCTCATGGTTTCTCCCTCTTGTCTTGTGTGGGGACGGCGCGCTGAACCGTCCCGTGACCCGCACATTGTTCAACGCGTGCAGAACCAGAACTGTTCCCGGTTCCGGGCATGCGGGCATCAGCGTCCCGGCAAATAACCAATAGTAGTCCACCATCGGCCCGAAGGTAAAGGCGGGGGCCACGATCCTAGGTCGGCTGCTGAGTCCGCACCGCCTGGTCCTGGCCCGGAGCCGACGAAGCGGCTGCCTCCGGTTCTGGCCCCTCCGCGGCCTGTTGTTCCGTTCGGCCCAGCACATCGCCGATGCCTTTGAGCGCTTCACCGACTTCACTCGGTATGATCCAAAGCTTGTTCGAGCTGCCTTCGGCGAGCTTGGGGAGGGTCTGCAGGTACTGGTAGGCCAGCAGCCGCTGGGTGGGATTGCCCTTGTGGATCGCGTCGAAGACCTTCTGGATGGCCTGTGATTCGCCGTCTGCGCGGAGAATGGCTGCCTTGGCGTCGCCCTCGGCAGCCAGGATGGCGGCCTGCCGCTGGCCCTCGGCGGTGAGGATCTGGGACTGCTTGGTTCCTTCGGCTGTCAGGATCGCTGCCCGCCGGTCGCGTTCGGCCCGCATCTGCTTTTCCATCGAATCCTGGATGGACATCGGCGGATCAATCGCCTTGAGTTCGACACGGGACACGCGGATGCCCCATCGCCCGGTGGCTTCATCCAGCACTCCGCGCAGTTGGCCGTTGATCTGGTCGCGCGAGGTCAGGGCTTCTTCCAGGTTCAGGCCACCCACCACGTTGCGCAGGGTCGTCGTCGTTAATTGCTCTACTGCCTGGATGTAGTTGGCGATCTCGTAGGTCGCGGCACGGGGATCGGTGACCTGGAAGTAGACCACTGTGTCGATGGACACCACGAGATTGTCTTCCGTGATGACCGGCTGGGGCGGAAATGACACGACCTGTTCGCGCAGATCAAGCAGGGGCAGCAGGCGGTCGACGAACGGGATCAGGATAGTGAGTCCCGGGTTCAGAGTCCGCTGGTACTTGCCGAGGCGCTCAACCACCCCGGCGCGGGCCTGCGGGATGATCCTGATCGACCGCGCCAGGACTATCACCACAAAGACGATCAGTACCAGCAGAACGATCCAAAGGCCGGTATCGGTGTCCATTGTTCCCCCTTCTTTGTGCGGTGCTTCCTACTGTGCTGGATAAGGTCCCGGACTGGCCGTGGGATAGACGACGGCGGTGGCACCGTCAATGCGTTCAACAGCAACACGAGCGCCGGCGGGGATAGCGGAGCCGTCACTCGAGCGCGCCGTCCAGGTATCGCCGCCGATCTTCACCATGCCGGTGTGGTCCGTGACGGTTTCCAGCGCGAGCGCCTGCTCGCCGATCAGCCGCTCGATGTTCGTCGCCTGTTCCCGCGGTCCGCGGCGCAAATGCCGCAGGGCCACGGGGCGGACGAAGAGGACCATCAACAGGGCAACCACGCAGAAGACGACGACCTGCAGCCAGAACGGCCAGCCCAGCAATGCAGTGAACAGCGCAACCAGCGCCCCGGAGGACATCATGATGAAGAGCAGGTCCAGGGTCATTATTTCGACGATGGCCAGGATCAGGAAGAGCGCAAGCCAAAGGACCCAACTGTTGGTAACGAGCCATTCGAGCACAGCTACCTCCTGAGGTAGTGCGGAGCCGCCGCCGGCACCGCAAAATGTAACCGACACCACAATCATGCAGGATTATCAGCGCCTGTGCTTGGTTGAACCGGCGGTTAGGACTTCGCGGACCAAACCGTTGCCGAGTTGTGACTCCGCTTCCGGCTGTCCGTCCCGCCCGATGCCTCTGCTAGCTCAGTGGCTTGCGAAAAATGCTCACGGTGAACCGTGCTTCGACGGCGGTCGGCGGCCCGTCCGGCCCCTTCAAGCCCGCGGCATCCACGTGGTGCGCGTTCGGCCCCATCATCACCAGGTTGTGCACGTCCTCCGCGCCCAGCTGGAGCGGAACCACGAGCTCTTCAACGTCTTCCAGGTGGAGCATTCCGCGGAACGCCGCGGCGAGCCGATCAGACTTGTCCTCGTCGATCGCCAGCAGCGGCATGAGCTGCCTCAAGGCGTCCATATGCCCCGGCGCAGGAGTAACGACCAGCAGGTGCCCGCCGGGTTTGAGGACTCTGGCGTACTCAGCGGCATTGCGGGGAGCGAAAATGTTCAGCATCAGGTCGGCCGCCCTGTCGGCAAGGGGAAGCGGACGCCACAGATCCCACACCAGGCACAGGGCTTGCGGACAGCCGCGGGCCGCACGCCGCAGTGCGTACTTCGACAGGTCCAGCGCCACGGCACGCGCCGACGGAACCTCGTGCAGGACCGCTGCCAGATAGTGGCCGGTGCCTGCGCCGGCGTCAACCACGACAGGATCGGCGACATCCGCCAGCAGACGTCCCGCAGTTTGGGCAACCGACTCCACCAGCGGCAGGTAGTGCCCGCCCTCCAGGAACTCCACTCTGGCGGCGACCATCTCCGCCGTATCCGGCGTGAAGGATGTGCCCCGTCCGGTCAGCAGGTTGATGTAGCCCTGCTTGGCGCCGTCGAACGAATGTCCTGCTGCACAGCGGAGCCCGCCGGTCACCGAGCCGGCCCGTGGAGCGATCCCGGCAGCGCAGACTGGGCAGCGGAGCAGACCGGCAGCATCGAGCGGATGGGGGAGCGGTGCCATGGATTAGATCCTAGCCGCCGGCACCGGCGGGACCTCAGAAGCCCAGTCCGGACCGGGCCTCCTCGATGTCCGGCTGGGCCCAACGTCGGGAGTATTCCTCGTTGCTGCACAGCGAACGGGTCAGCGCCTTGTCGATATAGATGGTCCCGTCCAGGTGGTCGGTCTCATGCTGTGCGATCCGTGCCTGCCAGCCACTCAGCCGGCGGACAACCGGCGTTCCGTCCGCACAGTGGTAGCTCAATTCGATCTGCCGGGGACGTTCCACCACAGCCTGGTAGCCCGTGAACGAGAGGCATCCCTCATAAAAGGCCGCCGTTTCGCCGCCGATCGGCCGGTAGTTCGGATTGATCACGGCCAGCAGATCCAAAGGCAGCCGCTCCCGGGTCTGCGCCACGTCCGCCGCGACCTCATACCGGTCCTCCAGCACAGCGATGCGGAGCGGAATTGCCAACTGCGGAGCGGCCAGGCCCACACCAGGAGCGGCATGCATCACGTGGCGCATCAGCACCAGCAAAGCGTGGAGGACCGCGTCGTCGATCTGCCCGTCGTACGGAACGGCCGCCCGCCGCAGGACGGGATGGCCCAACTGGACTATTCCTGGAGCGGGATCCGCCAGGACAGCTTCCACCGCGGCGCGAATGGACGACGGCGAGGGATCACTCATGTGCGCTAAACCCGCCTTTCGAAGGTGCTGGGATAGTGTTCGACTCCATCTTGCCCGACCCGCGGCGCCGCAGCGGCTGCTTCCTGCCGGCATTCCCGGCGGTGGTGGCGGACCAGGACCTGCTGCTCATCCTGTGCCACCACTTCGACCGTGGTGGACCCTGCCTTAGCCTGGTCCACGGTGATCGCGACCTCGGCATCCCCGGGTTCCCCGGCGCTGCACCGGACCTCCGGCAGCGCCGCTGCCACGCTCAGTTCGTTTCCCGGTGCAACCCGAAACCCGCCGGAACGTTCCGGCACCCAGTCCGCTCCGCCGTCGTAACCGTTGGCATACAGCGTCACGGCCAGCAGGAGCACCGGCGAGTCCGAATCGTTGCGGACGGTGACCAGGACCGCTCCAGCCGCGCCCTCGCCGTCGGCCGCTGCGATCGCCGCACTAAGTCCATGTTCAGGCACACCGGCCGCGGATCCCGGGGGAGAGGCAGGTCCGTTTGGCGCGCTTCCGGTGGGACTGCAGGAGGCAACCAGCAGGGCGGTCAGCATGCTCACCACCGCTGGAATCTGCGGCGTTCGTCGCCCCGCGCCGGCTTGGGCCATGGGCACATGGTATGCCATGACGGTCCCGGGACGGAGCAAACGGATCAGGAATCAAGAAGCACGCGCCCGGCGGCCGGGCCTAGACTGACTGGCATGAACGTAGCGGCCATCGGCCGTGAAAGGCGCACGGAAGCTGGTTAAATCAGGACCGGGTGCGCCGGCGGAGATGCCGTGCCTACCACGAGTGACAGATGGAGACAGGATGAGCATGACCACGAGGACGGACAGCGAGCCGGCAGCCCTGCATCATGCCGACAGCCATGACCTGATCCGGGTCCAGGGCGCGCGCGAGAACAACCTCAAGGACGTCAACGTCGAGCTCCCAAAGCGCCGGCTGACGGTGTTCACCGGTGTCTCCGGCTCCGGCAAGAGTTCCCTTGTCTTCGGCACGATCGCGGCGGAATCGCAGCGGATGATCAACGAAACCTACAGCGCCTTCGTTCAGGGGTTCATGCCCGCGCTCGCGCGGCCGGAAGTCGACCGGCTCGAGGGCCTGACCACTGCGATCATTGTCGACCAGGAGAGGATGGGCGCCAACCCCCGCTCGACCGTCGGCACCGCGACCGATGCCAACGCGATGCTGCGCATTCTGTTCAGCCGGCTGGGGGAGCCGCACATCGGGTCGCCCAACGCGTATTCGTTCAATGTGCCCACGGTGAAAGCCAGCGGCGCGATCACGGTCGAGCGCGGCAACAAAACCAAGGCGGAGAAGGCGACGTTCAACCGCCTCGGTGGCATGTGCCCCCGCTGTGAAGGCATGGGGTCGGTCAGTGATTTCGACCTGACGGCGCTGTACGACGACACCAAATCCCTCGCCGAAGGCGCCCTGACGGTTCCCGGCTACAGCATGGACGGCTGGTACGGCAGGATCTTCAGCGGGGCAGGACTGCCGATGGACAAGCCCATTGCGAAGTTCAGCAAGAAAGAGCTGCACAAGCTGCTCTACAGCGACCCGGAAAAGATCAAGGTCGAGGGCGTCAACCTGACCTATGAGGGCCTGATCCCCAAGATCCAGAAATCGATGCTCTCGAAGGACCGCGAGGCGATGCAGCCGCACGTCCGGGCGTTCGTCGACCGCGCGATCACCTTCACCACCTGCCCCGACTGCGGCGGCACCCGCCTCGCCCAGGAGGCGCTGTCGTCGAAGATCCGCGGTAAGAACATCGCGGATGTCTGTTCCATGCAGATCAGCGATCTGGCCGGCTGGATCCGGGAACTTGATGAACCGTCGGTGGCCCCGCTGCTGGCCGGGCTGCAGGACCTCCTCGACTCGTTCACGGAAATCGGGCTGGGGTACCTCTCGCTCGACCGGCCGGCGGGCACCCTGTCCGGTGGCGAGGCGCAGCGCACCAAGATGATCCGCCATCTGGGGTCGTCACTGACCGACGTCACCTACGTTTTTGACGAGCCCACGATCGGCCTGCATCCCCACGACATCGAGCGGATGAACAACCTCCTGCTGCAGTTGCGCGACAAGGGCAACACCGTCCTCGTGGTCGAGCACAAACCGGAGGCCATCGCGATCGCAGACCACGTTGTCGACCTCGGTCCGCGTGCCGGCAGCGAGGGCGGGGAAGTCGTCTTCGAAGGAACCGTGGACGGGCTGCGCGTCAGCGACACGCTGACCGGCAGGCACCTCGACGACCGCGCCGCCCTGAAGCCCTCCGTACGCACGCCGTCCGGCGCTTTGGAGGTACGCGGCGCCAGCGCCAACAACCTGCAGAACGTCGACGCAGACATTCCGCTTGGAGTCCTGAGCGTCATCACCGGCGTGGCAGGCTCGGGCAAGAGCTCACTGATCCACGGGTCCGTCGCCGGCCGCGACGGCGTGGTGGTGGTCGATCAAAGCGCCATCCGCGGCTCGCGACGCAGCAATCCGGCGACCTACACCGGGCTGCTCGACCCCATCCGCAAGGCCTTTGCGAAAGCCAACGGCGTGAAGCCCGCGCTCTTCAGCTCCAACTCCGAGGGCGCCTGCCCGACCTGCAAC
Source organism: Arthrobacter crystallopoietes BAB-32 (assembly GCF_000328305.2). Taxonomy (GTDB): domain Bacteria; phylum Actinomycetota; class Actinomycetes; order Actinomycetales; family Micrococcaceae; genus Crystallibacter; species Crystallibacter crystallopoietes_A. The sequence goes on along the minus strand of NZ_ANPE02000069.1, from coordinate 46,135 downwards.
GGCGCCGGCGTCATCTACACGGACCTGGGCGTCATGGCCACCGTCGAATCGACCTGCGAGGATTGCGAAGGCAAGCGGTTCCAGGCGTCGGTCCTGGAGTACAGGCTGGGCGGCCGCAACATCGCCGAGGTGCTCGCGATGCCCGTCACCGAGGCCGAGGAATTCTTCAGCGCCGGCGAGGCACGCACGCCGGCAGCCCACAAGATCCTGGACCGGCTCGCCGACGTCGGACTCGGCTACCTCTCGCTTGGCCAGCCGCTGACCACCCTCTCCGGCGGCGAGCGGCAGCGGCTCAAGCTGGCCACCCAGATGGGCGAGAAGGGGGACATCTATATCCTCGACGAGCCGACCACCGGCCTCCACCTCGCCGACGTCGAGCAGCTTCTCGGGCTCCTCGACCGGCTGGTCGACGCAGGCAAATCCGTGATCGTCATCGAACACCATCAAGCAGTCATGGCGCATGCAGATTGGATCATCGACCTTGGTCCCGGGGCAGGGCACGACGGCGGCCGGATCGTCTTCGAGGGCACACCCGCCGCTCTCGTGGCCGCCCGCTCAACCCTGACCGGAAAGCACCTCGCGGCGTACGTAGGCGCATAATCCATGCCGGGGGAGTAGCGGTGCTGCGGGTTGTGGGCCGGTGATTAGCAGGCCCACAACCCACAGCCGATATCGCACTCCCGAGCGGTCGTTCGTACCCCGCAAAACGGACACGAGCCGACTGATGGAGCCGTACCGGCCAGATGCCGCCGAGCGGATGCCGACGTTTTTGTAATGGTTACCTACGTCTTCCGCTGCACGGGTTCCGAACATTAGTTATGTCAAGTAACAAGGGTGCCCAGGGAGCCAGCGCACATTTCAAGGACACCGCGAGCACCAGCCGGCGGAAGGAACTCCGCACACGTCGTTCCGGCGGGATCGGGACAGGAACGACGGCGGTCGCCACTTGTCCCATCAGAGGCACCTCAGCGGGCCAAGCCAGACTGGCCACCGGCCGGATGCCGGCGGCATCGCCTGAACCGATGGCGCCTGGCTGGTTTCCAAGTCAGTTCGCCAATCTGCTTGGCGTGCCATTCGCCTCTGCGCCGGCCCGGCTGCACCGCAGGCACGAGGCGCAACATCGGACTCGAGTGTCAGCTCGATAGCAAGCGATACGACGCCATATTCGCTGCGGTGTCCGTCAACCAACCGTCCGCTTCTGACCTCTCTTTAAATCGCCGATAACCTGCATTATGTCAAGTAATAGTCTGCGGGGCGCATTGGACGCGATTCCGCCCTCTGTTTGTCCTGTGTCAATTTAGCTGGCCACTTTCGCAATTTACCTGGCCACCTACGGGTTTTAGGGTCTGTCTCAGTTAATCTGGCCACCAGGCATGCTGCTCGCGTGCCGCACCCCGCGCCGTCAGGGTGCTCGTGCTGCAGTAGCTCCAAAACGATCGGTACGGCATGGCCAGATAAATTGAGACGGTTCCTTGCCGATCCCTCTCAATTGATCTGGCCTTTTCCCACGTCGAGGTGGCCAACTAAATTGAGAAAGGACACTGTTCGTCGCTTCTCCTGGTGTCTCATCTAAAGTTGCCCATTCTCATTACACCCGGACCATAAGCCGAATCTGGCTCACTACGGGCGATCCTGATTTGGACTGGTCACCCGGGTTCGTATACCGAAGGCATGCACATCCGTACACTGAGCTTCATGTCATGTCGTATCAGCGAACTGGTCCTCAACTGCGCCGACCCGGAACGGCTGGCACGGTTTTGGAGCGAGGTCCTCGGGTATGTTGAGCTCGATCGGGAGGACGGTGCAATAGAGATCGGCCCGCCTGACGCCGGGTTCGGCGACCTGCAGCCGACCATCATCCTGAGCCCCAGCAGCAATCCGCGCGTTGGAAGACTCCCCCTCCACATCGATGTGAACCCTGTCGATCGGGACCAGGACGCTGAGCTGGAGCGGCTGCTCTCGCTCGGCGCTCGGCCAGCGGACGTCGGGCAAGCCGGCGATGCGCAATGGCACGTCCTTGCCGACCCCGAGGGCAACGAGTTCTGCCTCCTCCGCAAGCAGCTTGAGCCCTGACTGGAGGTAGGCCGAACGACCGCGGCTGACGACGTCCACTCAATTAGCCACGCAGAGCCAAACACATGAAGGTGCTGTGCCGATCGACGACGTAGCCCGCAAACGGGCCGCATTCGACAAAATCATGCCGGCGGTAAAGCCTCCGGGCAGGCGCGAAGTACTCCTGCGTGCGGGTTTCGAGGTTGATCCGTTCATAGCCCCGGGTACACTCCCGGCCGGCGATGTGGCCTTCATATCCACCAGGTGCTCCCCGAGCAGCCCATAAACATCACTCCGGATAGGAGCCTCAGGTTCGATCAACATGGCCGTGTCCCCTCTTGCAGTCACCGCGCCAGAACCGCGATGCCGGCCGCCGCGGATGCCCACAGGACACTTGAAAACGTCCCGAGGATGAAACGCTCCGCTGCGCCTGCCTGCCCCAGTTCGTTATAACGCCCCAGGCCCTTGACCGCGAGGACCACGGCCAGGCCCTCGGGCCAGCCGGCAAGGAGTGTTGATGCGATGGCCGTGCGTTCCAGGACACCGATCCACGCGCCACCGCGAAGAACCGGCTCATCCTCCGCGTCGGTTGCGTTCTCAGGATGCGAGGCATTGTACGAGAGCCGCAGGATGGAGACGGTCACGGGACCGCCGCCGATGGCTGCAGCGGCCACAGCGAAGGCATAGACCCCGGCTCCGAGACCGCCTTCCCCCAGGCCTGCGAGCACTCCTGCAAACCCAAGCATGAGGACCGTGACTGCGCTGAGCGTGTACAGGACCCCGTTGCCGCTCCCCCGCATCCGCTCGAAATACATCGGCGCGGAAACCAAGGCCGCCAGGCACAGAATGATGAGCCCTGCCGAACTCAACGATCAGCTCCTTCCAACAACGACTCGGCTACTGACAGTACACGCCGGGATTCCTGCCACAGACCTGACTGCAAACGGCTGGAGACCGCCTGCTGGCTGATTCCCAACTGTCGCGCGATCTGCTGCTGGGTCAGCCCTTGGTCACTGAGTATGCCCGCTTCCTCCGACAATTCACTGCGCCTGCGGGCGACCAGCACCAGCAGTTGCAGCAGCGCCTCGGCCTGCCCTGCCTGCGGGCTTGCACCTGATACCGCAATATTTCCGGAAGCGTTCTTGGCTGACGTCACGGCGGAGCGTGCCCGCTCGAACGCCTCGCCGGCCCCCGCGCGGGTGTTATCCGGCAATGGACGCTTAACGCTGCCGATACCGATGCCCACGCTCCAGTGCGAACTGACGGCCAGCTCCATCGCTATGCTGACGACGACGGCTGGCTCAGCGGCCACGGCCTGCATTTCATCCCCCGCGGTCCGGTCGAAAGGCAGCACCAGTGGCCGCAGGGCGTCGTGATTCAAGGCATCCATCGCGGCCTCGACCAGATCCTCGCGTTTACGGGATTTTCGCTGGTCAACTGTCAGGACAAACATCACAAATCCCGAACCTTGTTCCCATATCTACAAGTATGTAACCTTGTGAACCTGTTTACAAGTGGACGGGAGTATGGCTGACCAGCCCGATGCTGTTTCCCTCGCTGTCACGGATGAACGCCATCCATTCGTCCGTCCCAGCCGGCCCGATCCGCTCATCCTCGTGCCGGAAGATGGCTGTCGGTTCCGCGATGATCTCCACGCCCTCGCGCCGGAGAGCCTCAATGGTGGCGTGCACATCAGGAACCGCCAAATAAATCAACGACGACGGAGCGCCCCGCTCGAGCAGAAGCCTAACGCCGCCCACCACGAAGAACAGCAGGCCGGGCGGATCGAACTTCGCCGCCGGTTCCTGGCCGAGGAGTCCGGCGTAAAACCGGCCGGCCCGCTCAAGATCCTCCGCATGCTGGGCCACCTGGATGATCCCCATCAGTCCCCCTGCATCGCCGCCCGGTTCTGTCGGCCCCCCACGATAGGCTGGAAACGTGAACCACTCCCCCGCCCGCTCCAGTACCCCAAGCATAGTCCTGGCCCTCGCTGCCGATGCTGCCGCCGTCGTGCTTTTTGCCGGCATCGGCAGGGACACCCATGAACACGGACTGGACCCGGCCGGTATCCTGCTGACTGCCTCCCCGTTCCTCGCCGGGACGCTGATCGGGTGGGCAGTGTCACGCGCCTGGCGGAAGCCGCTCGCCCTTTGGCCGACCGGCATCATTATCTGGGCGTGCGCGGTCGTTCTCGGCCTGGTCCTGCGCGGGGTCAGCGGCGGCGGACTCGCGTTCTCCTTCCAGATCGTCACCACGCTGGTGCTGGCCGCGTTCCTGCTCGGCTGGCGGTTGGCAGCACACTTGGTCATACGCATACGGAATCGGCGGCGGGTGGCATACCCTCGAAACTAGGAACTCTATCGGTGCAAGGAAAGGCAGCCAGCGTGGTTACAGCGTTCGTATTCATCCAGACGGACTCGTCCCGGATTCCCGAGTGCGCCCAGGAAATCTCGGAGATCGACGGCATCGCCGAAGTCTACTCGGTGACTGGCGAATGGGACCTGATCGCGGTGGCCCGCGTGTCCAAGCATGAGGATCTGGCCGATGCCATCGCGGACAAGCTCTCCAAGGTCCCCGGCGTGGAAGCGACGACGACGCATATCGCCTTCCGCACTTACTCGAAGCACGATCTGGATGCGGCTTTCTCGCTGGGCTTCGACGGCTGAGCAGGACGGACACGAAGGGGCCGGACGGAGTGCACCGTCCGGCCCCTTCGCATTGTCTGGCTACTGCGTAGCCTTGACCCAGCGGTCCAGCGCGGCGGCTGCGGCGCCGCTGTCAATGGCTTCAGCGGCCCGCACAAGAGCCTTGGAAAGCCGTTCCTGCAGCGGGCCCTCAGCAGAATCGTCCAAGGCAACCAGGGCGGCAGCGGCATTAAGTACGACGGCGTCACGCACGGGTCCGTGGTCACCGGCCAGGATGCGCCGGACTACTTCGGCATTGGCCTGCGCATCGCCGCCGCGCAGGTCATCCAGTGTTGCCCGCGGAATTCCGAGGTCCAGTGGATCGATCACGGATTCGGTCAGGCTGCCGTCGCGCACCTCCCAAACAGTGGAAGTTCCCGTGGTGGTCAGCTCATCCAGCCCATCCTCGCCCCGGAACACCAGAGCACGCCGGCCACGGGTGGCAAGGACGCCGGCGATCAGCGGCGCCAGCCGGGGATCGGCCACGCCGATTGCGGACGCGGTGGGATCGGCCGGATTGATCATCGGGCCCATGAAGTTAAAGGCCGTTGCCACGCCGAGCTCTGCCCGGACAGCGCCGGCGAAGCGCATTGAAGGGTGGAACACCTGCGCGAAGCAGAAGGTGATGCCGGCATCGACGGCGGTCTGGGCCACCCGGTCGACGGGCAGGTCCAAGCGGACGCCGAGGGCCTCGATGACATCGGCGGATCCGGAGGACGAGGACGCCGCCCGGTTGCCGTGCTTGACGATGCGCGCACCTGCACCCGCGCACACGAGCGCAGCCATCGACGAAATGTTGACCGTGTTCTGCCGGTCTCCCCCCGTTCCGACAATGTCGAGCTTCTCGCCGGGGATATCGATCGGACGGGCATGGGCGACCATAGCGTCGACCAGACCGGTCAGTTCCTCCACGGTTTCACCCTTGGCGCGCAGGGCAACCAGGAAACCCGCGATCTGCGAATCTGCTGCCTCGCCCGCCATGATCGTCTTCATCGCCCATTCAGTCTGCTCCCGGCCGAGGTCCTCGCCGGCGATCAACGCGGAGAGTATTGCGGGCCAGGTGGGCACGGACTGAGCACTGCTGATAGAAGTCACATCCTTAGGTTATCTACGTTTTGTAGAAACCCGTGGATTGTTAACGCGCACGGCTTTCCGCGGAAACACGCGGAACCCGAACGATCACGGCTCGCCGATGGTTCCGCTGCATTGGTGAACCGCGCGGTTTTATAGACATAATGGCTAAGTGACAACTGCAACCCATGCCCCCAGTACCCCGGCGCATCCCACGCTCAACCGCCCGAATATGGTCTCCGTTGGAACCGTTGTGTGGCTGGCCAGCGAGCTGATGTTCTTCGCCGGTCTTTTCGCTATGTACTTCACGCTGCGCGCGACCTCCCCCGAAATGTGGGCGACCGAGACAGCGAAGCTGAATGTTCCGTTTGCGCTGGCCAACACCATCATCCTGGTGTCCAGCTCATTCACCTGCCAGTTCGGCGTGTTCGCTGCCGAGCGCCTCCAGGCCCGCCGCACCGGCGGCGTCTTCAACATCGCCAAGTGGGGCATGGTGGAATGGTTCCTCCTGACCTTCCTGCTCGGCGCCATCTTCGTGTCCGTGCAGGCTTATGAGTACGCCGAGCTCGTTTCCCATGGCGTTTCGCTGTCCTCCAACGCCTACGGCTCCGCCTTCTACATCACCACCGGCTTCCACGGCCTGCACGTCACCGGTGGCCTCATCGCCTTCCTGCTGATCATCGGGCGCGCTTACGTCGCCAAGAAGTTCGGCCACTTCGAAGCGACTTCAGCGATCGTGACTTCCTACTACTGGCACTTCGTGGATGTGGTCTGGATCGCGCTGTTCGTAGTTATTTACTTCCTGAAGTAAGCCTAACTTGACTGTTCTTCTACAGAGGACAGAATTCAAGAAGCTGATCCGACACACGCACCATAAAGTTAGGAACGACCAAGTGAAGGCACTCTCGCAGAAGCGGAGACATCCGCTGGCGGCCATTGCCCTGCTGCTTATGGGACTGCTGGTCACCGGCGGCCTCTACGCCGTAGCCGGGACCGTGAACGAAGCCCAAGCCACGACCACCACCTATTCCGCACAGGACATCGAAGAGGGCGAGAAGCTCTTCGTTGCCAACTGTGCAACTTGTCACGGAATCGGTGCCGTCGGAGCTCCCGAAGGCGCGCACGGACTCCAGGCAGGACCTTCACTGATTGGCGTCGGCGCCGCTGCCGTCGATTTCCAGGTCGGAACCGGCCGCATGCCGATGCAGATGACCGGCCCGCAGGCCCAGCAGAAGCCGAAGCAGTTCACTGAAGAACAGACCATGCAGCTGGCCGCCTACGTAGCTTCCCTCGGTGCCGGCCCCGCCGTTCCCGAAGAGGAATTCCTCGATGCCAGCCAGGGCAATCCGGCAGAGGGCGGCGAGCTGTTCCGCGTCAACTGCGCCATGTGCCACAACGCCGCCGCCGCCGGTGGTGCGCTGACCCGCGGCAAGTTCGCCCCCACGCTCTCGGGCGTCAGCGAAAAGCACATCTACGAGGCCATGGTTACGGGCCCGCAGAACATGCCGGTCTTCAGCGATGCCAACATCACCCCGGAAGGCAAGCGCGACATCATCGCCTTCCTCAAGACCATCGAAGCGCAGGGGTCCCCCGGAGGCCTCGCCCTCGGTTCCCTGGGTCCGGTGTCCGAAGGCCTGCTGATGTGGACTGCGGGACTGGGCGTGGTGATTGCATTCACCATCTGGTTAACCCAGCGGTCTTCATAGTCACCTGGTCCGGCGGCTTGCGGGCCGCCGGACAACTATTGACAACACACGCACAGAGAAATCTTTAGAGCTAGATCAAGAGAAGGATGAGAGGGATCATGGGCGACCATAGTCACGGCGGTCCGAAATCCTCGGGCACCGTTGCTACGGCTGGCCAGGGCGAAGTGGAGAAGTTTCAGGACCCTGGGCTTCCTCCGCACCGTCCGCGCCTTGCCGACAAGGATCCCCGGGCCGAAAAGCGGGCCGAACGTCAGGTTGCGATACTGTTCGTAATCTCGATCATCGGTACCCTGCTTTTCTTCGTGGGATACTTTGCCATCCGGTTGGATGACACCATCGCAACGCTGCGTCTGCAGAACTTTTTGCTGGGCATGGGCACGTGCTTTGCCATGCTCGGAATCGGCGTAGGCATTGTCCACTGGGCAAAGACCCTGATGCCCGACCACGAAATTGCCGAGGAACGGCACGAAGTGCGGACCGAAGAGGACCGCCAGATCGCCGAGACGATGGTCGGTGAGATCATCGAGGAAACGGGCATCAAGCGCCGTCCGCTGATTCGCAATACCCTCCTGGGCGCGATGATCCTGGCACCGCTGCCGGCGATCGGCATCTTCCGCGACCTGTCGAAGGAAATCGATCCCGACGTCCTGCGCCACACAATGTGGGATGCCGGTGTGCGTCTCACCCGTGATCCGGACGGCACTCCCATCCGCGCCTCCGATGTCACCATCGGCTCGGCCTTCCACGTGATCCCCGAAGGCCTCAACGAAGCCGAGCACAAGCTTGAAGAGAAGGCCAAGGCCGTCGTCCTGCTGATGCGGCTGCACCCGGACGATCTGAATGTCTCGCCGGGACGCGAGGACTGGAACTACAACGGCATCGTCGCCTACTCCAAGATCTGCACCCACGTCGGTTGCCCTGTTGCGCTGTACGAGCAGCAGACGCACCACTTGTTGTGCCCCTGCCACCAGTCGACCTTCGACCTGACCCAGGAATGCAAGGTTATCTTCGGACCGGCTGCACACGCTCTGCCGCAGCTTCCGATCAGCGTTGATGACGAGGGCTACCTCATCGCCACAAGCGATTTCCACGAACCTGTTGGACCGAGCTACTGGGAGCGTGGCTAGTCATGAGTTCCTCTGCACCCGATACGTACACACCCAAGACAGGCTTGGGCCGTATCTCCAACTTCGTTGACACCAGAGTCGGTGTCTCCCCGATCGTGAAGGAATTCGGGCGGAAGATCTTCCCCGACCACTGGTCCTTCATGTTCGGTGAAGTCGCGCTGTATTCCTTCGTGATCCTGCTGATGTCGGGAACCTTCCTGACGTTCTTCTTCGACCCGTCGATGGCGGAGACGCACTACGAGGGTTCCTACGTTCCCCTCCAGGGCGTCGAGATGTCGGTCGCGTACGCGTCCACACTGGATATTTCGTTTGATATCCGTGGCGGGCTGTTCATGCGCCAGCTGCACCACTGGGCTGCTCTGCTGTTCGTGGCGTCGGTTTCGGTGCACATGCTCCGTGTATTCTTCACCGGCGCCTTCCGCCGGCCGCGCGAACTGAACTGGGTTGTCGGCTGTGTTCTGCTGATCCTCGCCCTGGCTGCCGGTTTCACCGGCTACTCGCTGCCTGATGACCTGCTTTCCGGCAACGGTCTGCGCATTATCGACGGCGTTATCAAGGCAATCCCGCTGGTCGGCACCTACATTTCCATGTTCCTCTTCGGCGGCGAGTTCCCTGGCACAGCCATCGTCGGCCGGCTCTACGTGCTCCACATCCTCCTGGTGCCCGCCATCATCCTCCTGATGATCGCGATCCACCTGTTCATGGTTGTCGTGCACAAGCACACGCAGTACCCCGGCCCGGCCGTACCGAAAACAACGTCGTCGGCTTCCCCGTCGGTCCCGTTTACGCGGCGAAGGCAGGCGGCTTCTTCTTCATCGTCTTCGGCGTCCTGGCTGCCATCGCTGCCAACTTCCAGATCCTTCCGATCTGGGATTACGGCCCCTACGACCCCTCCCCCGTGTCCGCAGGTACCCAGCCTGACTGGTACATCGGCTGGGTCGATGGCGCGCTCCGCCTGATGCCGGGCGTCCTGGGAGACTTTGCCTTCGAGTACGTGATCTTCGGCCGCACGCTCACCCTGAACGTGCTGCTGCCCGCGCTCGTCCCCGCAGGCATTCTGTTCGGCCTGATGTTCACGTGGCCCTGGATCGAACGCTGGGTCACCAAGGACGACCGCGAACACCACATCCTGGACCGCCCGCGTAACGCTCCGTTCCGGACGGCTACCGGCGTTGCCGGTGTGATCTGGTATGCCGTGATGTGGGCAGCTGCCAGCTCCGACCTGATCGCCACGCACTTCATGGTTTCGCTGAATGACGTCACCTACTGGCTGCGCGTGCTGTTCATCTTCGGTCCGATCGTCGGCTTCATGGTGACCCGCCGGATTTGCCTTGCGCTGCAGCGCAAGGACCGCGAGATCGTCCTCCATGGCCGCGAAACAGGACGCATCGTCCGCCTGCCGCATGGTGAGTTCATCGAAGTTCATGAGCCGCTCAACGATTACAAGCTGCACCGCCTGGTGAGCTTCGAATCACCGGAGGTCCAGCCAGCCGTAGCTAACGCCAACGGCCGCGTCACCCGCTCGGAGAAGCTCCGCGGACGGCTGTCCCGGTTCTTCTTCGAAGACCGCGTTGCTCCGGTAACTCCGGCAGAACTCGAAGCTGCACACAGCCACGGCCACGCCGAGGTTGAGGAAGCCGAGACGAAGGCTGGGATCGCCAGCCACTAGGGGCGCCTGAGGAATCTGAAGGCCGGCTACAGGACCAAGGTCCTGTAGCCGGCCTTCAGCGTTAACCGGTGGTGCGGACATTCCCCTCGGCTGACAGTGGGGTTGAGGCGCCGTCCCGCCGAACTCCGGCCTAAGGGCCCAGCGGCTTCGATCCCGACGATCGGTTGGTTCCGCTCTCAGGCACGTGCGACTCGAGCCGCCGGTAGTCGGGAACAACGACCAGTCCACTCTCGTGCTCTATGCGTCTCGCATGCGGGTTGGCACCGGCACATCGGCTCCCGACGACGCCCGTCCCCTCGTAGCTCGGGGCTGGCGCACAGTCATCGGCCTCTATAGGCCCTTGGAGGGCTGCAAGGGCGCTCTCCGACGATTAAAACCGCTTGACGTTGTAGGCACGCGGCGACCGTGCACCCGGCCTTTGGAGCGGCACCCAGAGCTTGTACCGGTCGGCCCGGTAGTACGAAATCGAAAAGTCCACCATCGTCTTCGACACGAAGGCATGGCGTTGGATCTTGAGCAGTGGCGAACCGATGTCGACGTTCAATAGCCGGGCAATTGATGGCCGCGCAGCCGTAGCTTCGATCGTGTCCTCGCCCCACTCCATCACCAGGCCGTAACGTTCGCTGAGGACGTTGTACAAGGACGACGGCGGCGGCTCGTCGAGGATTCCCGGGACCCGGTAGGCGGGAATGAAGTTCTCGTCCACGCTCATGGGGTCGCCGTCGGCCAGCAGCAGGCGCCGGAAGCGGATGACCGGCTGTCCCTCTTCGAGCTGGAGTTCGCGCGCGACGAAGGGCGCTGCCCCGATCTGTTCGAAGCTCAGGACCCGGGCGTCGGGAACCATCCCCCGACGCTGCATCTCCTCACTGTAGGAGGTCAGCTTGACCTGCAGGTCGAGCTTTTGCTGGCTCACGAACGTACCCAGGCCAACTATGCGCTCCAGCACTTCTTCAGCCACCAAAGAGTCGATAGCCTGGCGCACCGTCATCCGCGCCAGGCCAAAGCGCTCAGTCAGTTCCCTCTCAGAGGGGAACGGCCCCCCTGGTTCGCAGTTCTCCTTCGCATGGCGCCGCAGAATCTCCCTTAGTTGCACGTGCTTGGCAAGCGGTGAGGAACCGTCGATCTCACCTTGTATCGCGGCGGCGGCTCTCGACACCAATTCAAATGCTCCTTTGGGCGACAACGGATGCGGCAATTCTACAGCCGGTCTAGACCACAGATCGAACAGCACTGTGCCGTCCATCGTGCTTGTCGAGGCAGGCCCCTCACCGGTCAATCTTCGCGGCCGGATGGGCGGCGGCTGATTGCGGTCACCAACGCGAGAGCAAAGAAAAGCCCGGAGCCGAATGCTCCGGGCTTTTCTTTGCTTATTCAATTAGTGCGCGTGGTCTCCGCGACTGTACTCATACACCCAGCCGATGATGGCTACGACCGTCAAACCGGCCGCAATGTAGGTGATCCAGAAACCAACTGCGATGCCGAGGAAGCCGCCGGCGGCACCCATGGCCAGGACGATCGGCCACCAGCTCCAGGGGCTGAAATGGCCCTGCTCGCCTGCGCCTTCATGGATTTCGGCGTCCAGCCGGTCCTCGGGACGTGCGCCTACACGCTTGGCCGTGGTGGCCAGGTACCAGCCGACCATCAGCGAGAGCCCGGCCAGCAGGAGCAGACCGACAATGCCGACCCACTCGTTCCAGTTGGTCAGGTATCCGTAGACCACGCATACCGGCAGGAAGAAGATGACTCCCCCGGAGAACAACCAGGATTCGATTTTCATGGGTCAGGCATCCTCTCGGTCGGCAGGGCCGAAGATCTGTGCGGCCGGTACCGGCTCCTTGGGCGTGTGCTTCGGTGCCAGCTCCGGATGGTGCAGGTCCAGCGCGGGCCGTTCCGAACGGATACGCGGCAGGGAGGTGAAGTTGTGGCGCGGCGGCGGGCAGGAAGTTGCCCACTCAAGCGAAGCACCGAAGCCCCAGGGGTCGTCAACCTCGACCTTCTTGCCGTGGCGCCACGTGGTGTACACGTTCCAGAAGAACGGGATCAGCGAAGCACCCAGCACGAAGGACGCAATGGTCGAGAACTGGTTCATGGCAGTGAAGTTGTCTTCGGGCATGTAGTCCGCATAGCGGCGGGGCATGCCGATGACTCCAAGCCAGTGCTGGATCAGGAAGGTGCCGTGGAAGCCGAGGAACAGCAGCCAGAAGTGGATCTTGCCCAGGCGTTCGTTGAGCATCTTGCCGGTCCACTTGGGCCACCAGAAGTAGAAACCGGCGAACATGGCGAACACCACGGTGCCGAAGACGACGTAGTGGAAGTGGGCAACCACGAAGTACGTGTCCGAGACGTGGAAGTCCAGCGGCGGGGACGCGAGGATGATGCCGGTCAGGCCGCCGAAGAGGAACGTGGCCAGGAAGCCGAGGCTCCAGAGCATCGGTGTTTCGAACGTCAGCGAACCGCGCCACATGGTGCCGATCCAGTTGAAGAACTTCACACCGGTCGGGACGGCGATCAGCATGGTCATGAACGCGAAGAACGGCAGCATGACCGACCCGGTGACGTACATGTGGTGCGCCCAGACGGTTACGGACAGCGCAGCGATGGCGATCGTCGCGTAAACGAGGCCCTTGTAGCCGAAGATCGGCTTGCGGCTGAAGACCGGGAAGATCTCGGAAACGATGCCGAAGAACGGCAGGGCGATGATGTAAACCTCAGGGTGTCCGAAGAACCAGAACAGGTGCTGCCAGAGAATGGCACCGCCGTTTTCAGGGTTGAAGATATGGGCTCCGAAACGGCGGTCGGCGCCGAGGCCGAACAGTGCAGAGGCCAGCGGAGGAAACGCCATCAGGACGAGGATCGATGTGATCAGTGCGTTCCAGGTGAAGATCGGCATCCGCCACATGGTCATGCCCGGGGCACGCATGCAGATGATGGTCGTGATGAAGTTGACCGCGCCCAGAATCGTGCCGAAGCCAGACAGCGCGAGGCCGAATACCCACAGGTCTCCGCCGGCGCCCGGGGAAAACGTCGTGCTGGACAACGGCGCGTACGCAAACCACCCGAAGGATGCCGCGCCCTGCGGCGTAACGAAGCCGGCTACTGCAATGGTGCTGCCGAACAGGAAGAACCAGAAGGCCAGGGCGTTGAGCCGCGGGAAGGCGACGTCAGGAGCGCCGATCTGCAGCGGCATCATGACGTTGGTGAAGCCGGCGAACAGGGGCGTGGCGAACATCAGCAGCATGACCGTGCCGTGCATGGTGAACAGCTGGTTGTACTGTTCCTTGGTCTGCAGAATCTGCATGCCCGGTTCGAACAGCTCGGCACGAATGACCAGAGCCATCACACCGCCGAGGCAGAAGAAGATGAATGACGAGATCAGGTACATGTACCCGATCGTCTTGTGGTCGGTCGAGGTGATCCAGTTGACGACGATGCGTCCCTTGGATCGAGGAACGACGCGCGGTGCGACCGTCGTGCCCGTCTCCTCGGCGGTGTACTCGTAGGTAGACACTAGTTCTCCCTCGCTCCTTGCTCAGCCGCTTCCGCGTACGGGTTGCGGTCGTATTCCTCGCCGATCTGGCCGTCTTCAAGGGCGGTCATCCGCTCGGCGAACTCAGCCTCGGACACCACAGCGACGTTGAACAGCATCTCGGAGTGGTACTCGCCGCAGAGTTCGGCGCACTTACCGGCGTAGACGCCCTCGCGCTGCGGCGTGACGGTGATGTAGTTGGTCTTGCCTGGGATCATGTCGATCTTCTGCAGGAAGGCGGGGACCCAGAAGGAGTGGATCACGTCGCGGGAGTTGATCTGCAGCTCGATGCTCTGGTTGACCGGCAGGTAGAGCGTCGGCAGGCGGTCAGGCGCGCCGGTCTCGCCGTCAAGGTGGGCCTGGACACCGACGTCGTACTTATCCTCGGTGACGTAGTTGAAGTCCCAGGACCACTGCTTGCCACGAACATCGATGATCTGGTCCGGATTGTCGTCACGGGCGTTGATCGCGGTCATGTCGCGGTCCGTGAAGTAGAACAGGGTCAGAACCATGATCAGCGGAACCGCGGTGTAGAAGATTTCCAGCGGCAGGTTGTAGCTGAGCTGACGGGGGTAGCCGGTTTCGTTCTTCCGGCGGCGGTAGGCGACGATGCACCAAATCATCAGGGCCCACGTCAGAACGCCGATAGCCAACGCGGCAATCCAGGAGTTCACCCACAAATCGATGATCCGGTCCGTGTGGTTGGTCGTGCCCCGCTCAGTGGGCAGCCATCCCAATCGGACTTCTTCTGAACATCCCGTCAACAACAGCGCACCCGCCGCCCCAAGGCCTGTGGCCTTGAAGATCCTGGCGCGCCGACTGCCGGTTCGGTCCTGCGAACTCACAGACGGCCCTTCCTTCTTGTTTCGTGCAAGTGATGCCCGCGCGGCACGGCTATTCCCCCGTTGCGCACGCTGGCATATCGGTTTTACTACTCACTGTAGAGCTTACCCGCCCGGATGACCTGGATGTGACAGGTCGCGGCAGTGCGTCGGCGTTTGCCCTGATGCTGAGGCAAGCCATTCAGCGACTTAGTGGAACGAGTCACCGCAGGCGCAGGAACCACCGGCATTGGGGTTGTCAATGGTAAAGCCCTGCTTGGAAATCGTGTCCTCGAAATCGATGGTTGCGCCGCTCAGGTACGGCACGCTCATTTTGTCCACGATGACTTCGACACCTTCAAAGTCGCGGACGGCGTCACCGTCCAGCATGCGCTCGTCGAAGTACAGCTGGTAGATCAGGCCGGAGCAACCGCCGGGCTGGACGGCGACGCGGAGCCGAAGATCCGTGCGTCCTTCCTGCTCCAGCAGACTGCGGACCTTGCCCGCGGCAACATCGGTCAGCTTGACCTCGTGGACAGGCAGTTCGGTCTCGGCTGCATTTCCATTAGCGGTGCTGGTGGTTTCGGTCATTGCTTTGTCCTTATCTCTGAGGTGGCCATCAGTTGACCTTCTGCTATCACTCAGTGGTGCTGTGGCTCCGCTTCCATGGTACTTCTCGGGCACTTGGTTCCAACAAATGCCAGCGTGGCCCACTGGAGGGCGGACGCGGAGGGCGTACCGTCCTCGCCCGATCACAGACCTTCATTGTTAAGCCGGGCCAGAAGCAGTGCTTCCGCAAGAACCGCATTCCGAAAATCCCCCAAGTGCAGGGACTCATTGGCGGAATGGGCGCGGGAATCGGGGTCTTCCACGCCGGTGATGAGGATCTGGGCGTGCGGATACAGGTCCCGCAGATCCGCGATGAAGGGAATGGATCCGCCCATTCCGGTCTCGACGGGCTCTGTGCCCCACGCTTCGCCCAGGGCCCAGAGCGCGGCCTGCGCCGCCGAAGCATTCGTCTCCGTCGCAAACGCGCTCCCCTGCTCGCCTGGGGTGAAGCGGACTTCAGCGCCAAAGGGGACATGCTCCTGGACGTGGGCTGCCAAGGCATCCATCGCGGCGGCCGGGTCCTGCCCTGGAGCCAAGCGCAAGCTCAGCTTTGCCCTCGCCGACGGGAGCAGGGTATTGGAACTGAGCGCAACGCTGGGGACGTCCATTCCGATCACGGACAGGGCCGGTTTGTTCCATAACCTGTCCGCTATGGGGCCGGTGCCAGCAAGCTGCACGGACTCGAGCACGGAGCTGTCCTGGCGGAAGTCGGCCTCGGAATAATCGACTTGGGCCGATTCCGTGGCAACGAGTCCTCTAATTGCCACCGCGCCATTGTCGTCATGGAACGTCGCAATCAGGCGCGCGAGCAGGGTTGGCGCGTCCAGGACCGGCCCGCCGAACATTCCGGAGTGGACGGCGTGGTCCAGGACCTTCAGCTCCACGACTCCATCGATCAATCCGCGGAGACTGGTGGTCAGGGCCGGCACCCCCACCTTCCAGTTTGCCGAATCCGCCACGATGATCACATCGGCCTGCAGCAGTTCGCGGTGTGTTTCCAGGAAGGTGCGGAAGGTCGGTGAGCCGGCTTCTTCCTCGCCTTCAATGAAGAAGGTGAGGCCCAGACCGAATTGGTCGCCGAGGGTTGCCAGGACCGCTTCAACCGCACCGACGTGGGCCATAATCCCGGCCTTGTCGTCCGCCGCTCCCCTGCCATACAGACGGCCGCCGATCTCCGTGGCGGCAAATGGTTCGGTGTTCCATAGCCCCAGGTCGCCCGGGGGCTGCACGTCATGGTGGGCGTACAACAGCACCGTCGGTTTGCCAGGCAAGGCGCGCCGCCGCGCCACGACAGCAGGTCCGCCTTGGCGCTCCCCATGGGGAACGCTGAGTACTTGGACGTCGTCCAGCCCAAGTCCGCGAAGCAGGTCTGCCACCGTCTCTGCACTATGTGCGAGGTCTGCCGGTTCGAAGGCCTCCCATGCGATCCCGGGGATCGCAACGAGTTGCTCGAGTGTGGAAATGGTCTGCCCCATCCGGGCGTCGACAGCTGCAGCGAGAGCGGCGGTGTCCGGGATTTTCCGGTTGCCACCTGGTCTGGTCTGGCCGGTTTCTTCACGAGTGGTCATACCGGCCACCCTACTCCCGGGGCGGGCACGGCGGACAAGCGCCTGCGGGGTATTCTTGATGGGTGTTTGGACGAAAAAAAGAGGCGGCCAGTGCCCCGGAACCCGTAGAACAGCCCGAGCCCGAACTTGCCCGCGGCCAGGGCAAAGGTACACCGACGCCGCGGCGCAAGGACCAGGAAGCGGCCCGCAAACGGCCCCTAGTGCCGAACGACCGCAAGGCAGCCAAGGACGCGAACCGGAAAGCGGTCCAGGAAGAACGCATCCGGATGCGCCAGGCCATGGATACCGGTGAAGAGCGCTATCTTCCGTTGCGCGACAAGGGCCCGCAGAAGCGGTTCGTCCGCGACTTCGTCGATGCGCGCTGGGTCCTGGGCGAGTTCCTCATCATCTTCGCCCTCATTTTCGTCGTGCTGAGCTTCGTGCAGGACATCAACGTCCAAGCCTTCATCCTCGTGGGCTTCTGGGTGCTGCTCGCGCTGGTGGCCGTCGATGCGTTCATCCTCGGCCGGCAGCTGAAGAAGCGGTTGACAGCCAAATTCGGCGAGGTTGAGCGCGGCGCGGTCTGGTACGGCGTCATGCGCGGCCTGCAGCTGCGACGGATGCGCCTGCCCAAACCTCAGGTCAAGCGGGGTCAATATCCAGCCTGACCGCGGTGCCTTCTACCCGCTTCAAGCGGGCCGGCCTCTCCCCCGGGAGGAACCGGCCCGCTTTCCGCCTTAAGCCCGCTGCGGGTTCCCGGCGGGCTGCCGGCGCCCGCGTGCAAGTGCACGATTGATGCGCGCGGCCCAGAACGGACCCTCATAAAGGAACGCGGTGTAGCCCTGCACGAGCGTAGCGCCGGCATCAAGCCGTTCCTGGACGTCAGCTGCCGTTTCCACGCCGCCCACGGCAACCAGCACCAGCTCCTCCCCCACGGTGGCACGCAGCCGCCGCAGCACCTCAAGGGACCGCTGCTTCAGGGGCGCTCCAGAGAGGCCACCGGCGCCGCAGGCAGCTACCTTGCCGGCGTTCGACACAAGCCCCTCCCTGCCGATCGTGGTGTTCGTGGCGATGATGCCGTCCAGCTTGAGGTCCAACGCCAGCTTGGCAACGTCGTCGATATCCTCATCGCTCAGATCAGGGGCGATCTTGACCAGCAGCGGCACATGCCGCCGCGCCACAGAGTCGGCCGTCTCCCCCACTGCCGCGAGCAGCGGACGCAGCGTCTCGACACTCTGCAGCAGGCGAAGACCCGGGGTATTCGGCGAGCTGACGTTGACGACGAGGTAGTCCGCCTGCGGCGCCAGCAGCCGCGTGCTCTGCAGGTAGTCGTCAATAGCGTTTTCCAGTTCAACGGCCTTGGTCTTGCCGATGTTGACACCCACGATCGGCCGGCGGGCGCCGTAGCGCCGCTGAAGTGACCGACGGGCAGAGATAAGCCGCGGCGCTACGGAGGCTGCGCCGTCGTTATTGAACCCCATGCGGTTGATGACCGCGCGGTCCTCCACCAGCCGGAACAGCCTGGGCCGCGGGTTGCCAGGCTGGGCGGCCCCGGTGATCGTGCCGACCTCGACGGCGCCGAAACCCAGGTCGAACAGCGCCTCGATCCCGTGCCCCTCCTTGTCGAAACCGGCGGCCAGCCCGAACGGGGACGGAAAGGTCAGCCCCAAGGCTTTAGTTTCCAACGAAGGTGCAGGCGCCGTGAGCCGGCGCAGCGCCGCACCAGCGCCGCTGGCATGGGCCAACCTGATCATCCGGAAACCGATAGTGTGGGCACGTTCCGGGTCCATCCATGAGAAAGCGGCTCGGAAGAAGAGTGGGTACAGACGCATGAACCTAGTTTTGCGCCTAACGCATCGCGCGCCAAACCGGCAGGTTTAGCATGAAGGCAGGGAATGGAGGGACCAGGTATGCCAGCGGTGTGGATCGAGGACATCCTCGGAGCCGGATTCGAATCCACGGCGCTGGAAGTCCCGGCCGGCGACGGTGCGACGCGCAGGGCCACGCTTGTCCGGCACCTGCCGCAAGCGGGCGGAGCCGAGCGGGCCGGGCATGTGGTCCTGTACCTGCACGGCTGGAGCGACTACTTCTTCAACACGGAGCTGGCCGACTTCTGGCACCGGCTCGGTGTGGCCTTCTACGCGCTGGACGTCCACAACCACGGCCGGAACCTGCGGATCGGCGAACCGGACCAGGGCGATGCTGTGCCGGGCGATTCGGCGGGAGCGGATCCTGAGAGCAGGACCGTTGGCGGCGGGGATTTGGCCGGTTACGCTTCGGATCTGGCCGATTACGACGACGAAATCGCCACCGCGGTGGCCGCCGTGCGCGAGGACGCTGCGGCCCGGCTGGGTCTGGACGAGGCCGACATTGACTTGACCCTGATGGGCCACTCCACGGGGGGCCTCGTCGCAGCGCTGTGGACGAATCGCAACCCCGGCGCGGTCAAGGCGCTGGTCCTGAACAGCCCGTGGCTTGAGGTGCACCGCAGTTCGCTGGTGCGCCGGGCCGCCGCCAAGGTGCTCGATCCGCTCTCGCGGCTCAAGCCGGAAGCGGAGATCAGGCTGCCGGCACGCGGATTCTATTGGCGGACCATCAGCAGCACCGAGGAAGGCGAGTGGGACCTCGACCCGGACCTGCGGCCGCCGTTCGCTTTTCCAGTGCGAGCCGGCTGGCTCAGCGCCGTTTGGCAGGGGCAGTCCGAGGTGGACAAGGGGCTGTCCATTACGGCGCCGGTACTGGTGCTGACCTCGGCCCGCAGCGTCTACGGTCCACTCTGGCATGAGGATATGAAAGCTGCGGACGCTGTGCTCGACGTGGAGACCATGGCCGCCAGCGCCGTCAAACTGGGGTCGACTGTCACTGTCGAACGGATCGAGGCTGCCCTGCACGACATCTTCCTCTCGCGGCCCGAGGTGCGGGCGGATGCATATGCCAGGCTGGAGCGCTGGGCGAAAGCCTACATCTTGTCTGGCCGGGATTAGCCGGCGGTACCCGTTGCCGCTGCATCCACTGCGCCGCCGTACCGCCGGTCGCGCTGCGCGTAGATATCGATCGCTTCCCACAGCGTCCGGCGGTCCACGTCCGGCCAGAGGATGTTCATGAAAACCATCTCGCATACGCCGACTGCCACAGCATGAAGTTGGAGAAGCGCTGTTCGCCTGAAGTGCGGAGGAAAAGATCGACGTCGGGCAGGTCCGGCTCATCGAGGTAGCGCTGGACCGTCTTTTCCGACACCGCGGAGGGCTTGATCCTGCCGGCTGCGACATCGGCCGCAATGGCTGCGGCCGCGTCTGCAATTTCGGCCCTGCCGCCGTAGTTGACGCACATATTCAAGGTGCAGACGGTGTTTCCCGCCGTCTGGCGCTCCGCCACCTCGAGCTCCTTGATGACGGACTGCCAGAGGCGCGGCCGGCGGCCGGACCAACGGATCCGGACTCCCCATTCGTCCAGCTGGTTCCGCTGGCGGCGCAGCACGTCCTTGCTGAACCCCATCAGGAAGCGGACTTCTTCCGGGGAGCGTTTCCAGTTCTCGGTCGAAAACGCGTAGACACTGACGTGCCGCACACCGATCTCGATTGCACCGGCCATCACATCCAGCAGCGCTGCTTCACCGGCGCGGTGCCCTTCGGTCCGGGGCAGGCCGCGCTGGTTGGCCCAGCGGCCGTTACCGTCCATCACGATCGCGACGTGCTCCGGGACCAGCTCCGAGGGCAGCTTGGGCGGGAGGGCGCCGGAGGGATGGGGAGCCGGTTGGCTCGGGTTCAGGGTTGTCACACTCGCTCCACGTGTTTGAGGGATCTGACGGATCGTTCCAGGTGCCATTGCAGGTAGCTGGCTACCAGGCCGGCGGCTTCGCGCCGGGCGGGCGGGATGGAGGCGTCGGCGGAAGGCCAGTCCCCGCTGAGCAGGGCCGCCAGCAGAACCATCGTTTCCGGTGCCGGTGAGGCCGAGCCGGGAGGGCGGCAACCGTGGCAAACGGCGCCCCCCAGTGCAGCGGAGAAGGCCGTATGCGGGCCCGGTTCAGAGCAGCGTGCGCAGTCCGTGAAGCTCGGCGCCCAGCCCGCCGTTGCGAGGGCGCGGAGCAGGTACGAATCGAGCACGAGTTCCGGTGCATGACGGCTTCGGCTCAGTGCCGACAGCGCTCCGATAACAAGTCCGTAGTGCGTCGCAGTCGATTCGCCGTCGACATCGGTCAGTTTCTCGGCCGTTTCGCAGATCACGGCCGCCGCCGTGTACTTGGCATAGTCGGCCACAATTTCCCGGCCGTACGGGCGAAGCGTCTGCGCCTGGGTGACGATGTCCAGGTTGCGGCCGGCAACCAACTGCACGTCGGTCACCATAAAAGGTTCCAGCATGGCACCGAACTTGCTGCTGGTGCGGCGGACCCCCTTGGCGACGGCACGCACCTGGCCGTGGCGCTTGGTCAGCAGGACGATGATCCGGTCCGCCTCGCCGAGTTTATGCGTCCGCAGAATGACGCCTTCATCCCGGTAGGTTCGGGAGGCGAAGGATCGGTTGGACACGGCCCCATTGTCCCACTGACTGCGCCCGGCCCGCACATCGACGGACCGGGCGCGGCCGGACGGGCTACTGGGCCGGGGCTTCGCCTGCCGCGGCCGATCGCGCGACGTTGTCCCGGATGGCCCGGTTGACCGCGGACACAACCGCCTTGAGCGACGCCATCGTAGTGTTGGTATCGATGCCTACGCCCCAGAGCACCCGCTCCGCCACCGCGCATTCCACATAGGCCGCCGCGCGGGCATTGCCGCCTTCGGACAGCGCGTGCTCGCTGTAGTCCAGGACCCGCACATCCACGCCGTCCTGGCGGAAGATGTCCAGCAGTGCCGCGATCGGACCGTTGCCCTCCGCTGTCCTGCGCTGCTGCACCCCGTCCACGATGAGGGAGGCGGTCAGCTGGAATGATCCATCTTCGGCGGAGTCCGTCTTGACCGAGCCGAGGGTGTAGCGTCCCCACTGGCGCTCGGGAATCGGCAGGTACTCGTCGTTGAAGATCTCCCACAGCTGGGCGCCGCTGACCTCGCCGCCGACGGTGTCCGTGCGGCGCTGGATCACGCCGGAGAACTCGATCTGTGCCCGCCTCGGCAGGTCCAGGCTGTGCTCGTTCTTCAGCAGGTACGCAACCCCGCCCTTGCCGGACTGGGAATTGACGCGGATGACGGCCTCGTAGCTGCGGCCGAGGTCCTTGGGATCCACGGGCAGGTACGGAACGGCCCACGGAATCTCATCGACGGACTTGCCCGCAGCCGCGGCATCGCGCTCCATCGCCTCGAAGCCCTTCTTGATGGCGTCCTGGTGGGATCCGGAGAAGGCGGTGAACACCAGGTCGCCGCCGTAGGGTGAGCGTTCGGGCACCGGCAACTGGTTGCAGTACTCAACGGTCCGCCGGACTTCGTCGATGTTGGAGAAGTCGATCATCGGGTCGATGCCCTGGCCGAACAGGTTCAGCCCCAGGGTGACCAGGTCGACGTTGCCTGTCCGCTCGCCGTTGCCGAACAGGCAGCCCTCGATGCGGTCCGCGCCGGCCAGGTAGCCCAGCTCGGCCGCAGCCACGCCGGTGCCGCGGTCGTTGTGCGGGTGCAGCGAGAGGATGACATTCTCCCGGTTGTCCAGGTGCCGCGACATCCACTCGATGGAGTCGGCATAGACGTTGGGGGTGGCCATCTCGACCGTGGCCGGCAGGTTGAGGATGACATTGCGGTCGGAGGAGATCTCGAAGACATCGGTCACTGCGTTGCAGATCCGGGCTGCGAACTCCAGCTCGGTGCCGGTAAAGGACTCCGGCGAGTACTCGTAGGTGACCTCGGTGCCCCTCAGTCCTTCCTCGTACTTGCGGCACAGCCGTGCACCCTGGAGGGCGATATCCACAATGCCGTCCATGTCCTGGTTGAACACCACCCGGCGCTGCAGCACCGACGTCGAGTTGTAGAGGTGGACGATCGCGCGGTCCGCGCCCTCGATCGCGTCATATGTGCGCTCGATGAGATGCTCGCGTGACTGGGTCAGCACCTGGATCGTCACGTCGTCCGGAATGCGATCGCCCTCGATCAGCTGGCGGACGAAGTCGAAGTCCGTCTGCGAGGCGGACGGGAAACCGACCTCGATTTCCTTGAAGCCCATCCTGACCAGCAGGTCGAACATCTTGTGCTTGCGCTCGGGGCTCATCGGGTCGATCAGGGCCTGGTTTCCATCCCGCAGATCGACGGCGCACCAGCGCGGCGCCTTCGTGATGACCTTGTCAGGCCAGGTGCGGTCCGGCAGCTCGACGGTGATCTGGTCCTGGAACGGAATGTACTTATGGATGGGCATTCCGGAGGGTTTCTGCGCGTTTCGCATGGTCTTTGGCCTTTTCTGCTAATTCCTGTGGCGGCTTCGGCCGGGCAACACAAACTCCGCGGCGAGGATTCGGCCGTCAAACAAGAGTTCTTTAGGCCTCGCCGCGGCAGCTAAGAAGAAGCATTTCAGCACGCACAATTTCACACTAGCACGGTGCGTAGGATGAGGAAGAACATGTCAACCGCTGCTACTTCAGAAAGGTGCTGCCATGACCCGTTCCGGCATCGTCCTTGACCACGTCGATTCCTCCGTCCGGCCCCAGGACGATCTGTTCCGCCACGTCAACGGCAGGTGGCTGGCCGAAACGGCCATCCGTCCCGACCGCCCGCTGGAGGGTTCGTTCACCGCCCTCCGGGACGAGGCCGAGGCCGCGGTCCGGCAGATCATCGAGGAATCCGCAGCGGACCCGGACCCGCGCACCCCTGCCGGAAAGGTCGGCGTCGTCTATTCCCGCTTCATGGACGAGGCGGAAATCGAGGCCCGGAAGTTCACGCCCCTGGCCGCCCAATTGGCGGCGATCGATGCCGTTTCGGACCGGGACGGGTTGCTTGCCCTGCTGACCGAATTCACCCGGCAGGGGGCCGCATATCCACTGGCCTTCTTTGTCAATAACGACGCCGGCGATCCCACCAGGTATTTGGTCTACCTGTACCAGGCGGGGCTGGGCCTTCCGGATGAGTCTTACTACCGTGAGGACGAGTTCAAGGACATCCGCGCCCGCTATGCCGAGTATGCGGAGGCCATCCTGGGGCAGGCCGGTTTTGCCCCGGCCGAGGCTGAAGCGGCGATCGCCCTCGAGCACAAGCTCGCTGCCGGCCATCTGGACAAGGTCTCCTGCCGGGATCCGCAGAAGACCTACAATCTGCGGACCATCGAGGAACTGGCGGACAGCTTCCCGCGTGTCCGCGACTGGGTTGAAGGCATCGGCGGCCAAGGGCGCGGCATTGCGGAAGTCGTCGTTTGCCAGCCGGACTTCGTCGCGTTGTTGGCAGGCCTGCTCGAAGACGAGCCCGTGGAGAACTGGAAATCATGGCTGCGCCTGCAGCTGCTATCGTCGGCTGCGCCGTACCTGCACGCCGAAGCGGTCCAAACGCATTTCGACTTCTACGGCAAGGTCCTGAGCGGGACGCCCGAACTCAAAGAGCGCTGGCGCCGCGGGGTCGCCCTTGTCGAAGGAGCCCTTGGGGAAGCGATCGGCCAGGAGTACGTGGCCCGGCACTTCCCGCCGTCGCACAAGGAGCGGATGGAGGAACTGGTAGCCAACCTGATTGCCGCATACCGCGAAAGCATCAGCTCCCTGGAGTGGCTCAGCTCGGAGACGATCGACCGGGCTTTGGAGAAGCTGCAGGCCTTCCGGACCAAGATCGGGTATCCGACGAAATGGATCGACTACTCCTCGTACGTCCCTGGGGACGATGTCTGGCAGAACGTCCTGGAGGCCAATGAGTTCGAGGTCCGGCGCAACCTCGACAAACTGGGCGGGCCGATCGATACCGAGGAGTGGCATATGACGCCGCAGACGGTCAACGCCTACTACATGCCGACCATGAACGAGATCGTGTTCCCGGCGGCCATCCTGCAGCCGCCGTTCTTCGACGCGGATGCGGATCCCGCCGCAAACTACGGGGCCATCGGCGCCGTTATCGGCCACGAAATCGGCCACGGTTTCGACGACATGGGCTCGCAGTATGACGGAACCGGCGCCCTGCGGAATTGGTGGACCGATGCCGACCGCGAGGCCTTCGAAGGCCTGACTGCCCGCCTCGTTGACCAGTATGCCGTGTTGAGCCCCGAAGAAGCTGCGGGCAAGACAGTCAACGGGGAACTGACCCTGGGCGAGAACATCGGCGATCTGGGCGGCCTGATTATTGCCTTCAAGGCCTACCAGCTCAGCCTCGGCGGCCAGGAGCCTCCAGTGATCGACGGGCTCAGTGGAGTGCAGCGGTTCTTCTACTCCTGGGCAGAATGCTGGCGCCAGAAGATCCGCAGCGAAGAGTCCGTCCGAAGGCTGACCATCGACCCGCACTCGCCGAACGAATTCCGCTGCAACCAGGTTGTGCGGAACATGGACGAGTTCCACGCTGCCTTCGACGTCCAAACCGGCGACGGTCTCTGGCTCGATCCGGCACAGCGCGTGCGGATCTGGTAACGGCAGCACCAAGGCCGCCCCTTCCGCTGCCCAACGGCGGCGGAAGGGGCGGCCTTGCCTTATAGCTGAGCGGGCCTAGAAGCCGCCGGACCCCTGGCACGTGACCTGGTCCGCGGTTTGGCCGCGCAGGTTGCCGCCCACTCCCCCGGTGGCCTCCAACTGTGTGCCGGTGGCGAAGTCCGCCCCCATGCTGATGGTTACACCGTGGTTCCGTTCGGAGGAAAGCACGCTGGCCTTGGGAACATTCAGTTCTTCCGCCAGTTCATTGGCAACGTCTTCGAATCCCGCCGAATAGAAGATCTGGGTTGCCGGACTGGTCTCCAGTGACTCCGTCCCGGTTGCGAGCAGGTAGCCGAGCGTCTGGAGCTGTTCGGCAATCTCACTGCTGCGCCCGTCGGTGCCGGAAGCGTTGACGACCTCCACCGGCTGGGCCGACGGATCGAATGCCGGCTCCTCGGGCTCGGGGGCGGCCGGGGACGACGGTCCGTCGCTGGGCGCGGGCGACGCAGGTTCTTCGTCCTCGTCCGCCGCCGTGACGTCGCCGTCGGCCCGAAGGATGCTGAACAGCTTCTCGCCTTCCACTTCGTCCATGACCAGCCTGTTCGGGTTCGGCTCGTACAGGCTTGTCGGCAGGGACACAAAGGCGACCTTGCCGAGGTCAACGTTCTTGATCCGGTCGGCCAGCGCCAGCAGCTTCGTGATCTCCGCCAGCCCCTCGTCCACGGTCAGGTTGCGAGCGATGGCATCGGCAATGTTGTAAAGCCGGGGCACATTGGTCAGGGTCCCCTCGGACGTGATCTTGCGGGCCATCGAGGACAGGAAGCTCTGCTGGGCCCGGATCCGGCCGCGGTCGCCGCCGTCGCCGAACGCATGCCGGGTCCGCAGGAACGCCAGCGCCTGCTCGCCTTGGATTTCGCTCACGCCGGCCGGCAGCTCGAGATTGGAGTAGGTATCGTGGATCGGCTCGTTGACGCAGACCTCGACACCGCCAATGACCGTCGAGAGCTCCTTGACGGCGTTGAAGTCGGCCATCATGAAGTGGTCGATTTCCATCCCGGTCAGCTGGTTGATCGCAGCAACTGTGCAGCCAGGACCGCCGTAGCTCAGAGCGGTGTTCAGTTGGGCGAACTGCTGCGCGGGGTAGATGGCGCCGGTCTGCGGATCCTCACAGGCAGGAATGTCGGTCAGCAGGTCGCGCGGCAGGCTGACAACCGTGACCCGCTCGCGGTCCGCGGACAAGTTCATCAGCATCATGACGTCCGAGTTGCCCTTGCCATCGGAGGAGGGATCCCGGCCGTAGGCGCCGCCGGTGTTGGCCCGCGAATCGGTACCCAGGATCAGGATCTGCACCGGATCCGTGCTCAGGTCGACCGGCAGGCCCTGGGCCTCGGTGCCCAGGTTGAGCGGTTCTGTCGTGAGGCTGGAACGCAGACCCACCACCTTGACCACGATGACGCCCAGGCCGGCCACCAAAGCGCAGGCCAGCACGGCAGAGACAACCTTCAGCCAGGTGAAGCGTTTGCCTTTCCGCAGGTGCCGTGCGGTGCTGTGCCGGACGGGATGCGTTTCTCCGGCACGGACCGGAGGAGCGGGAATTCCGCCTTCGTGATGCAGCGGATCATCACTCGAACTGCCGCGACGACCCACGGATGCCTGCCTTTCGGGAAAATATCAGCACGAGGCGGATAAACGGATAATCGTGAAAAATTGCTACTCATGCACACGGACGGCTACTGGGGAAAGTTCCCTGCCGCCGGGTCCGGTCAGAAGCCGAGCCGGACCAACTGCTTCGGGTCCCGCTGCCAGTCCTTGGCAATTTTCACATGGAGATCAAGGTACACCCTGGTACCGAGCAGAGCCTCGATGCCGCGCCGTGCACGCGTGCCAACATCCCGCAGCCGCGCGCCGCCCTTGCCGATGATAATGGCCTTCTGGCTCGGCCGTTCCACGAACAGGTTCACCCTGACATCGAGCAGCGGATTGTCCTCGCTGCGGCCTTCCCGGGGGACGATTTCCTCCACGACGACGGCGAGCGAGTGCGGCAGCTCCTCCCGCACCCCTTCCAAGGCAGCTTCGCGGATCAGCTCAGCGACCATGACCGCCTCGGGTTCGTCTGTCAGTTCCCCATCGGGGTACAGCGGCGGCGAGAGCGGCATCCTGGAGACCAGCACGTCGGCAACGGTGTCCACTTGGAAGCCGTCCGCCGCGGAAACGGGTACGACGTCGGCGAATCCGTCAGGACCGAAAACTTCCGTGCCGAGGGCGGTAACGGCGAGCAACTGTTCCGCCAGAGCGCCCCGGTCCACGAGGTCTGTTTTGGTGACGAGGGCGACAACCGGTTTACGGGCCAGCCCGGCCAATTGATTCGCAATGAACCTGTCCCCCGGGCCGATCTTCTCGTTCGCCGGCAGGCAGAAGCCGATAGCGTCCACCTCGGACAGCGTTTCGGCAACCAGGTCGTTGAGCCGCTGGCCCAACAGCGTCCTCGGACGGTGCAGTCCCGGCGTGTCGACCAGCACCAGCTGGGAATCGCTGCGATGCACGATCCCGCGGATGGTGTGCCGTGTTGTCTGGGGCTTGGCCGACGTGATGGCGACCTTCTGCCCCACGAGCGCATTGGTCAGGGTCGACTTGCCGGCGTTAGGCCGCCCGACCAGTGAAACGAAGCCGGCCCGGTAATCCGCCGGCCATCCGCTGCTGGCCATCGCCATAGCCTTGTCTTCTCGTGCTGTCATTTTTCCGACTCCGGTTCCGCTCGGGCAGGGACATATCCGGCCGCATGGCTGCCGTTGGAGGCATCCGCCGGTGCCGGGTCGAGCCAGGCCAGGACATGGGACACCCGGTTGCGGCGTCCTTCCAGCCGCTCGGCATAGATGTGCAGGCGCTGCAGCGTCACTTCGCTGCCGACGATCGGCACGCGCCCCAAGGTCTTGGCCAGCAGGCCCCCGACAGTGTCGACTTCCTCATCGTCCAAGTCCAAACCGAAGAGCTCGCCGAGGTCATCGATGCTGGTCCGGGCGCTCACCCGGTAACGGCCATCCTCCAGCGCCTCGATTTCGGGCCGTTCGGAATCATACTCGTCGACGATCTCGCCGACAATTTCCTCGATCAGGTCCTCCAGAGTGACCAGGCCGGCAGTGCCGCCGTATTCGTCGACGACAATCGCCACGTGCGTGGATTCGCGCTGCAACTCCTTGAGCAGCTCGCCAACGGCCTTCGATTCGGGCACATAGCGGACGTCCCGGCAGGCCTCGTCCACCAGCATGCGCGCACCCGTTTCAGGACGAGTGTGGACCCGCGCGGCCACATCCTTCAGATAGAGGATGCCTTTGACCTGGTCCGCGTTCTCTCCAATAACCGGGATGCGCGAGTAGCCAGACCGCAGGAACAGGGACATCGCCTGCTTCAGGGTGGACCCGCTGTCGATGGTCACGATGTCGGTGCGCGGGACCATGACGGCCCGTACTTTGGTGTCACCGAGGTCGAATACTGACTGGATCAGCTCCGCCTCGGTGTCTTCGATCATGTCCGCCTCATTGGCGCGGTCAACGAACTCCCGGAACTCCTCTTCGGAGAAAAACGCGGCGTCGGCCCGCGGCGCATTGGGCGCAACAGCGCTGCCGAGCCGGACCAGCCAGCGCGGAATCGGGCCCAGGATGCCGCAGAGCAGCCTGACGGCAGGTGCCGTGGCCAGCACGACACCGGTCGCATGCAAACGGCCGAACTGCCGGGGCGACACGCCCACCAGCACAAAGCCGACGGCGGCCATGGCGGCCGTGGCCAACAGCCCGGCAAGCCAGATGTTGCGCAGCAGGTCGTAGAAGAGCAGCGCAACGCCAACCGCTCCGGCCGTCTCGAACCAGATCCTCCAGAAGCGCAGTCCGTGCATGTGGGCGACCGGAGCCTGCAGGATGGTATCCAGGCTGCGGCCCCGGCCGCTGGCGAGCAGCTGCTCTGCTTCCTGCCGAGGAAGGTAGGTGAACGCAGATTCGGCAGCTGTGAGGACCGCGGCCAGCAGGATAAACACAGCCGCGAGGCCGGTCAGCATCCAAATGATCAAAGGGTGGTCTCCGTGGGCGCTTCCTTGCCGAGGAAATCGGCCAGCAGTTGACGCTGCAGGCCGAACATCTCCTTTTCCTCCTCCGGTTCGGCATGGTCGTAGCCGAGCAGGTGAAGCATTCCGTGCGTGGTCAGCAGCAGCAGTTCCTCGCCGACGCTGTGTCCGGCTTTGCGGGCCTGCTCCTCCGCGACCTGCGGGCACAGCACGACATCGCCGAGCACTCCCGCGGGCGTCTTCTGCGCCGGCGTGCCGGGCCGCAGCTCATCCATGGGAAATGACAGGACATCGGTTGGTCCCGGCTCGTCCATCCATTCGATGTGGAGCCGTTCCATCGCATCCTTGTCGACAAGGATGATGGACAGCTCGGCTTCGGGATGGACATACATGCTGTCCAATACGAAGCGGCCCAAGCGGGCGAGTTCGGCTTCATCCGCAGCCATGGCGGATTCATTGTTGACCTCGATGCTCACCGCTGAGCCTCCCTCGGAGCCCGGTTCCTGGCCGGTACGTGCTGCCGCCGGTTGTCGTCCCACCGGCTGTAGGCATTGACGATGTCGCTGACCAGCCGGTGGCGGACGACGTCGGAAGCATCGAGCATCGAGAAGCTGACGTCCTCGACGCCCTGGAGGATCTCGCTGACCACCTTGAGTCCCGAACTTGAGCCGCCCGGCAGGTCAATCTGCGTCACGTCCCCGGTGACCACCATCTTGGAACCGAATCCGAGCCGGGTCAGGAACATCTTCATCTGCTCCGGCGTGGTGTTCTGCGCTTCGTCGAGGATGATGAAGGCATCGTTGAGGGTGCGTCCGCGCATATAGGCCAACGGAGCGACCTCAATGGTGCCGGCACCCATCAGCCGCGGAATGGAGTCCGGATCCATCATGTCGTGCAGGGCATCATAGAGCGGCCGCAGGTACGGGTCGATCTTGTCGCTGAGCGTACCCGGCAGGAAGCCCAGGCGTTCGCCGGCTTCGACTGCCGGGCGGGTCAGGATAATCCGGTTGACTTCCTTGTGCTGCAGCGCCTGGACAGCCTTCGCCATGGCAAGGTAGGTCTTGCCCGTGCCCGCCGGGCCGATGCCGAAAACGATCGTGTTCTTGTCGATCGCGTCGACGTAGGTCTTCTGGTTCAGCGTCTTCGGCCGGATGGTGCGTCCGCGCGAGGACAGAATGTTCAGCGTGAGGACTTCGGAGGGCCTGGCGACGGACTGCTCGCTGAGCATGCGCAGCAACTGCTCGACCACCTGCGGGGTCACCCTGGTGTCATTGGCAGCCAGGGTCCTGATTTCGGCCAGCAGGCGTTCGGTGCGTTCGACCGCCGCCGCGGGCCCTGAAATGGAGAGTTCATTGCCACGCACATGCAGGTTCACGTCGGTGAACTCGGACTCGATCAGCCGGAGCACTTCGTCCTGGGCGCCGAGTGCCCTGACCATATGCTCGGGCGATTCGAAGTGCACGGAACGGCTACTGGATCCGAGCGGATCAACATCCAAACGTGTTTCCGACATAGTGCGGCCGGTCCCGGCCTTCCATCGCCCCTTCAGGTTCGCGTATCGCTGCTTGTCAGTTGCTCGGTTCCCGCCCGCTCTTGTGGACGGCACCATATACATCAATGCTACGGCACGCAGCCGCCGTCGGCCTCTGGAGGAACGGCGCGGCATTCGGTATCGATCCTGTTTCAATCGTGCATCAGTCCGGTTGAGAGGGCCCGAAACGGCCCCGGCATCGAGCCCCAATGTGCCAAGCTAGTCTCTCGGACATCGGCACCGCCCGGCTTCCGGCGCGATACCGATTGGCAAAAGAACGAAACCGCAAAACGAAGGAACGCAGCTATTTCCCCCGAGCAGACTCCGCGGCCCCAGGCTCCGGCAGCGCACAGATTCCGTGCGTGGCTGTCCGTCCTGACGCTGGGCAGCCTTGTGCTGATCGGCTGCACCCCCGCCGGATCGGGCAACGGACCTAAGACATCGATGCCTGCCGGCAGCGGCGCCCCGACGATCGCCAGCAGCCCCTTGGTCACGAGCGCGCCCGTCGAGACGCCGCAAAGTACCTCGCTCTCGCCGGTGTACTGGATGGGCGAGAACGCCGACAACGTGTTCCTCTACCGCGAGTTCCGGTCTGCCGAGGACTTGGGAGATCCCATTACGACGGCGGTCAATGCCGCGCTTTCGCTGCAGCCGCTGGACCCGGACTACTTCAACCCGTGGCGGCCGGCGTCGAAGGTGGGCGCCTCGATCACCAACGGCTCGGTGATCACCCTGGACATTTCCTCGGACGCCTTCGAAGCAGATGTTGATGCCGGCATCGCCGAACGCGCGGTTCAGCAACTGGTCTATACGGCTACAGCAGCCGCTGCGAACGCGGGCCTGAGCGCCCCGGAGAACCCGCTCGAGGTGGAAATCCTGGTCGATGGGCATCGCGGCTACCAGGCCTTCGGCCACGTCCAACTGGGCGGCCTGATGGCACGCAACCCGGAACTCAGCGCGCCGATCTGGGTGATCGATCCGCAGCAGGATGCTTCCTTGGACGGGCGGCTGGAGGTTTACGGCCGGGCCGTCGCCTTCGGATCGGAGCTGTCCTGGCAGGTGGCCCGTGTGGACGAAGACGGCGCGGCCGCAGGGAACCCGGTGGAATCGGGAAGCGTGGCGATCAGTGCTCCCGCGGGAGAGTCCGGCGAATTCAGGTTCGGGCTTGACCTTCCGGCCGGTGCCTACCGGCTGGAGGTGTTCCACGCCGGCCAGCAAGACGCCGAAGCGCCTGGCCGCAACACGGACAGCAAGGCCTTCACCGTCAAGTAGTCGCGGCAAGTTTCGCTGCCGCCCGCGTCACCAGCGCTGGAGCTGGACGCTCAGCAGGGTCACGGCTGCCGGACCCGCCGTCGATGACCGCAGCACGTGGGGGCCCAGCCGCACAGCGATTGCGCCGGCGGCACGCATCTGCTCCACTTCGTTCGGACTCATTCCACCTTCTGGCCCGACAATCATGAGGATGCTGCCGCCGGTGTCCGCGGACAAGCCGGCCGCTGCCACGGCTTCGGGCAGCGTCTGCTCCGCCTCTTCGTGCAGGATTAACGCGAGCCGGCTTTCGGCGATCTGCCCGCACAGTTCCTTCAAGCCCACCAAGGCGCCAACGGCCGGAACCGCGGCGCGGCGGGACTGCTTCGCCGCGGCCTTGACCGTCGCCTCCCACTTGGCCTGTCCCTTGGCCGCCTTCGCATCCCGCCAGCGGACAATGCTGCGTTCCGACTGCCAGGGCACCACCCGGTCGACCCCCAGTTCGGTGGCCGCTTCGATCGCGAGCTCGTCCCGGTCCCCCTTGGCCAGAGCCTGGACCAGCGTCAGGTTGAAGGGTGGAGCCGGGTCGAGGGCCACGGCGTCGGCCCGCACGGCCAGCTCCTGCGGTGAGGCGGACGCGACGACTCCGGACAGCCGCTTGCCGGTGCCGTCCACGATGTCCACGGCTTCCCCGGCAGCCAGCCGCTTGACCGCGACCGCATGCCGCGCCTCCGCACCGGTGAGGACGAAAAGACCACCGGGAGCAACGCCGTCGAACTCTCCGGGCTCAGCGAAAAAGACCGGGTTGGTCATGGATCAGAGGTTGCCGAGCTTATCGCGGAGCCGGGCAAAGACGCCCGTCCCGCTGCCGGCCAGCTTGCCTTCGGTGAACTGCTCACCGCGTACCTGGGCCAGCTGCTGGAGCAGGCTTTCCTGGTCGGCGTCGAGCTTGGTGGGTGTTTCGACGTGGATGTGCACCTTCAGGTCGCCGCGGCCGTAACCGCGCAGATGCGTGACGCCGAGCCCGCGCAGCGTGATGACTTCCCCGGCCTGGGTTCCGGGCCGGATGTTGAGCGGCTGGGCGCCGTCGAACGTGTCGAGCTCCAATTCCGTGCCGAGGGCCGCTGCGGTCATCGGCACGGACATCGTCACGTGCAGGTCATCGCCCTCGCGCAGGAAGTTCTTGTCCTGGGCCACCCGGATCTCAACGTACAGATCGCCCTGCGGGCCGCCGCCGGGACCGGCCTCGCCCTGGCCGGCGAGCTGGATCCGGGTGCCCGTGCCCACGCCGGCCGGAATCTTGATGGTCAGCGAACGGCGGCTGCGGATCCGGCCCTCGCCGTTGCACTCGTTGCAGGGATCGGGGATGACCGTTCCGAAGCCCTGGCAGCTGCCGCAGGGCGCCGCGGTCATAACCTGGCCGAGGATGGAGCGCACCGCCCGCTGGACCTGGCCGGAGCCGCCGCAGATGTCGCAGGTGCGCGGGCTGGTGCCGGGGCGGCAGCAGCTGCCGTCGCACGTCGGACAAATGACGGCGGTATCCACCTCGATCTTCTTGTTGACGCCGAACACGGCATCCTTGAGGTCGATGCGCACCGTGATCAATGCGTCCTGCCCGCGCTGGCGCCGCGACGCCGGCCCGCCGGCTCCTCCCTGTCCGCCGAAGAACGTCTCGAAAATGTCCTGGAAGGCGAAGCCGGCACCGGAGTAGCCTCCGCCGAAGCCGCTGTCCGTGCCGTTCTCATTGCCGGTGGTGTCATAAACACGGCGCTTCTGGGGATCGGAGAGCACCTCGTAGGCATGGCTGACCTGCTTGAACTTCTCCGCGGCCTCGGGTCCATCGTTGACGTCCGGATGCAGTTTCCTGGCCAGCTTGCGGTAGGCCTTCTTGATTTCCTCAGCTGTGGCATCCTGGCTGACACCGAGAACGTCGTAGTGGTTGCTCACCTGGTTAACTTCTTTCCTGGAATCGGTTGGCGGACAGGAACTGTCCGGCTGCTGCTTCTGGTGGCGGTGCCTAGCCGGCGAGGATCCGCGAAAGGTAGCGGGCGACTGCGCGGACAGCGGCCATCGTGGTTGGATAATCCATTCGTGTGGGTCCCAGGATGCCTACCTTGGCGGAGGCATCCGGTCCATACCCGGTAGCGACGACGGAGGTCTCCGACAACGAACCGTAGGGGTTCTCGCTGCCGATCCGTACCGAGACGCCGCGGGCGTCCTGCGACATCTCCGACAGGAGCCGGAGCATGACCACCTGCTCTTCGAGCGCCTCAAGGATCGGGCCGATGGTCAGCGGGAAGTCCATGGTGGAACGGGCCAGGTTGGCCGTGCCGGCCAGCAGAATCCGTTCCTCGTGCGTGGCCTCGGCGAGCTTGGCCAGCGCCGCACCCAGCGCCATGGCCACTTCCGCCGACTCCGGCCGGACGTTCCGCAGCACCGTATCGGCGAGGCCGCGGACCGCTTCCAGCGGATGGCCCGAAAGTTCTGTCAGGAACGCAGCCCGCAGATCGGCCAGCTGGTTTTCGGTTGCTGTGGCGGGCAGGGCGATGACCTGCTGCTCCACCTTGCCGTTGTCGGCAATGAGCACGATCAGCACTTGGGCAGGGCCAAGGAGGACGAACTCGATATGCCGCACTTTGGCCCGGCGCAACTGCGGGTACTGGATGACGGCAACCTGGTGCGTCAGCTGGGAGAGCAGCCGCACCGTCCGGTCCATGACGTCGTCCAGGTCCTCCGCTCCCTCCAGCAGGGCCTGGATGGCGCGCCGTTCTGCCGGCGACAGCGGCTTCACGTCGGAGATCCGGTCGACGAACAGCCGGTAGCCCTTATCCGTGGGAATCCGTCCAGCGCTGGTGTGCGGGGCAACGATGAGCCCTTCCTCCTCCAGCGCCGCCATGTCGTTGCGGATGGTAGCCGAAGACACGCCGAGGTGGTGTCTTTCGACCAACGCCTTGGAGCCGACAGGCTCGCGCGAATGAACGTAGTCTTCAACGATGGCACGCAGTACTTCAAGTCGTCGGACTTCGCTCACGGAACACCTCCTGATTCTGACCGGCCGGCCCGCGCACGGCATTAGCACTCAACACACCTAAGTGCTAAGTCTAATACCTTTCGCCGGTTGTTAGCATTGTCAGGCCGCCCGGCACCGGCCGACGGCCACCATACAGCCCGGCCGTTCCGTCCTCCACAGAGCATGAACAAAGGAAGTCGCCATGAGCAGTTACGGATGGGGCCCGCAGGATCTCGTCGCGCCGAAGGCCCGCCAGCTGCGTGAGGTTCCGGCCGAGCACGGCCTCGTCCTTGAAGACGTCCAGTCCGGCTGGGTCGGGGCGGTGGTCCGGGTGGAGAAGTCCGGCGGAGTCCATTTGGTCGCACTGGAGGACCGGCGGGGCAAGACCAAGTCCTTCCCGCTCGGTTTCGGCTTCCTGCTCGAGGGCGAGCCGGTGAAAGTGGTGGCGGCCGCGCCGAAAGCGCGTCCTGCCGGGCCGCAGCGCACGGCTTCCGGATCCGTACGGGTCGAGGGGCTCCGGGCGCAAGTGGCGAAGGCGAGCCGGATCTGGGTTGAGGGCAAGCACGATGCGGAACTTGTCGAAAAGGTCTGGGGACACGACCTGCGGGTCGAAGGCATCGTCGTCGAACCGTTGCACGGCGTGGACGACCTTGCCGCCGCCGTCGAAAATTTCGGGCCTGGACCGGACCGGAAGCTGGGCATCCTCGTTGACCACCTCCTCCCTGACACTAAGGAATGGCGGATCGCCCAGGCAGCCATGGCCGTACCCGCTGCCAGGGGAAACGTCCTGATTGTGGGACACCCCTATGTCGATGTGTGGCAAGCCATCAAGCCGTCTGTGATTGGCCTGGACCAGTGGCCCGTTGTGCCACGCGGCACGGATTGGAAGACCGGCATCCTCGCCGGACTCCGCTGGCCGCACAGCAGCCAGGCCGATATCGCCGACGGCTGGAAGCGGCTGCTGGCCGGCGTCCGCACCTACGCCGACCTGGAGCCCTCTCTGCTGGGCCGGGTTGAGGAAGTCATCGATTTCCTCACGGCGTAATCCCGGACACGCGCCGTCCGCACTGCCGCCGGCCATTTGCGGCCATTGCCCGCTCAACCTACTCTCTTAGATAGCGATATTGAGGAACACCGTTAATCCCAAGGCAGGTTCTGTGTCAGACAATCCCGTGCGCGGCCAACAGCCGGAGCATGATCCGTCGCGCCCGACGCAGTACCAGAGCGCCGCGTCTTCCGCGCTGCCGCTGACGCCCTCCGAGGACCGGCAGTGGGCCACCATGGCGCACTTCGGGGGAATCCTCGGGTGCTTGCCGTCCCTGGTCATCTACCTGATCTTCAAGGACCGCGGCCCGTTCACTGCCCAGGAGTCGAAGGAAGCGCTGAACTTCACGCTGCCGCCGACCATCGTCGCCGTCATCGCCAACCTGCTGATCCTGATTCCGGCTGTCAGCGGCTTTTTCGCCGTGGTTGCGGCCGCGGTGTGGGTTTTCCTGACCGTGTTCTCGGTCAAGGCCGGCATCGAGGTCAACCGCGGACGGCCGTACCAGTACCCGCTGAACCTGCGCCTGATCCGCTAGGCGGGCGGTGGCCTTAGTGCCTGTCGGCCGGCCACGGCGCTAATAGCCGAGCAGGCGCCGCACGACGGCGTCCGCGAGCAGCCGGCCCTGCAGCGTGAGCCTCACGGTTCCGGCGATGGCCGCCGCACCGTCGAGAAGTCCCTCCGCGATCAGCCCGGCGACAGCGTCCCTGCCTTCCGGGCCCAGTTCAGCGGTGGCCAGTCCGTCGATGATGCGGGTCTGCAGCATGATGTGCTCCACCTGGCGGGTTCGGCCGTCCAGGGTTTCCCGTCCGGCAGCTGGCGAGACCGACGTCGAAAGCCGCTGTGCATAGGCAGCAGGGTGCTTGACATTCCACCAGCGGACGCCGCCCATATGGGAATGGGCTCCGGGGCCTGCACCCCACCAGTCGGCGCCCCGCCAGTACGCCAGGTTGTGGCGGCAGCGGTCGGGGTCCGAACGCGCCCAGTTGCTGACTTCGTACCAGGTGTAGCCGGCCGCGGCGAGCATTTCGTCCGCCTTGAGGTACTTGTCCGCGTGATCATCGTCATCGATCGCAGCAACTTCGCTGCGCCGGATTTGGGCCGCGAGCTTGGTGCCGTCTTCGATGATCAGCGAGTAGGCGGAGATGTGGTCCGGACTGCAGGCGATGGTTGCCTCCAGGCTGGCCACCCAGTCAGCCATCGACTCCCCCGGCGTCCCATAGATCAGGTCCAGGCTCACTTTGAGGCCGGCTGCGCGGGCCCACGCGACAGCCTGCGGTACCCGTTCGGGATCGTGGGTGCGGTCGAGCACCTTCAGCACGTGCGGGACCGCCGACTGCATTCCGAAGGAGACCCGAGTGAAGCCTGCGTCGGCCAGTGTCTGCAGCGACTCCGGGGTCACGGAGTCCGGGTTGGCTTCCGTGGTCACTTCGGCTCCGGCTTCCAGGCCCCACAGCTGGTCGGCCCGCCGCAGGATCGAGGCGAGGTCGGCCGCCGGCAGCAGCGTGGGCGTCCCGCCGCCGAAGAAGACGGTCGACAGCTTCCGCTCCGGCACGCCTGAAGCCGCCAGCGCCTTGACAGCGAAATCCAGCTCCGAGTTCACCGTGCCGGAATACTCCGCTTGGGACGCGCCGGAACCGAGCTCCTTGGCGGTATAGGTGTTGAAGTCGCAGTAGCCGCAGCGCACGGCACAGAAGGGAATGTGTACGTACAGGCAGAACTCGCGCCCTGCGGCACCCTCCGCAGCCTGTGCCGGCAGCAGGCCGTCGAGGGGTGCCGGGTCGCCTACCGGAAGGACACTAGGCACGGCACCGGGCCACCGTCGTCGTAAAGCTCATGGAACTACTTCTTCGCTTTGTCTTTCGACTCATCCGAAGACAGCGCAGCGATGAAGGCCTCCTGCGGGACTTCGACTCGTCCCACCATCTTCATGCGCTTCTTGCCTTCCTTCTGCTTCTCCAGCAGCTTGCGCTTGCGTGAGATGTCGCCGCCATAGCACTTGGCCAGCACGTCCTTGCGGATCGCGCGGATGTTTTCGCGGGCGATGATGCGTGAGCCGATGGCGGCCTGGATCGGAACCTCGAACTGCTGGCGCGGAATCAACTCCCGCAGCTTCGAGGTCATCATGACGCCGTAGCTGTAGGCCTTGTCCCGGTGGGTGATGGCGCTGAATGCATCCACCTGCTCGCCCTGGAGCAGGATGTCCACCTTGACCAGGTCCGCGACCTGCTCGCCGTCGGCCTTCCAGTCCAGGGAGGCGTAGCCGCGGGTCTTGGACTTCAGCTGGTCGAAGAAGTCGAAAACGATCTCGGCCAGCGGCAGCCAGTAGCGCAGTTCGACCCGGTCCTCCGAAAGGTAGTCCATGCCCTTCATCTGGCCGCGGCGCGACTGGCACAGCTCCATGATCGCGCCGACGAATTCGCTCGGGGCGAGTATGGTGGCCGAGACCATCGGTTCGCGGACCTCGTTGACCTTGCCTTCGGGGAATTCGCTCGGGTTGGTGACGGTGACGACATTCTTGTCTTCAAGTGTCACCTGGTAGACCACATTCGGCGCGGTGGAAATCAGGTCCAGCCCGAATTCGGCCTCGAGCCGTTCGCGGGTAATCTCCAGGTGCAGCAGTCCCAGGAAGCCTACGCGGAAGCCGAATCCCAGCGCAGCAGAGGTTTCCGGCTCATAGATCAGAGCGGCATCGTTGAGCTTGAGCTTGTCCAGGGCGTCGCGCAGCACGGGATAGTCCGAGCCGTCGATCGGGTACAGCCCGGAGAAGACCATCGGCTTCGGGTCCTCGTAGCCGCCCAACGACTCCGGGGCAGGCTTGGCGTAGTTGGTGACCGTATCGCCTACTTTCGACTGGCGGACGTCCTTCACGCCGGTAATGAGGTAGCCGACTTCGCCAACGCCGAGGCCCTTGGTGGGGGTGGGCTCGGGGGAACTGACCCCGATCTCGAGCAGTTCGTGGCTGGCCTTGGTCGACATCATCTGAATGCGTTCCCGCGGCGACAGTTGGCCGTCGACAACGCGGACATAGGTCACCACGCCGCGGTAGGAGTCGTAAACGGAGTCGAAAATCATGGCACGGGCCGGAGCATTCGCATCACCGACCGGGGCAGGCAGGTCACGCACGATCTTGTCCAGCAGTGCCTCGACGCCCTCACCGGTCTTGCCGGAAACCTTCAGCACGTCCTCGGGATCCCCGCCGATGAGGTTGGCAAGTTCCTCTGCATACTTCTCCGGCTGGGCGGCGGGCAGGTCGATCTTGTTCAGCACCGGGATGATGGTCAGATCGTTCTCCATCGCCAGGTACAGGTTCGCCAAGGTCTGTGCCTCGATGCCCTGGGCAGCATCAACCAGCAGGACGGCGCCCTCGCAGGCGGCCAGCGACCGCGATACCTCGTAGGTGAAATCCACGTGGCCGGGGGTGTCGATCATATTCAGCGCGTAGGCCGTGCCGTCCAGTTCCCAAGGCATGCGCACCGCCTGGGACTTGATGGTGATCCCGCGTTCGCGCTCGATGTCCATCCGGTCCAGGTACTGCGCCTTCATGTCGCGCGGCTGCACCACTCCGGTCAGCTGGAGCATCCGGTCGGCGAGCGTGGACTTCCCATGGTCGATGTGCGCAATGATGCAGAAGTTCCTGATGATCGCCGGATCTGTGGCGGCAGGCACCGGTGCGGTGCGGGCCATGGGGGACACAGCGGTTTCCTAACTGTCAAGCGGGACTTACGGGGGTGGCTGCAACAGATGCCAAGTTAATAGTCTCCCATGAGAATGCGCCCGGCGTGCATGCCCTCTGCCGGGCAAACCGGGCGATAACGTTGCAGCATGGCAATTGATGCGAACATGATCGGGCGCCTGCTGCGCGGTGCGGTGAAGGCCTTCGGCAAGCTCCAGCGGAGTTCGGCTCCGCCCCGTCCGCACCGCGGCCGGGGCGGCGCCGCTGTCCAGGGACCCGACCTGAGCTCGGCCTATCCGGGCGACTTCCGCGGGACCGCGCGGATCGCTTATGCCCCAAAGCCCGACGGCGAAGCGGACCCGGGCGAGGTCGTCTGGACGTGGGTGCCCTACGAAGAGGACTACAGCCAAGGCAAGGACCGCCCCGTCCTCTTGGTCGGACACAACGGCGGCCGGCTGCTGGCGTTGATGATGACCACTCGGGACCGCAACAATGGGGAGCACCATGACGCGGACTACGTCGACGTCGGAACCGGGCCCTGGGACCGGCAACGGCGTCCGAGCGAGGTCAAACTGGACCGGATCCTGCAAGTGGATCCGCGCGATATCCGCCGTGAGGGTGCGGTGCTGGCCAAGACCGCCTTCGACCGCGTCGCCGAGGCTCTGCGTCGCCGCCACGGCTGGAACTAACCCGCCGCGCCGCCGGCGTTGGTTGCCGCATGGACGCCCGGGATCTGCTAGTATTGCTAGCTGTGTGTCCGCGCAGGTCGACGGGCACCTCAGCCCGGCTGCCATTACGGTATCCCCACGCCGCTCAGTCAATGGCCGGTCTGACTGCCCTCACCGACCAGTCCGCATTACAAAGAGAGTTTATAAGTGGCTAATATCAAGTCCCAGAAGAAGCGCATCCTCACCAACGAGAAGGCACGCCAGCGCAACGCCGCTGTCAAGTCCGAGCTGAAGACCGCCATCCGCGCTGTCGGCAGCGCCGTTGATTCGGCTGACAAGGACGCTGCCTCGGCAGCCCTGGCTGCTGCCAGCCGCAAGCTGGACAAGGCTGTCAGCAAGGGCGTCATCCACAAGAACAACGCGGCCAATCGCAAGTCCGCGATCTCCAAGAAGGTCAACGCCCTCTAGGATTCAAGGTTTCCCGCCTGTCCGGCCGGACGGGCTGAACGGCTCCCGCTCTCAGAGCGGGAGCCGTTCCGTTTTAACCGCCCGGGGCCGCCCGGAGGGCGAGTTCTAACGATCGCCCTAGTGTCGGGCTGCGCTGGCGGCGATGACCTGCACGGCGTGCTCGACAGCGTATTCCGGGTCCCGTCCCGCACCCTTTACCTGCGCGTCGGTCTCGGCCAGCAGCCGGATGCACTTGGCCAGGTTTGCCGAGTCCCACGCCCGCGCTTCCTTCCGCGCCTGGTCGAACTGCCAAGGAGCCATGCCTGCGTCCTTGGCGCTGACCGAAGCACTCTTGACCTTGGCGATCTGGCGCAGCTTCATCGCCAACACCGCCACAATGGGCACAGGATCCAGGCCCGTGGCCAGGGCATGGCGGAGCA
Source organism: Arthrobacter crystallopoietes BAB-32 (assembly GCF_000328305.2). Taxonomy (GTDB): domain Bacteria; phylum Actinomycetota; class Actinomycetes; order Actinomycetales; family Micrococcaceae; genus Crystallibacter; species Crystallibacter crystallopoietes_A. The sequence goes on along the minus strand of NZ_ANPE02000069.1, from coordinate 4,701 downwards.
TCGCCAGAGCTGCGGCTCCGCGGCCGGAAATGGCGGCGTCGGCAACCTTGAAACCGGTGGCTTCCACCCGGCCCCCGTAGTACTTGTCGACGATGGCTTCCGTGACGGTGCCCTGGGTGTCGGAGATCAACTGCGCGCAAGCTGCCGCCAGGTCGGGCAGCGACGCGCCCATGGCTGCGACCAGGGCCTGTCCGGCGGCCGGTTCGAGGCCTTTGCGTGCCGCTTTGAACTCAGTGCGGACGAAGTCCAGCTTCTCCGAATCCTTCTTCAGCGCCTGGCAGTCCACCACCGGGGCGCCGCTGGCCTTGATGGCATCAAGAAGTTTCTTGCCCCGCACTCCCCCGGAATGCTGAATGACGAGCGTGACATCTTCGGACGGGTTCTTCAGGTACGCCAGGGTATCGGTGAGGAACTCATCGTTCATCTGTGCCGCGGCCGAGACCTCCACGAGCTTCGCCTCGCCGAACAGACTGGGGCTCGCAATCATGGTGAGCTGGCCGCTGGAATAGGAAGAGGCGTCCAGCGCCGTCAATTCGACGTCGGGGTGGATTCCGCGGACGAGCGATCGGATGCGGTCCTTGGCACGGTGGCCGAGGTATTCTTCCGGGCCGCTGATCAGTACGACCTCGGCGGGTTCCACCTCCCGCCAGGATACGGTCCGGGCAACGGTCTTACGGCTCGTCGGGCGTGCCGGGCTTGGGTTCACTGGTCAGGGCCTCCTCATTCCTTCGTCAACTTTTCCACGGTGCCCGCGATTTCCCAAGCCGGACGATGTCGGTCAGCCTGCGTCGGTGATGACCGCCCGGCCTTCGCGCAGATCCACCAGCACTGTCCCGATCAGGTCGGTGCGGAACGCTGGAATCCGGAGCCGGTCAAGGGCAGCCAGGATCTCCGGCGCGGGATGGCCGTAATCATTATCTGCTCCGACGGAAATCAGGGCGGCTTGGGGCTGCAACTGGCTGAAAAGCTCTTCGCCACCATTTCGCGCGCCATGATGGCTGACCTTGATCAGATCGATGGCCGGTATCCGGCCGCCCAGGCCGTGGAGCATCGCGGCCGCGGCCTCCGCTTCCAGGTCTCCGGTCAGCAACAGGTGCAGATCGGGCCCGTCCTCGTGCGGGACGTCGAACAGCAGGACGACGCTCGAATCGTTCTCGCTACGGCCGGCGGCGTTCTCGTCCGGCCACAGCACCTGCCAGCCGACCGCTCCCTCCGATCCGGATTGGCCCGCTGCTCCGCGTACCGGCACCACACCGTGGCGGCGCAGTTCTGCCGCGGCTGCGGGCGGCAGTTCCGGTTTCGAACTGCCGATCATCACGGATGAGACCTCGCGGCCTTCGAATACACCCGCCATGCCGCCGTAGTGGTCCAAGTGCATGTGCGTGAGGACCAGCATCCCAACGGTCTGCACACCGAGCAGATCCAGGCAGCTGTCGATCAGCTGAGGGTCCGGTCCGGCATCGACCACGATCGCACGGGCCGGGCCTGTCCGAACGACGATGCCGTCTCCCTGGCCTACATCGCAGGCAGCTACGTCCCACCTGTCCTTGACCTGGGCATCCGCCGCTGGGCCGGCCAGCCAGCCGGCAAGCCCTCCGATGAGGATCGCGGGTGCCAGGGTCCAGGCGACTAAGCGCGGGCCGTGCCCGCTGCGGGGCCGCCGGACACGGTCCCGGATCTCTGACAGGATGCCTCTGCCACGGGCACCTTTCGTCATTGGCCTGGTCCTTTCGCTGGTTGTGCGACGCGACGGCGCAGCCCGCTCTGCTCGCCATTCCCGCTTGATTCGGGATACGAACCACAGCAGGAGCACCAGCATTCCTCCGGCTGCCGCCGCCGCCAGCGAGCCTGTTGCCCCTTCCCACCAGGGCAGGGCGGCGAATGGCAATTCGGAGAAGGTCCGCGCAATCCAAGCGACCCACAACGTCGGCAGGCCGGCGGCATAGACCAGCCAGCCCGCCGGCAGAGGCAACAGGGGAAGCAGCCCAAGCGCTGCCATCGCGAGGATGGTCACCACGGGTACTACGGGAGCGGCAAGGACATTGGCAGGAACGGAGTACAGCGCGAGTTCGGGCTGCAGCAGGACCAGTACGGGCGTGCAGAAGATCTGGGCCGCGATCGGCACCGCCATGGCATCGGCCACTGCCTTGGGCAGCCACCGCTGCAACCACAGTGAGCACCGGCTGCCGAACAAAACCAGTCCCAGCGTTGCGCAGACCGAAAGCATAAAGCTGAATTCGTTGGCTAGCCATGGATCCGCCACGAGCAGCACCACGACAGCAACGGAAAGAAAGGTCAGCGAAGCCCGCCGGCGGCCGGTGAGCAGCGCGATGACTCCCACGACTCCCATCACGGCGGCCCGCAGCACGCTGGGCTCCGGCCGCACCAGCATGACAAAACCCGCCAGCGCGGCGATACCGCAGGCCGCGGCGCACCAGCGCGGCGCCCTGCAGGACTGGGCGAGCAGGTACACGAACCCGAGCAGATAGCTGCAGTTCGCCCCGCTGACGGCGAGCAAGTGCGTCAGCCCCGTCCGCTTCATCGCCTCGGCGAGCTCATCGGTTTGCTGTTCGCGGTCACCGAAGGCCATCCCCGGCAGCAAGCCGCGGGCATCTTCGGGCAGAGTCCGGGTCATGCCCAGGAACTTGCTGCGCATCCCGTTCACGATGTCGGCTGCGGCCAGGGTACCTGTGATCAATGGTGCGGCCGAGGCATTCAGCAGCGCCTGCTCCGCTGAGCCCGGGTCGGCAGCGGCGAGGGTTCCGGCAGTCCGGATACGGTCACCGTAGCGCACGGACTTCCATGCTCCGTTGCCGAGGACGAGCACGGGCGTGGCTGCCTCGAACTTCCTGCCGTCGTGGGACGCGAACTCGATTTCCGCAGAAACGAGGTACCGTTCGCCGCCAAACCGGGACGGAGTCCTGGACCGGGCGGCATCGGAGACGGCACGCAGCTCAACGCTGACATAGGCATCGGCATCAATGGCTGCCGCGATCGGTCCTGCCAGCCGTTCAGCCTGCTGCACTCCGGTGACCAGTGCCAGCAGCCCCAGCACGCTCAGCAGCAGCAGCGCGGTGCCGGACAGGAAGCCTGCCGGCCTCCCGTGGCGGCGGCGCAGCAGCAGCCAGCCCGTGAGCATCAGGGCGGTTCCGCAGCAGAACCCGGACGCCGCCAGGCTCACGCCCGGGGAACCACGCGATAGCCACAGCGCTCCCAGCCAGCACACCAGCGCGGCGGCAGCCACTCGGACGTCAGTCGGCACCGGGCTGTCAGTGCCTTGCGGAAGCCGTCCCCAACCGCGGGCAACTCCCGGTATCCGTAACACCAGCCGTTCGCGCACGGTCGGCCGGGCAACCGCGGGCCCGGCCGCCGTGCCGGCTCCCGGTCCTTCCTCCGCTCCGGCCCGGGCCGCGGCAGCGTACCCGTGCCAGCGCGGACGCTTCGTCATATCGTCACCAGCTCGATCAGGTTGGCCAGCATCACCTCGCCGATCCCGGGCACCGCGTCGAGGTCTTCAGGCCGGGTAAAGGCGCCGTGCTGTTCCCGAAAGTCCACGATGCGCTGTGCCAGCACTGGTCCGACCCTCGGCAGGGTTGTTAGCTCATCGACCGTGGCGGTATTGAGGTTGATCTTTGCCGGTCCCGCCGCATTGCCCCCGGCGGCCGGACCGCCGGGGCTGCCGGATGCTGCGCTGTCCGGTGCGGGATGATCCGGGGACGGGACGAATATCTGCTGTCCGTCGGCCACGGGCGCTGCGAGGTTCAGTGCCGCCAGGTCTGCCTGCGGCAAGGCACCTCCGGCGGCCTCCAGTGCTTCGAAGACGCGTGCGGCCGCCCCCAGGCGCACAATCCCCGGCTGCCTGACCGCCCCGGCAACATGGACAATTGTCTCGCCGGCGGGGCTTTCTGCTGCCTCTGTGGGTTGCTCCGCACGGGCGGACGTCGGGGACGGTCCGCCAGATTCCCCAGGATCGGTCGCCCGGCTGGTGACAGGCAGCGAGGCCAGCACGTCGGACTCTGCCCGGTTCAGGTCCGCCGTGGCCACCACGACGATGCCGTAGCCCAAAACCACGCCGGCGGCGATCAGCGCAGCGCCGAGCGCGATCTTCCAGCGGGGCCGCCGTCCCGGCTGTGCCGGCCGGTCCCCTGCATGGTGGATTGGCGCTGTTTCCCAGCGATGGCGGCCCATGCTGCCACGGTAGGCAGCAGTCCGGGCTGCTGCCGTCCGTGCGGCGCGCGATGTGGATGGTGCGGTGCAGAGCAGGCCTGTGGAGACCGGGTCGTCGGTCCTGGCTCAGGCCTCCTGGGAGTCCGCCATCGCCGGACCGATGACCACGGCGAGCACGCCCAGTCCCGCGTGCGCCGCCAGCACGGACGGCAGCGGCGTCAGCAGAATCTCCCCGCTGGCATGGGCTGCCAACTCGTCCGCCAGTTCCTGCGCCTCGGACTCATTGCCGAAATAGTGCACGGCCAGCTGCGGCGGGTAATCGAGATCCTCGATCCCCCGTACCACCAATTGCTGCAGCCGGGCCTTGGCTTTGGCCGCCGTCCGGATCTTTTCCAGGCCAACGACCGCGCCGTCCTTAATGCCCAGAATGGGTTTGATAGACAGCAGCGAGCCCAGGTAGCCGCTCGCCGGGCTGATCCGGCCGCCGCGCCGCAGCTGGTCCAGGCTCGGAACATAGAACAGGACCCGGCCGGC
>NZ_ANPE02000070.1 GCF_000328305.2 Arthrobacter crystallopoietes BAB-32 | reverse complement strand
AAAAGGTTTCCTTCATCGCTGTGCTCGTACCCATGATTGCTCTCGCTTCTAGCTTGACCCAAGTTTGATTGGACGTTTTCGTTTCTTTCGTTTCATCGTAAGCCTTGCCGGCTGCGCGGTCCAGCCACCAAGCAGCACTGGTTGTGGGAACGGCTTGCTGCAGCTAGGTCATGGGGCATTTCACTGACGATGGACATATGCGCGGTTATCGGCGTTCAGCGTCTGCCAGCCCTCCAGCCCGAAAGTTGACGCAGCTCAAACGTCTGCAGCGCCGCCTAGGGGGACCAAGGGACCTACCTCAATCGGAGGGCTGTCCTCAAACCTGCGGGCGCCCCTGGCACCGCTGCGGAAGCGGGGGCCATAGCCTCGACGCGGGCCTGCAGCTCACCGGGTCTGAACGGTTTAATGATGTAGTCATTTGCGCCGGATTCGAAGACCGCCAGGACGTATGAGTAGCAGGCAGTGTGACCACACCGGGGTATGGCTCATCGATGACTTCAGCTACGGTCACCGCATCACCACCACAGCCTGGGGACCGATGGACCCGACACTGTGGGCGTGTGAGCCCACCGACACCCCGCGAGCAACCGGGGGACTGATGACGGGTCGTGAACCGGAATCCGACGAAAAGGGAACATTGATATCTCGTTAGGGTGTGATTGAGTAGGCGCATGAGGCATAGCGACATGACCATCTCGGCGGACGCGATCGAGCGCGGCGCGACCTACCTTGGAATTGAGGTGGGATCCACTCGCATCAAAGCCGCTCTCATCGACGAGTTCGGAACGGTGGTGGGATCGGGAACCCATGCCTGGGCGAGCGAGTATGTCGACGACAATTGGACGTACTCTTTGGACACGCTGTGGACAGGCATCCGGAGTTGCTACGAGAGTTTACTCAGCGACGTGAGTAAACGCTGGGATGCCCGGCTCACGAAGGTGGCCGGGATCGGCGTCTCTGCGATGATGCATGGCTATCTGGCATTCGATTCCGACGATCAGCTCCTCACCCCCTTTCGGACCTGGCGCAACACCTACACGGAGGACGCCAGCTCTTTTCTGAGCAGCCGGTTTGGGCAGAACATCCCCCTGCGGTGGAGCATTTCCCACCTCCTGCACGCAGTTCTTGGCGGTGAGGAGCACGTGGACCGGATCGCCTCCATGACGACGCTTGCCGGGTACGTACATTGGCGGCTGTCAGGCCGCAAGGTACTTGGGATCGGGGATGCGAGCGGAATGTTTCCAATTGACTCCTCCACACGTGACTACGACCGGACCATGCTCGAGAGTTTTGCAGGTTTGGACGAGGTCAAGGGCCTTGGGTGGTCATTGCGTGAGCTCCTGCCCGAGGTCCTGCTGGCCGGGGAAGTCGGTGGCGAGCTCACCGCGGAGGGTGCGGCTTTGATCGATCCAACGGGCACGCTCGAGCCCGGCGCGGTGATGGCGCCGCCGGAGGGGGACGCCGGCACGGGCATGGTCGCCACCAACAGTATCGAGCCGCGCACCGGAAATGTCAGCGCAGGCACCAGCGCTTTCGCCATGGTCGTCCTCGAGGCGGAGCTGTCTTCCCCGCGCAAGGAGATCGACCTAGTGACCACGCCCGCCGGTGACCCGGTGGCCATGATTCACACCAACAACTGCACCGGGGACCTTGACGCATGGTTGCGTATCTTCGCGGAGTTCGCGGAATTGACTGGTAGTCCGATGCGGGCGGAGGATCTCTACCGCGAGCTGTTCACCCAGGGTCGGCACGGCGATGCCGACGCAGGCGGCCTGCTCAACTACAACTACCTGTCCGGGGAGCATCAGACGGGCGTGGCCTCGGGGCGGCCCCTGTTCGTCCGCGGTCAGCAGTCACGGTTCACCCTGCAGAACTTCATGCGCGCGCAGCTGTATGGCGCGTTCGGAGCGATGGCCGCAGGAATGGAGGTGTTGCTCGAGGAGGAGAAGGTCCGGCTCGACTCGATGTTCGCACACGGTGGGATCTTTCGCACCCAGGGAGTCGCACAGCAGGTGCTGGCCGACGCGATCAACACTCCCATCGCGGTCGGCGACTCCGCAGGTGAGGGTGGGTCCTGGGGCATGGCGGTTCTGGCGGCGTTCACCGTCCGGACGGCGGGCGGGGGCGGCGTGCAGTCACTGAATGAATACCTGAACTCGCACGTGTTCGCCGAGCTGGAGCTGGTGAGCGCAGACCCTGACCCTGTGGGAGTGGAGGGTTATAAGGAGTGGCGGCAGCACTACCGAGCGGGCCTGCCGGTGGAGCGGCTCGCCGGAGAAGTGCTCGACTGACTCATCGATCGGCGCGGGCCGCACCTACGCGGGGCGCACGGTTCCAGTCCCGTTGACGCTCTTCGGGGAACCGGTCGGTGTCCTAAGAGCCTTCGCAGCGGCGAGAAATACTGCTCGGTCGAGGCCATCGGCTCCCGGAACGCCTGGGGGTCGGTAGGGGAGACATCTGTACCGGTACGGGATTGCGGCATGCCCCGCATGTGACTTGTTCATGCCGTTATCCCCCTGCGAAACTTTTTGGGACACCATCAATAACAGGGGCAGGCTTTGGGTCCTCAAGAAGTGACAACGGGGGTTGATGAAAGAACCACCAGAGCCCCGTCGCGGCACGCGGGGCTTCATGTCACGAGGCGCTACTGAGGTCGTGAGGGTCGTGACGCTGGAGGGTCGAGAAGGCTAATCGTGCATTCGTCCACGAGCAGCATCTTGCGTTCTCCAGTCGAGCAGTCGCGGATCCACGCCACCCGGGACTGTGGTGCCAGATCTTCGACCATCCCATTGAACGGTGGACGAGCCGATATGCAAACTTCGACTAGGTCACCTCGATGCAGTCGATCTGAATTCCGAGCTGGTGTATCCATGGTGTTCATCTCCCGTGCCACCTCTTTCGCTTGGGATGTAGGCCCCGGACTGCATCCCCGCCAGGCTGGAGTGCGGTCCGGGAGAAAATGGGCTCAACGCGAAGCGTCGAGGGCGGCACGGACGGTCTCCAGCAGCTCGGACCAGGAGTCCTCGAACTTGGTCAGGCCCTCGGCCTCTAGCTTGGCTACGACCTCGTCGTAGGAGATCCCCACTTCGGCGAGCTGTTCGATGACCTTGGTGGACTGCTCGTAGGTGCCGGTGATCGTGTCGCCGGTGATCTCGGCGTGGTCGAAGGTCGATTCCAGGGTTTTCTCTGGCATGGTGTTGACCGTGTGGGGGGCCACGAGCCCGGTGACGTAGCGGGTGTCGGGCAAGGACGGATCCTTCACGCCGGTGGACGCCCACAGCGGGCGCTGGGGGTGGGCCCCGGCCGCGGCCAGGCGGGCCCACCGCTCGGTGTCCAGGGACTCCTTATGGATCCGGTAGGCCAGCCGGGCGTTGGCCAGCCCCGCCTCACCCTTCAGATCCTTCGCTTCGTCGGTGCCGATGGCGTCTAGGCGCTTGTCTATCTCGGTGTCCACCCGGGACACAAAGAAGGAGGCGACCGAGTGGATCGCGGCGAGGTCCTTGCCGTTCTCCAAGGCCTGCTCCAGGCCCAGCAGGTAGGCGTTGATGACCGCGCGGTAGCGCTCGAGCGAGAAGATCAGCGTCACGTTGACGGAGATCCCCTCAGCGATGGTCGCGGTGATGGAGGGCAGGCCTGCCTCGGTGGCCGGGATCTTGATCAGGGCGTTGTCCCGGTCGATGGTCCGGGACAGGCGCTGGGCCATGGCCGAGGTCGCCTCGGCGTCCTGGGCCAGGCGCGGGTCCACCTCGATGGACACACGCCCGTCAACGCCTTGGGTGGCCTCGGCCACCGGGGCGAACAGGTCGCAGGCCTCACGCACGTCGTCGGTGGTGATCGCTAACACCGCCTCGTCGACGTCGGTGCCGGCCGCGGCCAGTTCCTTCACCTGGACCTCGTAGGTACGGTGGGCGGCCAGCGCGGCGGCGAAGATCGTCGGGTTCGTGGTGACGCCCACGACGTCCTTCTCCTCGATCAGGGCCCGGAGACTGCCGCTGATAAGGCGTTCGCGGGAGAGGTCGTCGAGCCAGATCGACACGCCGGCGTCGGAGAGCTTCTTGGTGGGGGTGGTGATGTTGGAGGCAGTGGCTGAAGTGTTCATGGTGATCCTCACTTGGGATAATCGAAAGGGCGAACGAGGACTGGTCGAGTAACAGGTCCGAAAAACAGGCCTTAGAGGGGTCGAGGACGATTGGGGTGAAGTGGTCGACGTCACAGGGGGCTCGTGATGGGCACGCCCGCGGGCAGCACGCTGACAATGACAGGTGGAAGAACGGAGGGGGCGAGGTGGTAGCTCGACCGAGTCAGAGACCGGCAGCGGCCGCCTTGATGGATTCCTGGGCGGCGGCGGCGACGGCCTCGGCAGTGATCCCGAACTCGCGGTAGAGGGTCTGGTAGTCAGCGGACTCGCCGAAGTGCTCCAGGGACACGGCCCGCCCGGCGACGCCGAGCAGGTCGCGCCAGGACATGGCCACGCCGGCCTCGACGGTCACCCGAGCCGTCAGGGCTGCAGGAAGGACGGAGTCGCGGTAAGCGGCGTTCTGCGCGTCGAACCACTCCCGGCACGGCATGGACACCACCCGGGCGCGCACACCCTGCTGCTTCAGCAGCTCACGGGCCTCGACGGCCAAGGTGACCTCGGAACCGGTGCCGATGAGCGCTACGTCCGGGTCTCCGCCCTCGGCCTCGATCAGCACATAGCCGCCGCGGGCCACGCCCTCGGCGGAGGCGAACAGCTCGCCCTCGGCGTCGGGGTGGAGGTCCTCGCGGGCGAAGGTGGGCACGTTCTGGCGAGTCAGGGCGATTCCGGCGGGACGCTCGTGCTGCTCCAGGATCGTGCGCCAGGCCACTGCCACCTCGTTGGCGTCGGCCGGGCGGACCACGTCCAGGCCCGGGATCGCGCGCAAGGCCGACAGCTGCTCCACCGGCTGGTGGGTGGGCCCGTCCTCGCCCAGGCCGATCGAGTCGTGGGTCCACACATAAATGGACGGCACGCGCATCAGCGCGCCGAGGCGCACCGCTGGGCGCTGGTAGTCGGAGAAGATCAGGAACGTGCCCGAGAACGCCCGGGTCTGGGAGCTCATCACGATGCCGTTGACGATCGCCGCGGCGGCATGCTCGCGGATGCCAAAGTGCAGGACCCGTCCGTAGGGGTCCCCGGACCACTTGTTCGTGGAGCGGTCGGCGGGGATAAAGGACTTGGCCGACTCGATGGTGGTGTTGTTGGACCCGGCCAGGTCGGCTGAGCCGCCCCACAGCTCGGGGAAGGTGTCGGCGATGGCGTTGATCACCTTGCCCGAGGCCGAGCGGGTGGCCACGGCCTTGCCGGCCGGGAACACCGGGAACGCCTCGGCGTGGTTCTCCGGCAGCTGCTTGTTGCGGATCCGGTCGTAGAGTTCCGCGCGCTCGGGGTGGGCGCCCCGCCATTGCTGGAACCTCTGCTCCCACTCCTCGCGCACGCCCTTCATGCGGTCCTGGATACCGCGGGTATGCAACAGCACGTCGTCCTCGACCACGAACGACTTCTCCTGGTCAAAGCCGAGCAGTCCCTTGGTGGCGGCGACCTCCTCGGCCCCGAGCTTGGAGCCATGGATCGCCCCGGTGTTTTGCTTATTCGGCGCCGGCCAGCCGATGACGGTGCGCAGGGCGATCAAGGAGGGCTTGGACGTCTCGGCCTTCGCGGCGCGGACCGCCTCGTAGAGCTCGGCGACGTCCTCGACATACTCCCCGGTCTTCGTCCAGTCCACCCGGGACACGTCCCAGCCGTAGGCCTCGTAGCGCTTGAGCACGTCCTCGGTGAACGCCACGTCGGTGTCGTCCTCAATGGAGATGTGGTTCTGGTCGTAGATCACCACGAGGTTGCCCAGCTCCTGAAGCCCGGCCAGCGAGGACGCTTCGGAGGTCACGCCCTCCTGCAGGTCCCCGTCGGAGGCGATGACGTAGACCGTGTGGTCGAACACGGACTCCCCGGAGGGGGTCTCGGGGTCGAACAGCCCGCGGGTGTAGCGCTGGGCGTAGGCAAAGCCCACAGCCGAGGCCAGGCCCTGGCCCAGCGGGCCGGTGGTGATCTCTACGCCGGTGGTATGGCGGTACTCTGGATGGCCCGGGGTCTTGGAGCCCCAGGTGCGTAGGCTCTCGATGTCCTCCAGCTCCATGCCGTACCCGGAGAGGAACAGCTGCAGGTACAGCGTCAGCGACGTGTGGCCCGGGGAGAGGACGAACCGGTCCCGGCCGGTCCATCGGTCATCGGTGGGGTCGTGGACCATGACCTTCTGGAACAGCAGGTACGCCACCGGGGCCAGGGACATGGCCGTGCCCGGGTGGCCGTTGCCCACCTTTTCCACGGCGTCCGCGGCCAGCACCCGCACCGTGTCCACGGCGCGCCGGTCCACATCGGTCCACAGCAGTTTTTCGTCGGTCTTCTGAGCGAGGTCGGTCACGAGTATCAGATCCTTCTCTTCAGGTGAGGGGCGGCCTGGGTTCTCTCAGAACCGACAGCGATCAGGCGTCCGATCACGGCTTACACAGTGTTTTGTAGTGTGGTGGGCCCCTGCGGACACGTCTCATAGGGGGCCATCAGTGAGTTCCTGGAAGCCGGTTTCTCTTCAGGATGAGTGTGGTTGTGCTAGTCGCCGAACATTGCCGGCGCATCAGGGCTGTCGCTTTGAGTAGATGACCGCGGTGTTGGTAGCAGGGTCCCCCGCGTGGACCGCGCCAGCATCGAAAAACCGCCGCAGTCCACGCAGACCTTGACCGGGTACTGACCAAGGTGTCATACCTCCACGGAAGGGACAGGATCACGTACCCGCGCTCCCCGTCCAAGGGCTGCCGTAGGAGTTTGGCCCTGAGCCTGTTTCCATCCCCGGGCGGACGGGAGGGCAGGCTCAGGAGGCGTGCGTCAATCGGGCCCGTTGTGTCGCTATTGCCCGTAGACGTTCATGTACCGGTCGTTTAAGCGGGCTACATGCTCCGCATCGATCGGGATCGGAGTTCCGATTTGGCGGGCGATGTGCACCGTTTTCGCGACTTCCTCCACCATTACGGCTGCCTTGACGGCGGCCTTGGCTGAAGGCCCGATGGTGAACGGGCCGTGGTTTTTCATCAGCACCGCCGGGGACTTCGACTCCCGCAGCGTTTCGACAATGCCGCGACCGATGGAGTCGTCCCCGATGAGCGCGAACGGCCCGATAGGGATGTCTCCACCGAACTCATCGGCCATCATAGTCAACACGCACGGGACCGGTTCGTCGAGAGCCGCCCAGGCGGTGGCGTAAGGGGAGTGCGTGTGCACGACTCCGTGGACGTCAGGCATGTGCCGGTAGACGTAGGCATGGGCGTCGGTGTCTGAGGAAGGCGCCAAATCGGGGTTCCCCCAGTGCGCGCTGTCCACACCGTCTACCGGAACACCGTGGAGGTCGGTGACGATCATCAACTCCGGAGCCAGCTGGTCGTATTCAATCCCGGAGGGCTTGATGACCATCAGCTCTTGCCCGGGCACACGGGCCGAAACATTGCCGGCAGTCCAGACCACTAATTTGTAAGTGACCAGGTAGGCGTGGAGGGCGCTGACTTCGGTGCGAACCTGCGCGACCGTGGCGGCGAGATCCTGCGGGGAATCCGTTTCCTTGATCATGTTTTGTTCGGTCACGATGGTTCTCCTCGTTGCTAGTTCGTAAGGATGATTCCGGCGCCGACCGGCTGGGCGGCACGTTCCATGGCATTGCGTTGGAAGCGCTTGAGCCGATGCATGACGGTGTTGGCGCCGCGGCCGAAGTAGTCATGCAAGGCCGTGTACTCGGCGAACAACTCCTCATAACGTGCGACGTTGTAAGGGATCGGCTCATACACGATTCCGGCCGCGGCGCCCATGGCTTCGGAGGCGGCATGGATGTCGGGATAAGCACCGGCTGCGACAGCGGCGTGGATGGCCGAGCCCAGCGCGGGACCTTGGGTCGAACCGATGGTGCGCACGGGCATGTTGAGGATGTCGGCGTAGACCTGCATCAGGAAGCTGTTTCTGATCAGCCCGCCGGCGGCGATGAACTCCTTAACCGGGACATCGCTGTTGTTGAAGGCTTCCACGATGGTCCGGGCACCGAAGGCCGTGGCCTCCAGCAGGGCCCGGTAGACGTCCTCGGGTCGAGTGGCCAGCGTCTGCCCGACAATGACGCTGGACAGTTCATGGTCGACCAGCACGGAGCGGTTACCGGAGTGCCAGTCCAGGGCAATGAGACCGTGTTGGCCGACCTCTTGGTCCTTGGCCAGCTCGGTGAGGTGTTCGTGGATGGTGAGGCCCGCACTCTCAGCGGCGTCGTAGTATGACCGAGGGACGATGTTCTCCACGAACCAGGCGAAGATGTCGCCCACTCCGCTCTGACCGGCTTCGTAGCCCCACAGCCCGGAGACGATGCCGCCCTCGACGGCACCGCACATGCCAGGAACCTCGAGCACTGCAGCACCATTCATCACGTGACAGGTGGAGGTGCCCATGATCGCGACCATCTGGCCGGGGGCCACCGCTCGGGCGGCAGGAGCTGTCACATGGGCATCCACGTTGCCCACAGCCACGGCAATGCCCTCGCGCAGTCCTGTCCATTCAGCGGCTTCGCTGGTCAGTGTCCCGGCCCGGCCGGCCAGCTGACCGATGGGCTGATCCAGCTTGTCCTCTACGAAAGTGGCGAAGTCGGGGTTTAGCTCAGCACAGAAATCCGAGGAAGGATAGTGCCCGTCCTGCAGCATGCCCTTGTAGCCTGCGGTGCAGGCATTGCGTACGTATTCTCCGCACAGTTCCCACACGATCCAGTCTGCTGCTTCGACCCAGCGCTCCAGCTGCGCGTACACCTGCGGGGCCTCTTCGAGAAGCTGCAAAGCCTTGGCGAACTCCCACTCGCTGGAGATCAGCCCGCCGTAGCGGGCCAGCCAGGGCTCGTTGCGTGAGCAGGCGAGCTCGTTGATCCGGTCGGCTTGGGCTTGTGCAGCGTGGTGGCGCCACAACTTTGCGTAGGCGTGGGGTTCGGCGAGGAGCCCATCCACTTCGCACAACGGGGTGCCGTCGTTGAGGGTGGGGATCATGGTGCAGGCCGTAAAATCGACGGCAATGCCCACCACGGTGTCCGGGACGATACCTGCTGCTGCAATCGCTTGGGGGACCGCCTGCTGGAGGACTTCTCGGTAGTCCTGGGGGACCTGGAGCGCCCAGTCCACAGGCAGGCGCACAGGTTCATTCCCGGTGAGGTCCGAGGTGAGAGCGCTGGTGATCACGGCATGCGGATAGGGGTGCACGGCAGAGCCCATCTCCCGTCCGTCGGACACACGTACCACCAGCGCCCGCCCAGACAGGGTGCCGAAGTCCACGCCGATGACGTATTCGTTCTCTTTCGGATGGGACACGAGATTCGTTTCCTTTCGAGCGAAGCGAAACAGTTCAGAGGTGGATTTGCAGGTGCAACTGACCGTCCTGGTAGCTCACCTGCACGGACTCCAGCGTCGGGACGACGATGTCGGCGTGTCGGGCCAGTTCGGAACGATCCGCGGTGCCTTCCACCGCGATGCAGAAGCATCCGGCGGCTTGAGCGGACTGGACCCCGGCCAGGGAGTCTTCAAAGGCAACGCAATCGGCGGGAGCCACCCCGAGGCAGGAAGCTCCCAGCTCGTAACAGTGGGGTGCGGGCTTGCCCTTGGCCACATCGCCTCCGGTGATGAAGACTGCTGGAGTCAGGATCTGTGCGGCACTGAGCCGTGCCAGGGCGACGGATTGCACCGACGAGGTGACGATGGCCCACCGATCAGCCGGAATGGCTTCCAGGATTTGCTTTGCGCCGGCGATGAGTGGGATTTCCGTTTGAGGGTTCTCCTCCAACAGCGCCAGAGCTTGCAGCTCCGCCTCGAGCCGGTCTGCGGAGACGAGTTCGGGGAGGAAGGACCGGGCTGTGCGCCCGTGGTAGGTCGAAGGGGCCTGCATCGTGACACCGGCGTTGTCAGCCCAAACTTTCCAGGCCTGCTCGATGGCCGCTGCGGAGTCGATCAGTGTGCCGTCCATGTCGAAGAGAAGTGCTGAGCAGGTGTGGTTAACAGTGGACAAGGGGGTCTCCGCTCTGGGGTCTTTGAGCGTCGGGTCTTTGAGCGTCGGGCCTTGGGGCTGCCGGAAGCCTGTTGTGGCTCCCGGCAGTCCAGAGCGTCCCAACGGTCAGCGGGTCTGCCCGGGCAGGCCCTCGTAGGCCACATTGCCGGCAGCAATGTTCTCGTCGACCATGTCGCTGAGGCCCGCGAGGAACTCATCGCGCTTGGAGACCACGTGCTCGTAGGCGACATCCACATTTTCCGGAGTGATTTCAGGCATGTGGTAAACGAGATTCAGGTCCGGGTTTTCGCCGCGGACATGTTTGGCAGCCACAGCAAGGCCCGAGGCCAGCTCGACAGAGCCGTTCTGCAGCGAGGTTTGGATGAAGTCCCCTGACTTGACTGCCTCCAGCCCGTCTTCGATGCCGTCGACACCTACGACCGGGATGTCGTCCATGCCCGCTTCACGCATGGCCTGGACGGCCCCTAGGCCCATGTCGTCGTTCTGTGCGATGACCCCGTCGATGTCGTCGCCGAAGGCCGAGATCCAGTTCTTCATCTTGTTGATGGCGTCGTCGCGCTTCCAGTTGGCGGCGTCCTGAGCCAGCACCTTGATCCCGGGGTTCTCGTCCAGGACCTTCTTATTGCCTTCGGTGCGGTCGATCTGTCCGGAGGCCCCCAGCGGGCCCTGCAGGATGACGACGTTGCCCTTGCCACCCAGCTCCTCGACCATGGCTTCGGCCTCCTGAACGCCGGATTCAACGTCATCCGGCAGCAGCGTGCCGGTGAGGTCCTCGCTGATGATGCGGGTGTTCACGGTAAAGACGGGAATGCCGGCGGTCTTGGCTTGGGCGACCTGGGGACCCAAGGAGTCGGCCTGGACAGGGAGGATGACGATGGCGTCGACTCCGGCGTTGACGTACTGCTCGACCTGGCTGGCCTGGGTGTTCACATCGTTGCCGGCGGAGTTCCACAGTAGCTCGATGTCTCGGTCGGCCGCGTACTGGTCCATGCCTTCCTTGCCGGCGGTGACGAAGGAAGTCATCTCGTAAACGGTGGCGCCAATGCGCAACTGCTCCTCGCCGCCGGCCCCGCCGGCGTCGCCGGAACCACAGGCACTCAGGCCCAGGACCAGGGCAGTTGCACTGCTGATGGACAAGGAGCGCAGAAGGGTGTTCTTGAACATGGTGATTCCTTACTGACTGAACAAGACGTATTGGTGGGTGATGGGGGTGGCCGGGGATGGTGCTGGCCGGTGGGGGATAGGGTCAGGCGATTCGGTGTTTGGCAGCCCAGACGTCGATGGCTACCGCGGTGACGATGAGCACACCCATGATGACGTTCTGCCAGTAGGCGGGGACGATGAGGATGTCCAAGCCGTTGTTGAGGGTCTGGATGAGCAGCAGCCCCAGAGCCGTGCCCCAGATGGTGCCGCGGCCGCCCATCAGACTGGCTCCGCCGATGACGACGGCGGCGATGGAGGCGAGCTCGTAGCCCTCGCCCAGTGTGGGGGCACCGGAGATCACGCGGGAGGAGAGCAGAACTCCGGAGAGGCCGGCGAAAACCCCGGAGATGACATAGACGCTGCACAGCACGCCGCGGGTCTTGACGCCGGCGATTTCGGCTGCGAACTCGTTGCCGCCCACGGCGTAAACCCGAGGCCGTAGGTGGTGCGCTTCATGATGAAGGCCAGGGCGAGGATGGCCACGATCATGAGCACTACCGGTACGGTCATGCCAAGGATCTTCGTGTTGGCGAACGCCCCGTATGCGGCGGGCACCCCGTTGATCGGGGCGCCGTTGCCGATGACGTAGGCCATGCCCGAGGCGAAGGTCAGCATGCCCAAGGTAGCGATGAACGGCGGAACCCTCAGCCAGGACACCAACAGGCCGTTGATCGTGCCGGCGGCCAAGCCTACCAAGAGGCCCACGAGCAGGGCGAGCCACATCATGTTCGGGAAGTTCACGGCGATCAGCGCCGATGCCATGCCGGCGGCGGCAATGACGGAACCGACGGACAGATCGATGCCACCGGTGAGGATGACCAGGGTCTGCCCCAGGGCGATGAACGCAAATGGTGCGGCAGCGACCAGGATGGTAGTGAGGTTATCGGGCGTGGCGAAGCGCGAGCTCTGGCTGATGAAGAAGAAGATGACGACCACCATGACCAACACCATGGAGTGGCGCACGGCCAGGTTCCGCAACCGGGCAGCGGTGCTTGGTCGATTTGCCACGGCGGTGCTCGCGGAGCCATCACTGGCGGCGGTGGGTGGGGTTTTCAGGTTTGACACTGTCTTACTCTCCGTGAATGGGTGCCAGCGCCTGGGCGGAGGCATAGCGGAAAATACGGTCTTGGGCATCTGGCTGCTGCATTTCCTCATGGCTTAACTCAGCGACGATGGAACCTTTGGCAAGTACGAGGGCCCGGTGGCTAAGGCTGAGGATCTCAGGCATGTCGGAGGAGGCCATGATGACGGCCGTGCCCGTGTCGGCGATCTTGGTGATGAGTTCATAGATCTCCCGTCGAGCTCCGACGTCCACACCGCGGGTGGGCTCGTCCAGCAGCAGAACCTCGACCTTGTCGGTCAGCCAGCGCCCGAGCACGACCTTCTGCTGGTTGCCACCGGAGAGAGTGCCGACCTCCTGGGACAAACCCCGGCTCCGCAGGGCGACCTTGGTCATGGCCTCCTCGACGGCACTGCGGCGAGCACCGGCCTTGATGAGACCCCCGGCGCTGTAGTTGCCGATGCGCGGCAGCGAGGCATTGTCCAAGATGTTCATCTGCATCACCGCCCCGGAGACCTTGCGGTCCTCGGGCACCAACGCGAAACCGGCGTTGATCGCCGCACGCGTGTTGTGGATCTGCACGGGCTCCCCGTTGAGAACAACAGTGCCTTCAACCACCTTGCGGACACCGAACAACGCCTCCAGCAGCTCGGTACGACCGGCACCTACGAGCCCGGCCAAACCCAGGATCTCCCCGTGGCGGACGGTGAAGTCGAGCTGGCTCTCGAATCCCAGAAGACGCAACCCGGAAACCTCAAGGGCCAGGGACTGGTGTGCAGGAGGCAGATCGGGAAACAGGTCCTCGAGCTTGCGACCGATCATTGCGGTGACGATGCCCTCGTCAGTGATGTCGGCCAGCGCAGAGTCCACGATCAGTGCCCCGTCGCGGAGGACCACGACGCGGTCAGCCACCGCACGGATTTCTTCCATCTTGTGAGTCGTGAAGAACAGCGACACGCCCTGGGCGCGCAGGGAACGCAGGGTGTCCAAAAGGGTCGCCACCTCTTGTTTAGCGATAGCACTGGTGGGCTCGTCCAAAAAGATCGCCTTGGCGCCCCCGTGGGTGGCCTTGATGATCTCGATGATCTGACGCACTCCCACCGGCAACGCACCCATACGCGCTCGAGCCGGAATATCAAGCCCGAACTCCTCAAGGTATTCCCGGGTCGTGCCAAACATCTTTCCCCGGTCGATGAGCCCGAGGGCTCCCCGGGGTTCGCGGCCCAGGAAAATATTCTCGGCCACCGTGAGCTCGGGAATCGAGGCGAGTTCCTGCGGGACGATGGCAATGCCGTGTCCGATGGCATCCAACGGATTGCCTGCCTCGAGTTCCTCACCATCTACGAGGACAGTGCCCGAGTCAGGGGCGTACAACCCGGTAATGATTTTCATCAGGGTGGACTTACCGGCCCCGTTTTCGCCGGCGATGGCGGTGATGGTTCCCGGCTCCAGAGCCAGCGAGATGCCCTTAAGCACTGGAACCCCGCCAAATGACTTGGTGATCCCGCGGGTCTCCACGACCGCGCTGACGTGATCCGACATCTCAACTCCCGCTATCGGAGGTCAGAGACGGAGTGATGACCGTCTTCATCGACGTAGGATCGGTCTCCACCTTCAGCAACCCTTCCTCCACCTTGTCCAGACCCAGACGCCCCGTGACCAGGGGGGACACCTGGACCCGGCCACTGGCCACCAAATCGATCGCCACCGGCCAAGTGTTCGCGTAGCGGTAGGTGCCGGTGAGCTCGAGCTCGCGATTCTGCACCACCGAAATGGGCAGGGTCAGCTCGTCATTACCCATCCCGACCAGCACAATCCGGCCGTGGCGGCGCAACGTGACGATGCCCCCAACAATCGCCGCGGCATTGCCGGAGGCGTCGATGAACGAATCAAAATGCAGCTCGTATTCGTTCAGACCACCAGACAGGGGATCGACAGCGGCGGTCGCACCCAGCCCGAGAACGAACTCACGGCGGCGAGCCACCGGGTCGCTGACGACTACTTCGGTAGCCCCAAAGGCCTGGGCGACCTGAGCCATGATGACACCGATAGGCCCGGCGCCGGCGATGAGGACCTTGTCGCCTGCAGTTATGCCAGCACGACGGCAGGCGTGCACCGCCACGGAGACCGGTTCCACCAGGGCTGCTTCCTCAAAAGTCATGGAATCCGGCACCTCGTAGGCGAAGTCGTCCTGGATGATCGCATACTCGGAGAAGACGCCATCGACCGGGTAGGCCCCGTAGAAGGCCATATCCACGCAGAGGTTGTACTCGCCTTCCTTGCAGTGCTTGCACACGCGGCAGGGGCGCTGGGGCTCGATGGAGACCCGGGCGCCGATACGGGCGCGCTCCACGGCGGAGCCGACCTCGACGATGGTTCCGGCCGATTCGTGGCCCAAAATGATGGGCCCCTCGACCACGAGGTCACCTATGTGGCCGGTGCGGTAGAAGTGCGTGTCGGAGCCGCAGACACCCACGGCTTCCACCTTGACCAGAACCTGGTCAGGTTCGAGAGCAGGCACGGGCACCTGCTCCAGATCGATCTTTCCCACTTCGGTCAGCACGCTGGCGAGCATCGTCTGCGGAATGTGGGAGGTGGCGGTGGTCGTCACGGGTCCTCCAAGAATTTGTGGGGTTCGTCCACCAGGGCTGCGCCATGTGGTAAGCGTCACTCTACACGATTGCGCTCGTATGATGCGTGTCGTGCTCATATGAGCGAACAGAAATAGGTGTACATTGCTCCTGTGAGCATTCCTAACTTGGCGGCAACGCCCCCGCAGGAACTCATCCAGCTGGCTTATGTCAGCAAGCGATACTTCAAGGACGGGCGCACACGTGTCCAGATCGCTGAGGAGATGGGCCTGTCCCGGTTCAAGGTCGCCCGACTGATTCAGAAGGCGCTGGACACCGGTGTGGTGAAGATCCAGATTGAAGTTCCCGGACCCATCGACGTGGACCTGTCGCTGGAACTTCAGGAGAAGTTCCAGCTACGCACCGCCTTGGTGGTGGTCACTGCCGTCGACACGGACGAGCAGATCCGCTCCGCACTGGGCCAGGTCACCGCTGATCTGCTCAGTGAAACCGTAAGGGAGGACGAAGTCGTCGGCCTCTCTGCCGGGAGAACGCTGATCGAGATGTCCCAGCAGATCCATGCAGTGGCCCACTGCGATGTCGTGCAGCTCACCGGTGTTGCCGACCCATTGCGGGAACGCGGCATGATGGCGGTGAACAGGTTCAGCGCCCTCTCCGGGGGAGAGCTTTACAGCTTGCCTGCTCCTTTGGTGGCCACCGACGACGATGCGGCTGCTGTCATGCGCCGCCAACCAGCAATGCAACGCACCCTGAAGCGCATGAGTGCCGTGACCAAGGCTGTGGTCACCATCGGCTCCTGGCCGCACGGATCGTTGTTACATGACAGTCTCGTGCCCAGCGGCGAGGCTGCCGCGTTGATTGCCCAGGGTGTGGTCGCAGAAATCGGCACCACGTTGCTATCAGCCGGCGGGAAGATCATTGACACCTTGGACAACCGCACGATCGGGATGACCGCAGCAGAACTGCAGGCGGTTCCCGAGGTCATCGCAGTCGGGGGCGGCCAGCACAAGCTCTCGGCCGTCCGGGCGGTTCTCGCATCACAACTGCCTTCGACCTTGGTCACCGATGCGGCTACGGCGCGAGCACTGCTCCGGAGCTGATAGGTGGTGCCGCCTTGCCCCAGGACAAGCCGGTTCCCAAGCACGAGCGCCCTCCTGGTGGTCTAGTGGCCCGGGCCGGTCTTGGTGACCAGGATACCGTGGGTTCCTTCTCCGGCGGAGAGGCGTTGAAGTTCGTCTACGACGATGTCGAGCAGCCGTTCTGCTTCGTCGACCGTGATGGCCGTGCTATTCGCCGGGTTCAACCCGTCATATGCGCCGTTATCGGCGGTTAAGGAGCTCAATGCTGCTACTTGACCCCTGCAGCCGGAGACAGGCCGGCGTAGGAGGCGGCTAGGTGTCCGGCAGTAGCGAATTCCTTGCCGACGATTTCGGTGAGGACCCTTGCTTCGGTCCTGGTCCTGACCGGCGGGATCGAGCTCAGGACCGGGTGAAGAGGGTGGGCCTCGATCGGGGCGTGGATGATGTCGCGGGAGCCGCGCAGGTCCGCGAGCATGCCGGTCAGTTACGGCAGGACAACGGCGGCGGCGTTGCAGCTACGACACAGGCTTTGGAGCGCTCGAGGTTAGAGGGGCAAGGAACTCAAACCTTTCAGGACCAGCAGTTCGTGTGCCAAACCGGCCGCGTCCATTAGCCGGGGTTCGATACGGGCGCGTGGACCGCCTATCGACAGTGCCGCGACCATGCGCCCGGAGATTTCCACGCCAACGGCGACTGCAGCGACGTCGGTAACGGACTCTCCGATGTTTGTGGCGAAACCGTTCTCTAAAACATTGGCCACTTCGTTCACCGCTTCGGGACCAAGTTCGCGGTGGATGTCCGCGCTTGTCCACCCGCTCCCGAAGGCGCCGAAGGCCATGAAGATTTTTCCTGTGCTGGTCGGCCATGGGTGACGGCGTGTGTGGAGGCGCGGCGAATAGGTGATGGGATGGTCCGGCTGGAAGGAGCTTACGTAAGCGATGTCCCGGCCTACGGGAACTGAGAGGGTTACAGTCTCGGTGAGCCGGTCGCGGAGCTCCCGCATCACTGGCCGCACGATCTCGAGCAAAGACGTGCTGGAGGATGCAAGTAAGGTATGGGCGCCTACGCCGAGCACGTAGCCGCCGCTTCCATCTCGCTCCTCTAGATATCCTTCAGCAACGAGGCCGCGGACGAAGCCATGAACCGATGAACGGGGGGCATTCAGATCCTGACAAAGCTCCATCAGGGTTACTCCATCGCGCCGGCGTGCGACCGTCTCAAGTATTCGTATGACTCTACTGACCGTTCGATGTCCCTCGGTCATCGGCGTCACGCCAAAATATCGTCCGCGGCCAAAGCCGGGTGATAGACGTTGATGAGCGTGATTCCCTCGGGAGAGGTGACCTCCACCCTGTGACGGATGCCAGCCGGAATGTAGAGGGAGTCTCCTGCCGTTAGTTCTTCCGTATTGTCATCCAGTGTCACTCGACAGGAGCCCGAGAGCAGGTGGAGGAACTGCACGCTGCGGTTATGGAAGTGGGCTTCCGCTTCGCCGCCGAACTCGATGGCTCCATGGACAATGTTGAACTCTTCCTCCGTCACGGAACCGTCGAGCAGACGATGGTTAACGGTGCCGGTGTGGCGGGGAGGGGTATACGCTTCCAGCCGCTTCCAAGGAATGACTTGTGCGGCGCGTGCATTTTCTGGTGGCTGGTTAGACATAACTCTCCTTGACGGTTGATTCGTTTAGAATCTCGATGATCTCATCCCGGTCTTGATCAACCTTCCCGGCATACCGGACGGGTGCTAGGGGTGTCGCACTAAAGCCGATGTTGGGTGTGCTCCTCCAGACCTTCCCCTCTGAGGGATGATCGATCAGTTCGACGGTGTCCCGCGATCGCAGGTACGGGTCCGTCATCAGCGATTCGATGGTGTGGACCGGTTGGGCGGGAATCCCGATTGTGGTGCATTCGCGGACGATCTCCTCTATTGATTTCGTCGCCGCATAGTCTGCAATGATTCCTTGGACCGCTTCCGTATGTATGTTCCGGTCCCTGTTCGTGGGGAAAGGAACTGTCTGATCTGTGGTGGCGGCGACGCCGGCAAGATGCAGGAAGTCCCGCCAGTTCTGGTCCGTGTAGGGAAGGATGCAGATCCAGCCGTTCTGCGCGGGGTGTGGCTTCCTTGCTGGTGCCAGGGTCCGGTGCCAGCCGGCGGCGCCCAGCGCCGGTTCGAAAGTGTAGTCGTTGAGTTGTTCAATGAGATTGAAGTCGGCCATGACGTCCACCATCGGCACGTCTACCCACTGCCCTTGCCCTGTCCGGTCCCGGTGGTGCAAGGCGGCGAGGATCGAGTAGACGATCGTCAGGCCGCAGATCTTGTCGGCCATGACGTACGGGGCGTATCGCGGCACGCCGTCGGATTTCGCGTAGATATCGCAGGTGCCCGCGGCCGCCTGAACCGTGTCGTCGTAGGCAGGGACGTCTGCCAATTCGGAAAGGCTCGAGTAACCCTGGGCAGTACAAAGGATCGTCGTGTCATCTATCTCGCGAACCGACTCCCAGTCAAGGCCGAAGCCGGGCCGCCGCTTCGGCAGGTGGTTGGTGATGACGACGTCGCTGCGCACGATCAGCCTTCTCAGCTCTGCCCGTCCCGCCTCTGTCCGCAAGTTCACAGCGATGTTCAGCTTGCCGTCACCGAGCGCGAGGGCTGCTCCGGTCATGCTCTCGTGCCGCGCAGCTCCGGTGCGGCGGATGACATCTCCCTGGGGCGGCTCGACGCGGATGACTTGGGCTCCGAGTTTGGCCATGATCCGTCCGGCCATGGGCGCCATGACGACGCTGGAGACCTCCAGCACGGTCACTCCGGCCAACGGACCGCTTTGTTGCGTTTCGCTCTGAGATTTCATATCGAAGGACACCTCACATCAGTTCCGGAAGGAACAAGACCAATTGGGGGAAGAAGAACAGCAGCAGTCCGACCGCGAGAATCGCGAACACGAAGGGAATCGATCCGGCGAAGACTGTTTCCAGGGGCATCCGGGACGCTCTCGCCACGACGAAGACATTCAACCCCAACGGAGGGGTAATGAGGCCGACCTCGGCCAGAAGGATCACGACAATGCCGAACCAGATCGGGTCGAATCCGAGAGCCTCGACAACAGGTAGGGTGACCGGCACCGTCAGGGCGATGATGGCCAACTGGTCCATGAAGAAGCCGAGAACCAGGTACCCCAGCGCGATGACGCCGACAATGGCCAATGGAGGAATGGGTAGTCCCGAGATTCCCTCGACGATTCGTGGTGTGATGCCGCTCTCGACAATGAAGTGTCCGAAGACGTGTGCTGCGAGGACGATGGTCAGGATCATCACCGAGGATGAGACGGACTCAGAGAGTGCCTCTTTCATGTTCTGCCGCGTGAACTTGCCGCGAATGATCATCAGCAGCAGTCCGCCGAGCGCTCCGATGGCCGCTGCTTCGGTGGCCGTGGTAATACCGAGGAAAACCAGGCCTACCACTACGACGAACAGGACAAGGATCGGCAGCAGAGCTTTCAGGCTCCGCAATTTCTCGGACCATGTGCTCGATTCGCCCCGAGGGGCAGCGCCTTCTCTTGCCTTGATAATGATGGCAACGGCCACGATTAATGAAGCGGCCACCAGCAAGCCTGGGATGAAGCCGGCCACGAGGGTCGGGCCGACGCCCGTCTCTGCTGTGATCGCGTAAAAAACCAGAAGAACACTCGGCGGGATCATGGCGGCAAGTGTGCCGGCTGCTGCCACGACACCGGCACTCAACTTGCGGTCATAGCCCTGCTCAATCAGCTTGACGGTTGAGGTGTGCGCCAGGGTGGCAGCAGCCGCCGTGGACGAACCCGACACGGAGGCGAAGACGGCCCCGGCACCGACCGCGGCATGTGCGGTGCCTCCGGGGATCCGCCCGACGAGCACACGGGCGGACTCGAACAGCCCGTTCAATGCGCCACTATGCATGATGAACTGTGCCATCAGGATGAACAGCGGGATGGCAGCCAATGAGTTCTTGTTGACGGCGCTTTGCGGAATGGTCTGCAAGACCCCCACTGTCGCCTCGGGCCGAGGAGGAGCAGCAGTCCAAGAATGGCCGTGGACAGGATGGCAAAGGCGACCGGGACTCTCGCCAGGATCAAGGTGAGCATCAGAAGGGTGATGAGCAGGACGATCATGAATCGCTCCTTCGGCCAGAACCGGTGCGCACCGTGTCGATCAGGACCAGCATCAGCATCAGCCCAGCACCGATAGGCAGGAAACTGCGCCAAGTCCAGGTGTCCACGGGGATTTGTGACGACAACGGTGGGGGAGCGCTCCCGAGCATGAAATCCTCGACGGCGACCAGCGCACCGGCGTAGGCCAAGACGACCGCGCACACCACCAACAGAGTTCGGGCCACCCAGTCCAAGACCCTCTGTATTCCGTGCGGCAGCCGGTCGTAGACCAGTTCGGCGGACACATGGGCACCGACCGAATAAGCCCACGGCAACCCGAGGAACACCAGTCCCGGCAACAAAACCTTTTCGATCAGGGAGATGTTCCAACCGAGTGGTTCTCCCACGAAGTACCGCATGAGTACCTCAGCGACCATCACGAGCGTCATGGCCAAGAGTGCGGTGAAGGCGACGTACTGCGACGTCTTTGCCAGCCCGGCATATATCCGATCCAGGGTCCGGCGGGAGGGCAATGCCTCGGAAGGCGATTCTTTGCTCGTAGTGGGCGCTTCACTTTTCATGACGCTTCACCGCCTCTTCGTATGCGCTCAACACATTCGTGCCGGGCAAGTTGATTTTGTCTAAGCTGCGAGCCCATGTGACGCGCACGTCGGCCAGGATGGCATCCCAGGCCGCGGCGTCACTTCCCTCAATGCGGCTGAATGAAACCCCGGCGTCTGACATCTTCTTCCGGGCCGCCTCTCGCTCTTCGTTCAGCCCATCGCACAAGGATTGACTGGCGGCGGCACTGGCCAGGCGAACCGAGGCCTGCTGCTCCCGCGATAACGCGTCCCAGGTTTCCTCGGAGATGACATAGGGGATGCCCACTGAACCCAGATTTAACCCGTCGGTGCTGTAGCCGGTAACCTCTTCCAAGCTGTAGGACGCGACGCTAACGTAAGGCATGGGCGTCCCATCGATCGTGCCGCGGGTCATGGCCTCGTAAGTGTCGCCGGCCGACATGCTGACCGCCGTCGCTCCGATAGCCTCCATCGTCACGTCGAATGCCCCGCCTGAGGAGCGCATCACCAACCCGTCTACGTCATCGGGAGTAGTGACCTGAGTCGATGCGGTCATAACTTCGTAGCCGGGAATGATCGAGATCCATAAAGGGCGCAGCCCCTGAGGCCTGTATTCCGCCTCATACAGGATGCCCCCCTCTCCGAGCAGATCCATCATGGCGCCGGATGCAACGCAGGCGTCATCAGTCATGTTGGGCAGGTCAGAAACGCTGGACAGCGGAAACTGATCCTCCAGGTACGCCGCGCTGGCCGGACCGATGTCCAGCACCTCCGACTTGACGAGCGCGGCCAGGTCCTGGGCGCTTCCCATCTGGCCGGACGGGAAGTACGAGACATCAAAGCCGGCTGCCTCCATCTTCTCCAAAAATACGCTCACCCCATGTCGGGCGAACGGATGAGACGTCGAGTAGGAATCAGCCAAGCGGATGGAATCGTCTTTCTGTCCCGCTGCCGGAGAGATCGCGTCAGCTTCCGCAGCGCAGCCCGTGAGTGCCAGCATGCCCGCCAAGAGCACGCTGGCAACCGCAGCCCGAGAGCAAGTTCTTTTCGACGTCATCGTCGTGGACAACAAGTCCATAATAACCCTCTTCCGCATATGCGTCGTATGGTTCGTATATGCAACACTAGGGAACATGGCATTGTGATGTCAAACACGTCTGCGGTTCTGCCGCAGAGGAGGCTGAAGGAAGGACGCCCAAAAATGACCGACAGTTCACAGCAAAGTAGTGGCCGAATAGAGCAGCGGGGACTGTACCTTGACGAGTTCGAGGTAGGGGCTACGTACTACCACTCACCTGGTCGGACTATTTCCGAGGGTGACAACATCCTGTTCACAACCACCACGATGAATACGCAGTCCCTGCACTTGGACGCTCACTGGTCTTCGGCGCAGTCATTTGGCCAGCCTTTGGTCAACTCGATGATGACACTCTCCACGCTTGTAGGACTCTCGGTGGCGCAGCTGACCCAAGGGACAATTGTTGCCAACCTAGGGTTTGAAACCGTCGAGTTTCCGGCCCCGGTATATGTGGGGGACACTCTTTATGCTGAAACCTTCATCAAAGGCAAGCGCCGCTCGGCGACCCGTCCTGGACAAGGCATCGTCACGCTCGTTCACACAATGAGGAATCAAGCCGGCGCTATCGTGGCCCGGTGCACGCGCAATACCCTCGTATGGCATTCGACCAACGCACCGGCTTCCAACCGACCCACTGACGGACAAAACATCGATTCGCCGGAGCTGATCCCATGACCCCATCAAAGATGACCTTGGCTGGCCCGGCCATCTTGTTCTGCCCTGCCGATCGGCCTGACCGCTATGCCAAAGCTATGGAGCGGGCAGACTCGGTGATAGTCGACCTCGAGGACGCTGTCACGCCCGAGCAGAAACAGGCTGCCCGTGAGCACCTGCGCGCGTGGTGCGAGGATCCTAAAAACCACACGATGCTGACGGCAGATCCGGTGCGCTTCATCGTGCGTGTAAATTCACCCTCGAGTGAGTTCTTCGCTGACGACATGCAGATTCTGCAATCAGTTCCAGTGCAGATAGTAATGCTGCCGAAGACCGAGTCTCCGGAAGATGTCGACCGGCTTGTCGCGGAACTACCCGAAGTTGCTGTCGTCGCGCTCTGCGAGTCGGCCGCCGGTGTCGCCCGGTCGTTGGAGATTGCGCGTCACCCAGCCGTGGTGGCCATGATGTGGGGTGCCGAGGATCTCCTTGCCTCCATTGGCGGGTTCTCGTCCCGGCTGCCCGATGGGCGCTATCGGGACGTGGCCCGGGCGGCCCGAGCTACCGTTCTGTTGCATGCCTCTGCCAGCGGAAAAGCCAGCATCGACTCGATCAATACTGACTTTTCCGATACCAGCGGTCTCGCTGAAGAAGCCCGGGACGCTTCCGACAGCGGGTTCACTTTCAAAGCATGCATCCACCCGGCACAGTGCGGGATCATTCGGCAAGCATATGCACCCACTCCGGAGGAGGTGCGCTACGCTCGTGACTTGCTCGCCGCCGTCAACGAATCACGGGGGGCCGTGAACTTCCGCGGGACCATGGTCGATGACCCCCTTATCCGCCACGCCGAGAACTTGCTCCGCCGATCCGGAGCATCTTAGGAATCCCTCTGTGTCTATTAGGCCGACGCAGGGGTGCTGGCAGGCCTAAACTGCACCGCAACAGGCAATCCAGCGGTCCCCGACGAAGCGAGATGGGCAAGCGTCTGTCAGTCCGGCGAATTCGCAGTCAATGCGATTCGCTGGACTTGCCGCGTCATATGCGCCGTTATCGGCGTTTCTCAGTGCTTTAGGGTTTGCCTCCCCGGCTGCTTGTCTAGTCGGAATCTCGGTGGAGCTGCATGAAGTTACAGAGTGGTCTCCATGGTCACAGCGTGGCGGGCTTCCGCATGGCTATGGGAAGTTCTCGACTCTCTGAAGCGGAGGGTCCGTGATGCCCCTGGAACCTGAGGTTGTTCTACCTTCCACTGGCCGTCCTGCCGATTCAGCGGGACCTGAAGCTAGGGCCAGCGACTACGCTGGCTGTCCGTATGGCCTAGTCTGTCAGTGTCCTTGGATGTATACGACGTGAGTTTCTGTAAATTCCATCAGGCCGTGCTTGCCGTCAGCTCCACCGATACCGGAGTGTTTGCGTCCTGCATGAAAGCCTTGCATCGCTTCAAAGTTCTCTCGGTTGATATAGGTTTCACCGTACTGCAGCTCCTTAGCGGCACGGAGGGCTGCATTTATGTTTGTGGTGTAAATGGAGGAGGTCAGGCCGTAGTCGGAGTCGTTGGCCAGGGCGATCGCCTCATCCAGGTTATCGACGGCCTGCACCGGCAGCACTGGGCCGAACGTTTCCTCACGCATGATGTCCATATCTGAAGTTACGTCGGTGAGCAGAGTCGGTTCGTAGTGGAACCCTGTCGCTGTGTTGGCCTTCCTGCCCCCAGTTACAATCTTCGCGCCGTCCACTTCAGCTTTCTCGACTACCGAGGCAATGCGTTCCAGAGCCGATGCATTGATCAGTGGGCCCATATTAATTGAGTCATCTTCAGAGGGGTCACCGAAGCGGGTGGCCTCGAAGAGGGTCCGGAGCTTGGCTACCAGTTGGTCGTGGACGGGGCGCTCAACGTACACCTTTTCAGCGCAGTTGCAGACCTGGCCGGTGTTGATGACCCGGGACTGCCAAATGCTGTGGGCGGCGAGATCGAGGTCAGCATCGGCTAGCACAATGGCCGGGGCTTTGCCTCCCAACTCGAGGTTCACGCGGGTTAGATTCTGCCCTGCCGATTGCATGATGTGCTTCCCGACGGGGACGCTTCCGGTGAAGGTTATGAGATCCACATCGGGGTTTGAGATGAGTGCTTCTCCTGAGACTGCCCAAGAGCCGCCGATCAGGTTGAAAACTCCTACGGGTAGATCGGTGCGATCGACGAGTTTGGCGAATTCGAACGCGTTGATCGGAGTTTCTTCCGCAGGCTTGATGACGATCGTGTTGCCGGTGAGGAGTGCCGGCGCGAGTTTCCGGGCGATCAGAAAAAACGGGAAATTCCAGGGGAGGATGCCGGCGACAACCCCCAGGGGCTTATGGGTGAGGAAGATAGTTTCGTCCGGCCGGTCGCTCGGTAGGACCTCGCCTTCGATTCGTCGCGCCCATTCAGCCATGTAATCGATGTAGTCCGCTGTGAAGTCGACTTCGGTCTGTGCAAGATCGCGTGTTTTTCCTTGCTCTCGGACTATTATGTCGCGGAATCTTTCGCGCTCGTCCCGGACCGCGGCTGCTATCTGACGCAGATAGTCCGCCCGCCGGATTGCAGGAAGCTTTCCCCAGGATGGTTGTGCCTAGCGTGCTGCCGCGACAGCACGATCAACCTCTGCTGCGTCCGTTTCTGGCACCCGTGCAAGAAGATCGTTGGTGGCTGGATTCGTGACATCGAGGTAGTCGGTAGCTGTTGTCGTAAATTGTCCGTCGACGTAGTTGCTGTAGGTGGCAGTCATAGTTCTCCTTTGAATTGACCGGTTCAATGTATGGGTTGGACTTGAATTGATTTCGTTTTGCTGGCCCAGGTTCTCCGCTGACTCTGACAGGCAGGGACGCAACCGTTGAGGGCTATTCAGACCACGGAAGATGCTGGATGGCGTAGGGGTTCTGTCAGAGAACTTGAGACAGAAATTCCCGAAGTCGCTCGGATTTGGGGTCGTCAAATATCGCGTCAGGCGTTCCTGCCTCGACTACCCGGCCTCGGTCCATGAATACGACCTTGTCCGCTGCCTGGCGGGCGAATCCCATCTCATGGGTTACCACCACCATCGTCATGCCGTTTCGAGCGAGGGTGCTCATGAGGCCTAGCACGCCCTTAACGAGTTCGGGATCGAGTGCGCTCGTCGCTTCGTCGAACAGCATGACCTCGGGTCCCATGGCCAGAGCACGGGCAATGGCGACACGCTGTTGTTGACCACCGGAGAGGTTTGCTGGTCGGTAGCTGGCTCGATTGGCAAGCCCTACTTCAGTAAGCCGTGCCAGCGCGACGTCCTCTGCCTCTGCCTGGGACATCTTATTCACTTGGCGCAGCGGCAAGACTATGTTTTCAAGGACTGTCTTGTGCGGAAAGAGATTAAAGTGCTGAAAAACCATGCCGACGCGCCTACGCAGCTCGTCCGGATTAGCTTTGAGCATGTCTTCACCATCTAGGAAGACCTGACCGGAAGTCGGCTCCTCAAGGCGGTTGATGCAACGCAAGGCGGTCGATTTGCCTGAGCCGGACGGCCCTATTATGCATACGGTCTCTCCCCTCTCAACCGTCAAATCGATTCCGTGGAGGACTTGCAGGCTGCCAAAGGATTTAGTGATTCCTACGAGCTCCAGAGAACCAGCTTGAATGTTCGTCAGCGTTGGTGATATTTCTACGTCGGTCACTGTCGGCCCTTCTCTCCAGAGTTAGCGATAGGAGTGGTAACCAGCGGCGGTGCTGGGGTTTCGTCTGCGTCAGCGGGTTCCACCTGTAGTTTCTTACCGCGCCGAAGCCGTTCGTCGATGTAGTTCACGAGATGAGTCAGCGGGACTGTAATGATCAAGTAGAAGATGCCAGCGAGAACCAACGGTGAAAGATTTCCCGACGTAATCGCCGCGTCCTGACCGATACGGAAAAGCTCACGTTGAGTCATCAGTAGGCCCAGGAAGTATACGAGGGACGAATCCTTGACGATGGCGATGAATTGATTGACGAGGGACGGCAGGACACTGCGGACCCCCTGCGGGACGATAATTTTCAGCATGGACGATTGGTGAGTCATGCCCAGAGCCCGTGCCGCTTCGAGCTGGCCTTTGTGGATGCTTTGGATCCCAGCCCGAAAGATTTCACCGATATAGGCACTGGCAATCAGGCTTAGGGCGAGGATGCCCAGCGGGTATGGGTTTCCTCGCGTCCACACGTTGAAAATGGGAGCGAGCCCCTGCCCATGATCAGGATCGTGAGGATGGCCGGCAAACCCCGGAAGACGTCGGTATAGATGCGACTCAGGAGCCTGATGGTGCGGCTTCGACTGACGCCCATCAGGGCCAGAACCAAGCCGATTATTGTCCCGAAAAAAGTCGCCACTGCGGCGAGTATGAGCGTGTTCCAGACTCCGTAGGCCAGCATTTCGGGCAGCGTAGCCAACATTGCATCGACATCTAGGAAAGATGAAGCCAAATTGTTCAGAAAATCCATGTGCTCTCCTCAAATTGCACTAGGACCAGTTATAGAAGGGTGGATGCCGAGGGCCGGCATCCACCCGATGCACTACGACGCCGGCATGAACATTTCGTCAACAGGCTGGTCAGGAAAATAGCCCTTCTCAATTTCCAGCCAGGTGCCGTCGGCGATGATCTCCTTGAGTTCCTGGTTAATCGCCTCTTTGAGCTCGGAGTCGTTCTTGTTCACCGCGAACCCGACGGGAAACTCCGGAACCGGTACGTTGATGGCGACAGTCATGCCCTCGTTTGCCGCTGCGTAGTCTTCGGCCACGGGGAAGTCCAGGAAGTGGGCGTCGATCGTACCCGACTTCATAGCTGAAACTGCTGCGTTATTGTCAGGAAAACGAACCAGTTCGGCCCCCGTGAAATTTTTCTGGGCATAGGCATCCTGAATAGTTCCCTGAACGATGCCTAAACGCTTACCTGCAAGGGACTTCGGGTCCTCGCCAATGCCACTCTCGGGGTTGGCTAGTACAGATATGTAGCCGATGAAGTAGGTGTCACTGAAATCGACAACCTTGCGCCGTTCCTCCGTGTTGGAGATCGAAGCCGTTGCTACGTCCAGCTGTCCGTTTGCCACGGAAGGGAGCAAGGCCGAAAATTCCTGGTTGACGAATTCGACATCCAGATCAAGGCGCTTCGCGACTTCCCTGAGCATGTCGACGTCAAAGCCCTTTTGCTCCCCGCCTTCGATGTAAGCGTAGGGCTTCGCATCAGTCAAAGTCCCGACTCGCAGTTCGCCGGGGGAGATGGTGCCTAATGAATTCTCAGCGGACGCCTGAGCCGAACAACCCGATAGAGCAATAGCTGTCACGCCAGCAGCAGCAAAAAGTGCGGAGAACTTGCGAAAAGCCTTCATTGTTTTCCCTTTGGTTGTGATGGTCCTGAATTGATCGTGATTATGCCAATGCGTTGACGCGGTCCTTCGGATGCCAAGAATTGGCGGTGTCGAGTTCGCGGTTAGGGTCCATGAAAGAAATGTCGGTGAAGGGTTCTTCATCGATGGCTATCTGAGCTAGTAGCTCTCCGATAGCGGGTGCGTGCTTGAAACCGTGACCGCTGTCCCCCGCTCCGATGATTAGCCGGGGCTGTTCCGTTAGGCGGCCTACCAGGAATTGCCGATCCGGGGAGTTCGTCACCATGCAGGGGATGGCTTTGGCCGGCGTGCTCTCCAACCCCGGAAATGCCTTGCTTACGAGCTCCGACAGTTCCCCGTAATCTGCGACCGGATGAATGTATCGGTCAACATCGTCAGCATCCGCATCCGAGAAGTTGTAGCCGAGATCTTCCATGCCGATCTTGAC
>NZ_ANPE02000071.1 GCF_000328305.2 Arthrobacter crystallopoietes BAB-32 | reverse complement strand
TGCATCCGCACGGCGGCGGCCACCGGGTGGACCTCGCCGACGGCAGCGCGCTGGAGGTCGACGCCGTGGTGCTGGCGCTCGGGCACCTGCCGGCGGCGCTGAACCCGGAACAGCAGAGCCTGCAGGACGAAGGGGCACGGTTCGGGCTGAACTACTTGGCCCCGCACGTCCCGGCGGACCTGGACTACCAGCGGATCCCGGCCGGACGCACCGTGCTGGTGCGGGGCATGGGCCTGAACTTCTTCGATCTGATGATCCAGCTTACGGAAGGCCGCGGCGGGAAGTTTTTGCCGGCGTCGGACTCCGAACCCATGACTTACCTGCCCTCCGGCAAGGAACCCCGGCTTGTGGCCGCGTCCCGGCGCGGCACGCCCTACCGGGCGAAGGCCAGGCTGGCGGGCTACCTGCCGGACAGCCTCGACATGCGCTGGTTCACGCCGGCGGCCGCGCGGTTGTTCGCGGAGACCGGCGTGCAGCCCAGTTTCGACCACGACCTGTGGCCGCTGCTGCACCGGGACGTGCTCTGGGCCTACTACTCCACGCTGGTGCGCGTGGAGCCGGACGCGGTGTCCGCGCCGCCGCGGGATTTCCTGGCCGGCCTGCAGGAACTGTTCGCGCGGAAGCCGGCGCCGGGCAGCCGCGTGCTGCTGACCGCCGTGCATGACTATCTGGGCGCGCACGTGGCGCCTGGGCGGCTGCTGGATGTCGAGTCGCTCGCCAGGCCCTTCGCCGGCCGCAAGTTCTCCGGCGCAGGGGATTACCAGCAGGCCATGCTGGAGTATCTGGACGCCGATGCCGCCGCCTCCGCGCGCGGCGAGGACGACCCGCTGAAGATGGCCGTTGGCGCGCTGAATGCCG
The DNA here is from genome assembly GCF_000328305.2 of Arthrobacter crystallopoietes BAB-32. Lineage (GTDB taxonomy): Bacteria > Actinomycetota > Actinomycetes > Actinomycetales > Micrococcaceae > Crystallibacter > Crystallibacter crystallopoietes_A. Next base: position 22,159 of record NZ_ANPE02000071.1, on the reverse strand, counting down.
GCCGCAGCCTGCTGAAGGAGATCGTCGCGGACGGCGGCCTGACCGAAGAGTCATGGCTGGCCGAACTGCGCGGCTGGTTCGAGCCGCTGGTGGAAGGGCTGGCCAGCGGGCCGCCGGCGCAGCGGATCGAGCAGCTCGCCGCGCTGGTGCGGGCAGGCCTGGTGGAATTCGTGGGGCCGGATCCGCACCTCGAGGTGGACCGGGAGTCTGAACGCTTCCGCGCCACCTCGCCCTGGGTCGACGGCGCGTCCTACTCGGCCGGCTACCTGGTCGAGGCGATGATGCCGGCGAACCGGGGTGGCGCACAACCTTTCGCCGTTGCTGCGCCGCCTGCTCGAAGACGGCCTGGCCCGGCCCAAACTGATGCTCGGGCCGGAGCGGATCCCCGTGCCGACCTCGGGCCTGGACGTCACCGCACCGCCGTACCGGCCGGTCGGTGCGAGCGGGCAGCCGACCCACAACCTGTACGTGCTCGGGCTGCAGCTCTCCTCGGCCCAGTGGGGCACCGCCATCGCCGCGGAGGCCGGGGCCCGCCGGAACAGGGCAGCCGCACGCTCAAGGACGCGGACGATATCGCCCGGGCCCTCCTGGAGGCGGCCGCCGGTTAAGCAGAGGGCCGGCGCCCGGGAAGTTCCGGAGACCGGCCCTGGCGGTCGATTTGGCTGAGGGAGCCAGCCGCAGTTAGCGGGTGTGCGCCTTCTCCTTCGCCGTGGGCAGCTCAAGACCCACGATGAGCGGATCATGGTCGCTGGCTCGGTAGGCGTCCGGTGCGTAGAAGTTGGTCACGTTGTAGTTGTAGCGGCTGTACTCCAGTGCGATGGACTCCACCGAGTTGATGTTCCAGATGTCGGCCCCGGCCACCGTGGCGTCAGCGGCGGGGGAGGCGAAGATGTAGTCGAGCGAGCCGACCATGCCGTCGAAGCTGTAGGTATGCTCGCCGGTCTTCGCGCCCTGGTCGATGTAGCCGGCCTCGCGGAGCACCCGGATGGGGTCCTCCTGCGCGTAGGAGTTGAAGTCGCCGGTCAGGAAGACCTTGGCGGTGCTGAACTCGTCCTCCAGGCCGTCCGCGAACGCCACCAGGGACTCCGCCTGCCGGGTGCGCGCGGCGTTCCAGGCGCCCTGCCCGTGGTCGGCGTTTTCGCCGGAGGACGGGGCCGAGCCCTTCGACTTGAAGTGGTTGGCCACCACGATGAACTTGGTGTCCGCGCCGCCGTGCTTGGCCTTGAAGGTCTGGGCCAGGGGCTTGCGGGCGTTGGCGAAGGCCTCGGTGTCATTGTGGATGACGGACTCGCCGATGGTCTGGACCGCGTCCTTCTTATAGATGAGGCGGTGCGGATGAAGTCCTCGTCCGCCAGCGCCGGCAGCTCCTCCGGCGAGCGGACGTAGTCCCAAGCGGCCGACTCGCCCGAGGCCGCCAGCGCCTCGTTCAGCGCAGCGGTCAGCGCGGCCAGCGCCGTGTCGCGGTCCTTGCCGAACTTGGCCGAGTTCTCGATCTCCTCGAGCGCGACGACGTCCGCGTCCAAGGCGTTGATGGCGGCGACGATCTTCGCTTCCTGCCGTTCCAGGTTCTCCGCGTCGTAGGCGCCGCGGGCATCGCAGTTGCGGGCCCCCACCGGGTTGCCGTCGCGGTCCGTGTACGCGCCGCAGTCCGCCAGCTGGTCGCCCGTGGTGGTGAAGTAGTTCAGCACGTTGAAGGAGGCGATGCTGACGTTGCCGCCAACTTCTTCCGGTGCCGCCGTGCGGGTGTTGGAGAACGACGCCGGCTGCAGGCTTCCGCTGTTTTCTCCGGTCAGGTGGCCCTGGGGCTGGAAGCGCCAGAGCCCGAAGCGGTAGTCGAGCACCACGTTGCCGGTGAAGTCGGCGGCGGAGCCGATGCGGACCGGGTCTTCCGGGCCCAGATAAGGCAGCGGGATGTCCTTGTTGCGGTCGCTGCCCATGAAGTTGATGCTCGCGCCATCGTCGAGGGTCACGGCGAGCGCTGCATTCTTCTCCGTCTCGGCCCAGAAGGCGTCAGAACCGTAGGAGCCGACGGCGGTCGGCTGGAGCAGCGGCTGCTCGCCGGCGGCCAGTCCGATCTCGCCGTACTGGTTGAGCGCGTAGTTGTCCGTGACGGTGAAGCTGCCCTGGGGGTCCAGCAGCATGCCCTCGAACTTCTCCCGGTCCATGTCCGTGGCCGGCCACGCGATGCCGGCCGGCTTGACGGCCTCGGCCGGTTCGTCCAGCTGGGTGAATCCGCCGCCGTCGACGGTCAGCTGGGTCATGCCGTAGTACTCGCCGGCCTCGCCGCTGACCTCGACGTAGTCGCCCACGGCGACCTTGTCCACGGTGGTTGGCGAGTAGACGAAAATACCGTCGGAGGCGGTGCGGTCTGCAGCGGCAGCGTCACCGCCGGTGCCCGGAGTCTGGAGATAGTAGCCGTTGAAGCCGCCGGTGGGGTAGGCGGCGGTGACCACGCCGCGGGTCCGGACAGTCTGTCCCGCGAGCGGGGAAACGTTTGACGTGCCTTGGATCTCGGCGATGCTGCGCACCGTGGCCGGCTCGGGCTCGGGCTGCGGCTCCGGCTCACTGGTGCCGCCGGAGTTGGCCGGCGTGACGCTGCCGCTGAGGCTGAAGTCCGCGGCGTTGTTGTCCGTGTCCACGCCGCCGGTGCGGTTCATCGAGAGCGGGTTGCGGGTGCCGTTGGGTGAGCCGGCTGCGGCGGTCTCGAAGGTGTTGGAGCTGCCGTAGCCCAGCAGGTCCAGCACCCGGTCATCGTCCAGGACCGACCCGGTGGCCAGTCCGTCCAGCTTCCCGGTCTGGCCCGCGAGCACAATCGTGCCCGCGGTGCCCGAGGGATTCAGCGCGCCGCTGGCCAGGTCGGCTTCGGGCAGCGCGGCGCCGGTGCTGCCGTTGCTGCCGCCCTGGACCAGGAAGTAGCCGTTGGCCGGGATGGTGCCTTCCAGCTCCACGACGCCGGTCGGCGCCGAGGTGCCGCCGGCCGAGCGGTACTGCAGGGACATGCCGTCCAGCGTGACGGGGGCGTCCGTGGTGTTGAACAGTTCGACGAACTTGTGCGTGAAGGGCGCGTTGGCACTGCCGCCGTTGACGTAGGCCTCATTAATAACGACGGCGGTGTCCACGGCTTCCGCTGCGGCCGCGGGGAGCGCGCCGAAGCCGGAGGCGAGGACACCGGCGGCGATGGCTCCGCTGGTGGCCGGTTTCCAGGGTTTCCTGGTCATGGTTCTCTTTCCTTGGTGGGCGAGTGATGGGTGGAATCAGGCAAACGGGGAGGGGCCCCCTTCGGCGGGAAGGAAGCCCCTCGGATACAGCTAGCGGTCCGCGGTCAGCTTGCGGCGCCGGGCGGCGAGGACTGCCGCCAGGCCGCCGCCCAGCAGGACGAGGGCGCCGATGCCCAGCGGCAGGACTCCGTCCGCGCCGGTCTCGGCCAGCCGCTCCGGATCCTGGCCGGCAGCAGGTTCACGGTCCTGGTCATCACCGCCGGGCAGCCGGTCGCCCGGCTGGCCATCGTCGACCGGACTGTCCGGAAGCGGGTCACCGCCCGGCTGCTGATCGTCAACCGGGGCGTCCTCACCGGGCTGCTGGTCGCCGGGAGCCGGGATGCCGGCGGTTGGGACCTCGATCGGCAGCCGGACCAGGGTGCCGGACTCAGCGGCAGTGAGGGTGAAGACGCCGCCGCGCAGTTCGGACGGAACGGTGAAGGAAACGGTTGCGGCGCCGTCGGACACGGCGAAGATGCCCAGGTCCGCTGGCAGGGCCGCGGCCGGGACCGCCCGGGCGAAGGCACTGGTGCCGTCGGCCGAGGGCTCGTAGCGCAGGGTCAGCTCGGTGTTGGCGTTGCCCTCGGTTTCGGCTCCCAGGGACGTCAGGTCCAGCTTGGAGACCTGGAAGGAGACGTTGTCGCCCGGTTCGACGGTTGCCGGCACGCCGGTCAGGGCCACCGCGCGGCGGTCGAAGGACGGGGACAGCGGCTTGTTCTGCGCCAGGTAATCGATCCAGGCGTCACGGTCGATCAGGCCGGAATCGCGGGTGTTGGTGCCTTCGCGGAAGACATGGAAGTTGTCGCCGCCCTGGGCCAGGAAGCTGAAGGTGCCGATCCGGTACTCGCGGTCCGGGTCCAGTTGCTCGCCGTCGATCCAGACACCGGTGATGTGGCTGCCCTGCCCGGCGTTGGGATCGTAGGTGTAGTTGACGTTGTCCGACAGGCCGAGATGCAGGTACGGCCGGCTCGGGATCTCGCCGTCGGCAGTTCGCTGCCACTGCTGCTCCAGCAGGGTCTTGAACTGGGCGCCGGTCAAGGTGGTGGTCCAGAGGTTGTTGACGAAGGGCAGGACCGCGTTGGCTTCGGCGTAGGTGATGACGCCGTCGGGCGCATGGTAGAGCTCGGAGCGCAGGCCGCCCGGGTTGACCACGCCGATTTCGGCCCCGCCCAGTTCCTCGGCGGACAGGCTCTCCACCAGCGAGTCGGCGACCAGGTTGCCGAGCGTCGATTCGGAGGCCCGGTCATCGCGCTTGTCCCCGATGAAGGCGGTCGTGATGTCGCCGGTGACTTCGCCGACCGGCTGCTCGCCGACTGCTTCCGCGTGGTCCTCGGCGGCTGCGACGATGTTTGCCACCTCGGCCACGCGGGGATACTGCCCGATCAGTGCCGCATCATCGGCGGTGGTGCGCGGCACGAGCGCCATCTCGAAATTCTCGACGTCGAATGTCGCCTCGCCGTCTGCCTCGCCTTCCCTGACCGTCAGTTTGATCTGGCCGACGTTCTCGCCGTACTGGCCGGTCTGCACCACTGGGCGGGTCTCGCCGCTGCCCGGAACCGGTGCTTCAAACGTATAACCGAGGTGGGTATGGCCGTTGAAAATCGCGTCGACTTCAGCGGAGGTACCGTTGACGATCCGGTTGAAGACCTCGCTGGCCCCGGTAGCTGTGCCAAGGTCGGCGGAGCTGCTGGCGCCCTCGTGGTAGGAGGCGAGGATGATGTCCGCTTCGTCCCCCTCGCCGTCGGACAGCTCCGCGGCGACGCGGTTGACGGCCTCGACCGGATCGCCGAACTCGATGCCGGCGATGCCTCCGGGGCTGACCAGGGTGGCGGTGTCTTCAGTAACGGCGCCGATGATGCCGACGGTCAGGCCGCCCGCTTCGACGAGTTCGTACTCCGGCAGGGCGGGAGTGGCGGTGCCCTTCTGGTAAACGTTGGCGCCGAGCTGCGGGTAGCCGGCCCGGTCCGTGACCCGTCCATCCAGATCGTCGAACCCCTTGTCGAACTCGTGGTTGCCCACGGCCGCCGAGTCCAGCTCCAGCGCGTTCAGGACGTCGATGGTGGGCTCGTCCGCCTGCACCGCTGATGCGAAAAGGGAGGCGCCGATGTTGTCGCCCGCCGAAGTGAAGACCGTGCCCTCCGGATTGTCGGCACGCAGCTGCTCCACGGTGCCGGCGAATTTCACCGTGTTGCCGTCGATCCTGCCGTGGAAGTCGTTGATGCCCAGCAGGTTCAGCTCGTAGGTGCCGCCGGCGGCGTCCGTGGACACCTCCGGATCGGGTTCGGTTTCGGTTGCCACAGCCGGCAGTGCTGCGAAGGGAGCGGCCAGCAGGCCGATCGACAGCGCAGCGCCCAGCGTGGACTTCACAGATGAAGCAGCCTTCGGCACTTTTCTCTCCAGTTTCATTCCCCATCGAGGCGCGGCCGCTCAGCCGGCAGCGGATGCAGGCGGCGGCAGCAGGATTGCGGGCGTGCCAAAGCCCGCCCGTTCCAGCCCACCCCGCCAGGATGAACGGCAGGTTGCCGGCCGGTAATCGCGTACGGAACAGGGGGTCTGAAAGAGCGGTTCCACGACGTGCTGTTGGTCACGGCAGGTCCTGCCAGCGAGGAAAGACCTACTTGACGGTGCTGATCATGAAGGCAGCACCCGTGGGATCGGCAACCTGCGCCATCCGGCCGTACGGCGAATCCCAAGGTTCCCGCAGGACGGTGCCGCCCAGCTCGCGGACCTTCGCCACGGCAGCGTCGGCGTTGGCCACGCCCAGATAGACCTGCCAGTTCGAGGGCACGCCCTCCGGCATCGCCGCAGCTGCGTCGTAGATCCCGGCACTGGACTCTTCGAGGGCAGCGTTCAGGGTGTAGCGCAACTCCGCGGTGTCGCTCATCTCCTCGGTCCTCCAGCCGAAAACCTTCTCGTAGAATTCGATCGCGCCGGCGTAGTCCCGGGTCGACAGCTCGAACCATGAGGGAGAACCTTCTTCGCCTTCCCGCCCGAAGCCCTTGTGCTGGTCCGGCTGCCAGGCGCCGACGGCCGCACCGGTTGAATCGAGGAAGATGGCCATGCTGCCCTGGTCGCCGACCTGCATGGGTTCCACCAGGATCCGGCCGCCGGCTTCCGCGGCAGCCTTGGCCGTGGCGGCGACGTCCCTGCTGGAGAGGTACACGGACCAGGCATCGGGCTGCCCGGTTTGGTCGTTCCGCATCATGCCGGCGACGGGATGGCCGTCCTTGGAAAACGTGATGTAGTTGCCGTATTCTTCCCCGGCCGTCTCGGCCGCCCAGCCGAAGAGGCTGGCGTAGAAGGCCCTGGCCTTGTCAGGGTCCGAGCTCGTCAGGTCGATCCAGCACGGTATGCCGGCGGGGGTGGTTTCGCGGTCGGACATCTGGAACTCCTTTGTTCGGAAGGCAGGACGGCGGGTCCGTTCAGAGGCCGGGAAAGAGGTATGGAACTGGGAAGGGGCGGTGCAGGAGGTGCCGCCGTTTCCGACAATAGCTGTGCCTGCTGGGCCGGACAATAGGCCCGCGGCGGACCACGACCAGCAGGCAGCGGGATTAAACGTTGAAGGGCCCCCACCGGGGCCCTTCAACGTATTCAAAAGCGGAAGGTATGGGATTTGAACCCATGAGACGGGGTTGCCGCCTACTGGTTTTCAAGACCAGCTCCTTCGGCCGCTCGGACAACCTTCCCTGACTAGTAGTGTGGCATGGAGGCGCTGGAGATATCAAAAGACCAGCACTGTTTCCCTAAGGCTTGAGGAGGCGCGGATGAAGGCCGTTTTCTACCAGGGCGCCGGCGGGCCCGACGTGCTCGAAGTGCGCGAGGTCCCGCCGCCGGAGCCACAGGCAGGCGAGGTGGTCGTCGACGTCGTCGCCGCCGGCCTCAACCGGGCAGACGTGCAGCAGCGCCGCGGAGTTTATCCGCCGCCGCCCGGCGCGAGCGACATCCCCGGACTTGAGGTGTCCGGCCGGATTGCCGCTGTGGGTGAGGGAGTGGACGGATGGCAGGCGGGTGACGAAGTCTGCGCACTGCTGGCCGGTGGCGGCTATGCGCAGCAGGTTGCGGTGCCGGCCGGGCAACTGCTGCCCGTACCGCCGGGCGTATCGCTGGCCGAGGCAGGGAGCCTTCCCGAGACCGCGGCCACGGTATTTTCCAATCTGTTCATGGCGGCGGGTGTGCAGGCAGGCGAGAGCGTGCTGATCCATGGTGGCGCCGGAGGCATCGGAACCATGGCCGTGCAGATGGTGCGGGCCTTTGGGGGGATTCCGATGGTGACGGCCGGCTCCCAGGCAAAGCTCGACGTCGTACGTCCCCTGGGCGCGCAGGTGCTGATTAACTACCGCGAAGAGGACTTCGTCGAGAAGGTCAAGGAGGCGACCGGAGGCCGCGGCGCCGACGTGATCCTCGATGTCGTCGGGGCCAAGTACCTGCAGCGCAACCTCGACGCGCTGGCCACGGCCGGCCGGCTGGTGGTGATCGGCCTGCAGGGCGGGGCCAAAGCCGAGCTGAACCTGGGGCAGCTGATGGCGAAGCGCGCGGCCGTCATCGGGACGACGCTGCGCGCGCGGCCGGTGGAGGAGAAGTCGGCCATCGTTCGGGCGGTACGTGAACATGTCTGGCCGCTCGTGGCTTCCGGCGACATCAAGGTGCAGATCGGCAGGACCTTTCCGCTGGAGCAGGCTTCGGCAGCGCATGAGTACTTCGATTCCGGCGACCATACCGGCAAAATCCTGCTGACGATGGCCGGCTGAGCCGGTCCTGGCCTTCCGGCCCGATTTCCGGGCTCCGGGACTGTGACCGGGCGCATGCGGCTGTTAGCCTGCACTCATAAGCACGCTTCGTTCGCAAGGAGCATTATGAGCCAGACACCAGCCCCGCGGCCATCGCCGGATCCGGACCGGGAAACCGACCTCCTGGTCCAGGACCCGAACCTCCCGCCGGTCGCCCTCGACCCGGCAGTTGCCGAGGCGGAAGAGCGCAAATGGACGCCCACGAAGATCGCCATCTGGATCGGCGTTGCCCTGCTCGGAGGCGTGAGCTGGAGCATCATCGCCTTCGTCCGCGGCGAAACGATTAATGCCATCTGGTTTGTCTTCGCGGCGGTCTGCACTTACTTCATCGCGTACCGCTTCTACTCGAAGTACATCGAGAACAAGCTGACCAGGCCGAACGACCTGCGGGCCACTCCCGCCGAGTACAAGGCCGACGGCAAGGACTATGTCGCCACGGACCGCCGCGTCCTCTACGGGCACCACTTCGCCGCGATCGCCGGCGCCGGACCGCTGGTGGGGCCGGTGCTGGCCGCCCAGATGGGCTTCCTGCCGGGCACTCTCTGGATTATCTTCGGCGTGGTCCTGGCCGGCGCGGTGCAGGACTACCTCGTGCTGTTCTTCTCGATGCGCCGCGGCGGGCGTTCGCTCGGCCAGATGGCGCGGGAGGAGCTCGGCGTGGTCGGTGGAACCGCGGCGCTGATCGCCACGCTGACCATCATGATCATCATCGTGGCCATCCTGGCCCTCGTGGTGGTCAACGCGCTCGGCGAATCCCCCTGGGGCGTCTTCTCCGTCGCGATGACCATTCCGATCGCGCTGTTCATGGGCGTCTACCTGCGCTTCCTGCGCCCCGGCAAGGTCAGCGAAGTGTCCATCATCGGCTTCGTGCTGCTGATGGCCGCGATCGTGGCCGGCGGCTGGATCGCTGAGACCGACTGGGGCGTGGCGATCTTTACGCTGGAGCGTACGACCATCGCCTGGGGCATCATCGTCTACGGTTTCATCGCAGCGGTGCTGCCCGTCTGGCTGCTGCTCGCGCCGCGCGACTACCTGTCCACGTTCATGAAGATCGGCACCATCGTCATGCTCGCTGTGGCCATCGTGCTGGTCCGGCCGGAAATCAATGTGCCGGCGTTCAGCGAATTCGCCGGCCGCGTGGACGGTCCGGTGGTCCCGGGCTCGCTCTGGCCGTTCCTCTTCGTCACGATCGCCTGCGGCGCCCTCTCCGGATTCCACGCGCTGATCTCTTCAGGCACCACCCCGAAGATGGTGCAGAAGGAGCGGCAGACGCGCTTTATCGGGTACGGCGGCATGCTGATGGAATCCTTCGTTGCCATCATGGCGCTGGTCGCCGCGATCTCGATCGACCGCGGGATCTATTTCGCGATGAACTCCTCGGCCGCGGTCACCGGCGGCACCGTCGAAGGGGCGGTGGCGTTCGTCAACAGCCTTGGCCTCGCCGGGGTGAACCTGACTCCGGACATGCTGACCCAGCTGGCCCAAAACGTCGGCGAGGAGTCGGTGGTCTCGCGCACCGGCGGCGCACCCACGCTGGCCGTCGGCCTCGCGCAGATCATGCAGGGGCTGATCGGCGGACTCAGCATGATGGGCTTCTGGTACCACTTCGCCATCATGTTCGAGGCGCTGTTCATCCTGACCGCGGTGGACGCGGGCACCCGGGTTGCACGGTTCATGCTGCAGGACACCATCGGCAACTTCGTCCCCAAGTTCAAGGACGTCTCCTGGCGGCCCGGGGTGTGGATCTCGACGGCCATCATGGTGGCCGGCTGGGGCTACATCCTGATCCTCGGCGTCACGGATCCCCTGGGCGGCATCAACACGTTCTTCCCGCTCTTCGGCATTGCCAACCAGCTGCTGGCGGCCATTGCGCTCGCGGTCTGCCTGGCCATAGCCGCCAAGCGGGGCGCGTTCAAGTACCTGTGGATCGTCGCGGTGCCGCTGGCCTTCGCTGCGGTCATCACCATCTGGGCCTCCATCCTGAAGATATTCTCGCCCGATGTCCGCGTAGGCTACTGGGCCAACAATGCTGCGTACCGCGATGCGCTGGCCGCGGGCGAGACCAGCTTCGGCAATGCGACGTCGGTCGCGGAGATGGAGGCGGTCGTCCGGAACACCACGGTCCAGGGCACGCTGTCCATCGTCTTCGTGGTGCTGACCATCATCGTGATTGCGACGTCGATCATGGCCACCATCAAGGCGTGGCAGCGCGGCGGGGGAGCTTCCCACGAAGAACCCGCCACCGTTTCGGCCACGTACGCGCCGGCGGGCCTGATCGCCACCCCGGCCGAACGCGAACTGGAGAAGCAGTGGAACGCCCTGCCGGACGAGCTGCGGCTGGAACGGGCGCATCATCACCACGGGCGGCGGCCATGAACCACGCACTGGAGCGCGCACGCGAGGGCTGGCACGGCTTCGTCTGGTTCTTCAAGGGCATGATGGGCGAAAACGCGTACCAGGCGTACCTGGAGCACCATCGCCGCACACGTCCCGGCACGGCACCGATGACGGAGCGTGAATTCTGGCGGGACAAGACGGACCGCCAGGACCGCAACCCCGAGGGCCGCTGCTGTTGACATCCACAAGGCACCGCCTGCTTCCGCGAAGGAAAGCAGGCGGTGCCTTTCCATGCAATGACGACGGCGGTGCGGGGCAGGCTTGGCGCTTGTGGGTAGGATTTTCCCCCGGTTTATTCGCCGCCTCTGGCAAGATGAAACCATGACGGATGAGCAGATATCCCAGACGGACGAGCCCGTGATCGAAGGAGCGCTGGCAGCCGGCGGCGCCGAGCCGGATCCGGCCGCAGGCAAAGACGAGGGCAAGAAGAAGGGCACCTCGCTCCACGATCTGGTGGATGAGCCCGCCAAGGTGATGCGCATCGGCACCATGGTCCGCCAGCTGCTGGAGGAAGTGCGCAGCGCTCCGCTGGACGATGCCGCCCGCACCCGGCTCGCCGAGATCCACGAGCGGTCCATCAAGGAGCTCGAGGACGGCCTGGCCCCGGAGCTGATCGATGAGCTGGAGCGGATCAACCTGCCGTTCCCCGACGACTCGGCGCCCTCGGACGCGGAACTGCGGATCGCCCAGGCCCAGCTGGTCGGCTGGCTGGAGGGCCTCTTCCACGGCATCCAGACCGCCATTGCGGCCCAGCAGGCGGCGACGCAGCAGATGGCCGCCCGGATGCAGCTGCGCCAGCTGCCGCCCGGCACTGTGATCGCCCCCGGTGTCGTTATCGGCGAGGACGGGGAACCCCGCCGGGCCGATGGAGCGGAATCGGAGAACCCGCCGGGGCAGAGCCACCGCCCGGGCCAGTACCTGTAGCCGGTGGAGTTCTTTGGCGCCGCCCGCCAGGCCCGGCGGGACGACAAGGAGCTGGGCAAGGGCATCTGGCGGCGCACGCATGACCGATTCAAACGCGGGCTGGACCGGTACCACCAGGTCCTCGAGGGCGTCGCGGACGACGCCCTTTACGACCAGCTCGTGGGCATCGCCAACGAACTCTCCGCCCAGCTGACCCAGGTCCGCGGCTGCTGCATGCGCGCGCAGCAGTTGCGCCCCAGCGACGGGCTGGACATCCCCGGCGGCAAGCTGGCCGCCGTGCACCGCAGCCTATCGAAGGCCGGCAACTCCCTCGCGGCCGCCGCGGAATCCGCCGCGATGGCACGGCTCGCAGCCTCTCCCGAAGCGTCCCAGGACGCCGCGGAGAGCGTACGACGGCGGGCGGCCATCGTCGTCGACGACGTCACCGAAGCGCTGCGGCTGCTGGAGGGCGACGAGGCGTAGGTGCCGGCCGCCAAACCCCTGCGGATCAGGGCCGGCCACGCAGGGCGGACCACGCGTCCAGGGCGTAATAGGTCCGCCGGTGGTAGACCAGCGGAGGCGCCGACGAACCGCCTTCGAGCACCTGCAGGACCTGGGCGGCCAGGACAACGCCGGTGCCGGCAGGCATCCGGTCCAACGGCTTGCACCTCAGCACGGTACCCACGCCGCGGATGATCGGTTCGCCGGCCGGGCCGGCGTACCAGTCCATATCGAACCCGAAGCGGTGCGAACCGGGCCGGGCGAAAAGTTCGGCAAGGCGGCGGTTGGCGGTCGTCAGCAGGTGAACGGCCATCGCTTCGCCAGCCAGCAGGGCGGCACCGGATTCGCTGCCGGTGGTGATGGAAACCGCGAGCACTGGCGGCTCGGCGGACACGGAAATCAGGGAGGACGCTGTAATTCCCGCCGGCCCGTCCGGCCCGGCAGCGGTCACAATCGCCACACCGGCAGGGTGGGCGGAGAACGCTGTCCGGAAAGCGGCGGCGAGGTCCGAAGGCCGAGCATCCGGCGGCAAGGGCGCCATCGTGGCTCCTTCCTGCAGCAGGGACCGGCGGCCTCAAAGCACCTACCGCTCATGCTAGGGCCGCAGCGTACACCGCGCCAGAGAACTTTCCGAAGCCGCTGATGGGGGTTGCGGATGTCACCGCCCGAGGGCCGCCGCAGGCCTGCCCTTAAACGAGCCGGGGGTTCGAGCATCCCTCGAACCCCCGGCGTTGGAGCCCCCTGCCGGAATCGAACCGGCGACCTTTTCATTACGAGTGAAACGCTCTACCGACTGAGCTAAGGAGGCGGAGGATTCACTCGGCGTTGCCGGGCGGAATCCACAAGGAACAACTATAAGAGAGCACGGGCGCGCCGGTCAAAAAAGCCTTAGCAGACCGTGCCGTCGGCCGGCATGGTGCCCTCGATGAAGTAGCCGTCCACGGCGTCCTGCACGCACTTGTTGCCGCGGCTGTAGGCGGTGTGGCCCTCGGCTTCGAAGGTCAGCAGCGAAGCGGACTCGAAATTGGCGGCCATGGATTCGGCCCATTCGTACGGGGTGGCCGGATCCCCGGTGGTGCCGATGACCAGGATGGGATCGGCCCCTTCGGCCTTCACCGGCGCCGGCGTCCGCACCGGCTCGTGCGCCCAGTTCTCGCAGGTCGTGCCGCCGTAGGCGAGGTAGCGGCCCAGGGTGGGGGAGGCCTCCTCCAGCGCCTGGGCTTCTTCGCGCATTGCGTCGAGGCCCGACTCCATCGGGTAGTCGAGGCAGTTGATCGCGGTGAAGGCCTCAGTGGCGTTGCCGGTGTAGCTGCCGTCGGCCTGCCGCTCCGCGCCCAGGTCGGACAGCCCCAGCATCGGCGTCGGATCCCCTTGGAACGCCGCCGCCAGGGCCTCGGTCAGGCGCGGCCAGTTCTGGTCGTTGTAGAGCGGCACGATGAAGCCGGAGACGAACATGCCGACGGTGACCAGCCGGCCGTCCGCGGCAGTCATCGGGTTGTCCTCCACCGAGGCGATCAGGTCCCGGATCTGGCGCACGGCGTCGTCGGCGCTTCCGTCCATGGGGCAGGCCGCCGATTCCAGGCAGCTCTCGGCATAGCTGTGGATCGCCGCCTCGAAGGCCTTGGCCTGGCCCAGCGTGACTTCGGCATTGCTCAGGGACGGGTCGAGGGCGCCGTCCAGCACGAGCCGGCCCACGCGCTCCGGGAACAGGTCCGCATAGGTGGCGCCGAGGAACGTCCCGTAGGAGAAACCGAGGTAATTGAGCTTCGGATCGCCCACGGCTGCGCGCAGGATGTCCAGGTCCTTGGCCGAGCTGATGGTGTCCACATGGCCGAGGACTTCACCGGTCTCTTCGGCACACTGCTGGGCCAGCTCCGCGGAATCCTCGGCGGCCTGCGCGAGGCCTGCGTCCGACTCCAGGTCGTACTGGACCTGCCGTGCCTCGTCCTTCTCCCGGTCCGTCAGGCACTCCACCGGTGCCGAGCGCTTCACCCCGCGCGGGTCGAAGCCGACGATGTCGTAGCTCCCGCGCAGCGTTTCGGTGGTCATGTAGGCCAGCGAGTTCTTCACGGTGTCATAGCCCGAGCCGCCGGGCCCGCCGGGATTGAGCAGGATGGAGCCCAGCGCGTCATCCCCGGCCGTGCTGCGGATGGCCGCGATCTCGATCCGCTCGCCGCCCGGGTCGGCATAGTCCAGCGGCACCTCGATGTTGGCGCACTCGAACTTCGCCTCGCAGTCTTCCCACGCCACGTCCTGGGTGTAGTACGGCTCCAGCGCCGCCTCCACCGGGGCAAACTCTTCCGCCGCTCCGGAAGCCGGCGGCTCGTCGGCTTGGGGCAGGACCCCGCAGCCGGCGAGCATCAGGAGTACGACGGCGGCCGCTCCGGTTGTCGCGGTACGGCGGCTTCGGCGCGGTGCAAGGCGCATCAAAAGGTTCTCTCCTGGGTCGGCGGCAAGGGGCAGAGGGCGTCGGATGCTTCGTTCACAGCAGGCTGACCGCCATGGCTTCCATGGCGAGCACCGGGGCCACGTTGGTGCTCAGGCGCTGGCGCGCCTGGGCGATCGCGTCCAACCTGCCCAACGTCTGCTCGGGGGTGGATTGTTCCGCGTAGGCGGCCAGCTCCGGCCGAAGGTACTCGTTGACCAGTTCGGTGCCGGTGCCCAACTGCAGGGTCAGCACGTCCCGGAAGAAGGTGGTCAGGTCGATCATGACCCGGTCCAGCGAATCGCTGATGCTGCGCTTGGCCCGGCGCTTCTGCTCTTCTTCCAGTGCCTTGAGCTGGCTGCGGATCGCCGGCGGCAGGGTGCCGCTTTCCGGCGCTCCAAGGGCATGCAGCAGGGCCTCGCGCTCGGCCGCGTTCCGCTCCTCGGAAGCGGCGGCTGCGTCCGCGTTGGACAGGTCCACCAGCTCGCCGGCGGCCATCACGGCGTCAGACACCCCGCGCAGCCGCAGCGGCAGCCGGACAATGGTGTCCCGGCGCGCGCGTGCCTCTTCATTGCGGGCCAGCCGGCGGGCCACTCCGATATGGCTCTGCGAAATCCGGGCGGCGAATTCGGCCAGCTCGGGGGTGGCGCCGTCCCGCCGGACCAGCAGGTCGGCGACGTCGCCGACCGCCGGGATGCGCAGTCCCACCGGGCGGCAGCGGGAGCGGATGGTGACCAGCACGTCCGCGGGGCTGGGAGCGCAGAGCAGCCAGACGGTCCGCGGCGGCGGCTCTTCGATCGCCTTGAGCAGCACGTTGGTGGTGCGTTCAGTCATACGGTCCGCGTCCTCGACGATGATGACGCGCCAGCGCCCCGAGGACGGCTTGTCCTGGGCCTTGGTCACCCACTCCCGGACGTCCTCGATGCGGAAGGTGACGTTCTCGGTGGCCATGACGGAGACGTCGGCGTGCGAGCCGGCGAGCACCGTGCGGCAGGAGTGGCACTCCCCGCAGCCGCGGTCCTGGGGCCGGGGCTGTTCGCACAGGAGCGCTGCCGCGAAGGACCTGGCTGCATTGGAGCGGCCGGAACCGGGCGGCCCGGTGAACAGCCAGGCATGGTGCGGGTGGTCCGCTGCGGCCGCCCGGCCGAGTTGCTCCACCACGGCCGCCTGTCCCGGCAGGTCGGTCCAGACGCTCATCCGAGCATCCCGGCGATGCGGGCCACGATGGCCTTGGTCAGGGCAGACCGCTCCTGCCGACCGTCCAGCACGAGGTAATGGTCGGGGCGGGCAGCCGCGAGTTCCTGGAAGGCGGCGCGGATCCGGCCATGGAAGTCATCCGGCTCGGATTCCAGCCGGTCTTCCTCACCGTTGGCGGCACGGCGGTCCCGGCCCTGTTCCGGGTCGACATCGAGCAGGACCGTCAGGTCGGGAAGGACCTCGCCGGTGGCCCACAGATTGAGGTCGCGCACGGCGTCAATGCCGAGTCCGCGGCCCGCGCCCTGGTAGGCGACGGAAGAGTCGATGAAGCGGTCGCACAGCACAATCTCGCCGCGCTCCAGGGCGGGGACAATGACCTGCTGGACGTGGGCCGCGCGGGAGGCGGCGAAGATCAGTGCTTCGGTGCGCGCATCGATCTCCCCGTGTCCGTGCTCAAGGACCAGGGCGCGCAATTTCTCGCCCACCGGTGTCCCGCCCGGTTCCCGGGTGCGCAGCACCGTCCGGCCAAGACTCTCCAGCGCCGCCTGGACAGCGGCCGCCTGCGTCGACTTTCCTGCGCCGTCGCCGCCCTCGAAGGCGATGAAGAGGCCGCCGGGCCCGACGGCTTCGGGCACGCGGGCAGGCAGGCGTCGGCTCTCGGAAGTCACCTGACTAGCCTATCGGCTCCCGCGCAGCGTGCGGAGAAGTCACAGTTACCCTGTGGACAGCCCCCGGGTCTACCCTGCTGTCATGACCCAGCAAGGCTCCCAGCATCCCGATTCCCTGGCGCCCGATACCGTCGTCGTCGCCGGCGGCCGGCCTGAGCGCACCCATGACGCGCCGGTCAATCCGCCCGTGGTGCTCTCGTCCACGTTCTTCGGCCAAGGCGAGGTCGAACAGGGCGACCGGGCCTACGGCCGCTATGCCAACCCCAGCTGGGATCCGTTCGAGGAAACGCTTGGCGAGCTGGAGACCGCACAGCTGCCGGCGCTGGTCTTCGCCTCCGGTCTTGCCGCCGTCGCCGCAGCGCTGTCCCTGGTGCCCTCCGGCGGCACCATCGTGATGCCCCGGCACAGCTACCAGGGCAGCCTCGCCGTCTCCCAGGATCTCGCCGCCCGCGGCGCGTTCACCGTGCGGACCGTGGACATCGCCGACACCGAGGCGGTCAAGGCCCAGCTGGAAGGTGCCGACGCCCTCTGGCTGGAAAGCCCCACCAACCCCATGCTCGAGGTCGCCGAAATGCGCGCCCTGGCGCAGGCAGCGCATGACGCCGGTGCCCTCGTGATTGCCGACAACACCTTTTCCACCCCTTTGGGCCAGCGTCCGCTGGAAAGCGGAGTGGACGTCGTCGTACATTCCGTCACCAAATACCTGGCCGGACACTCCGATGTGGTGCTGGGCGCCGTGGTGACGTCCGATCCCGACCTGCGCGCCCGGCTGCTGACGTACCGGTCGCTGCGCGGCGCCATTGCCGGCCCGTTCGAGGTCTGGCTCGCCCTGCGCGGACTGCGCACGCTCGCGCTGCGCATTGAGCGCTCGCAGGCCACCGCCATGGCGCTGGCCAGGAAGCTGCTGGAGCACCCGCGCGTGGAAGCCGTGCGCTATCCCGGCCTGCCAGGCGATCCGGGGCACGAACGCGCGGCCGCGCAGATGGACGGCTTCGGTTCCATCATCGCCATCACCGTCAGGGGCGGGGCTGCGGCCGCCGACGCCGTGGTGGACGCGCTGCAGCTGTGGCTGCCCGCAACGTCGCTCGGCGGCGTGGAATCGCTGATCGAACGCCGCCGCCGGCACGTGAACGAGCCCGAAACGGTGCCGGAGAACCTGCTGCGGCTGTCCGTGGGCATTGAGAACGCCAAGGACCTGTGGGCGGACCTGGACCAGGCGCTGCAGAAAGTGCAGGACTAACCTGACCTCGACCAGCTAGGCTGGAACCGTGCTGATTGCGTATGAGATTCAGGAATGGCTCTACCGGGGCCTGGGCTACGTGGCCCTCGGCATCGAGCTGTGGGCGCTTATCGACTGCGTGGGCCGCAAGGGCGAGCACTTCCAGGCCGCGTTCAAGCGCACCAAGGGTTTCTGGATCGGCATGACGGCGGCTGCGACTGCCATTGGAGCGCTTTCGCTCTTCGGTGGCGGGTTCGGCACATGGATGCTGTTCCAGCTTGCCGCCGTGATCGCTGCCTCGGTCTACCTGGCGGACGTCAAGCCTGCCCTGAACGAACTCAAGGGCTCCGGCGGCAGTGCATACGGCCCCTACGGACCCTGGTAGGCAGCGCCCTACCTGACGGCTTATCCGCACTACGGCCGCCGCGGGAAACGTCCGGCTAGGCAGGATCCACCGCGGACCAGTCCACGCTGATTTCCCCCAGCCGCCACCGTCCCGGACCGTCCAGGATTGGCCAGCCGGCCGCCCGCATCGCCAGGCACATGGCCAGCCACCGCTGCCGGTTCCCGAACGGGGCCACGGCTGACGCCCCCGCCCAGCACCGGTCCAGAGCCTGCAGGTAGCTGTGCACCCGCTCGCCCGGGACGTTGTGGTGGATCAGGGCCTTGGGCAGCCGCTCCGCCACATCGGACGGCCGGGTGAAGGCGCCGAAACGCAGCGAGATGCTCAGCGACACCGGGCCGCGGCGTTCCACCGCTACCCAGGTGGCGCGGCGGCCGATCTCGTCGCACGTGCCGTCGATAAACAGTCCGTCGGGTGCCAGCCGCTCCCGCACCGTGTCCCAGTGTGCCGCGTACTCGGACTCGTGGTACTGGCGCAGCACGTTGAACGCCCGGACCACCGCCGGCCGCCGCCCCGGCACCGGGATCTCGAAGCCGCCCTGCCGGAAAGTGAGCCCCGGCCGCTCCAACGGCTTCGCCCTGAGGACCCGTTCCGGCTCGATCTCCACGCCGATCACCTCGACATCTGGCCGCAGGGCGGAAATCCGGCGGTGGAGTTCGACGGCGGTGGTCGGCGAAGCGCCGTAACCCAAGTCGATCACGAGGGGGTCCGCGGCCCGGCGCAGGACAGTGGCGCGGGTTCCGCACAGCCAGCGGTCCATCCGCCGGAGCCGGTTGGGACTCGTGGTGCCCCGGGTCACCGCCCCGATGGGTTTGGCGGTTCGCGGGCGGACGGCAGCTGCAGGAAGGGAGGGCGGCACGAAAAAACAGAATAAAGGCCCGGCCGGCCCGATCCCGCCGATTGGTCTGCAAGAGTGCGTAACGTCACGGCGCGAGCGGGATTAGGGTGCCGCTCGGCCGATAGGATGAACGCCATGACTGCCTCGACGAACTACAAGTTGATTCTGCTGCGGCATGGCCAAAGCGACTGGAATGAGAAGAACCTGTTCACCGGCTGGGTCGATGTTCCGCTGACCGAACAGGGCCGTGCCGAGGCCAAGCGCGGCGGCGAGCTGCTGGTTGAGGCGGGGATCCTGCCGGACGTGCTTTACACCTCCCGGCTCAAGCGCGCCATCGTCACCGCCAACATCGCCCTGGAAGCGGCGGACCGGGACTGGATCGACGTCAAGCGCAGCTGGCGGCTCAACGAGCGCCACTACGGCGCGCTGCAGGGCAAGGACAAGGCCCAGATCCGCGAGGAGTTCGGCGATGAGCAGTTCATGCTGTGGCGCCGTTCCTACGACACCCCGCCGCCGGAGCTGGACGACTCGAGCGAATGGTCCCAGGCCAACGACCCGCGCTACGCCGACCTGGCCGCCGTGCCGCGGACCGAATGCCTCAAGGACGTGCTCGAGCGCTTCCTGCCCTACTGGGAGTCCGACATCGCCAAGGACGTGCGCTCCGGCAAGACCGTCATGGTCGCCGCGCATGGCAACTCGCTGCGCGCGCTGGTCAAGCACCTGGACGGCATCAGCGACGAGGACATCGCGAGCCTGAACATCCCCACGGGCATCCCGCTGGTGTACGAACTGGACGAGAACCTGAAGCCGGTCAAGGCCGGCGGCACCTACCTCGACGCCGAGGCTGCCGCGGCCGCGATCGAAGCGGTGGCCAACCAGGGCAAGAAGTAGCAGCAGCCCGGGAAACAGCAGAAGGCCGGTTCCTTGAGGGAACCGGCCTTCTGTGTGCGGTGTTGGCTATCCGACGTTGCCGTTAGTGGTCCACTCACCGGTGACCAGGTAGGTCACCTTGCGGGACACCGAGATGCCGTGGTCGGCGAAGCGCTCGAAGTAGCGGCTGGCCAGGGCCACGTCGACGGCGGTCGAGGGCGCAGCGTTGAAATCCGGGGAGGCGATGGCCTTGAAAATTCCGGCGTGCAGCTCGTTCACCTGCTCATTGTGCCGGTTGATGTCCCGCGCCAGGTCCAGGTTGCGGGTGTCCAGCAGCTCGGTCAGGCTCCGGGAAATAGCGATGTCATGCTCGGCGAACTGAGCGAAGGTGGGCCGAAGATGTTCCGGAATCACGAGTTCCGGATAGCGCATGCGGGTCAGCTGGGCGATGTGGCGTGCCAGGTCGCCCATCCGCTCGAGCGAAGCACTCATCCGCAGCGAACCGACAATCACGCGCAGGTCGCTGGCCACCGGCCCCTGCAGGGCCAGGATCTCGATGGCACGCTCGTCCAGATGGTTCTGCAGGAAATCGATCCGGGCGTCGGACGCGATCACGTCCTGGGCGAGTTCGGTATCCGCAGTGGTGAAGGCGGTGTTGGCCTTCTCCATCGCTTCGGTCACCAGCCGGGAGATTTCGACCAGTTGCTCGCCCACCTGATGGAGCTCCGCTTGAAATACCTTCCGCACAGGCCGTCCTTTCATTCGTCATTTGCGCACAGTCAGTCCATTGTGCTGCAGTCACAGTCACAAAACACGCTTTCATTGCGCCGTGAACATCTGGTGCGTCTCTGAGTGAACGTTAGTTGAACCCCTGCCGCATTGCCACAAATCCGGGGAAGGCAGGACTTATGGCGGCATAAGCTAGTGGGGTGGAACCTCTCATGATCGCCCTGCTGGCCGGGTTGGTCGGCCTGCTGCTGGGCGCCTTCGGGGTGCTGGCTTTCAGGCTGAGCGAACGCCAGCGCCGCCATCAGATTGAGGTGGCCGAACCCACTATCCGCGAGGGTGCCGCGGAAGTGCTTTCCGTCGTCGGACGCGCCTATGTGATTGTCGACGTGATCGACGGCGTGGTCCGGGCCAGCCCCGGAGCGTACGCCTACGGGCTGGTGCGCGGCCACACTGTGGTCCACAAGGAACTCCTTGAACTGACAGCCAGGGTCCGCCGCGACGGCGTGATCGAGGAGCGTCAGCTGGAGCTGCTGCGCGGCCCGTTCGGGCAGGGAACCATCATCGTGCAGGTGCGGGTGGCCCCGATCGGCGACGACTACATCCTGCTGCTGGCCGACGACCGTACCGAGATCACCCGGACCGAAGCGATGCGCAACGATTTCGTGGCGAACGTGTCGCATGAGTTGAAGACGCCAGTCGGCGCGTTGTCGCTGCTGGCGGAAGCCATCGAGGGCGCTGCGGATGACGAGACCGCGGTGCGGCGGTTCGCGCAGCGGATGCAGAAGGAGTCCAGCCGGCTCGGCGCCCTGGTGCAGGACGTCATCGAACTGTCCAGGCTCCAGAGCGCCGACGTCGTGCAGACCGGAACGGCCGTAGACCTGAACCCGGTGGTCGCCGAAGCGGTGGACCGCAACCGCCTGACGGCCGACAGCAAGGACATCGAGATCGTAGTCGGGGGCAGCATCGAGGAGAAGGTCTACGGGGATCCGGACCTGCTGATGACCGCGCTG
This sequence comes from Arthrobacter crystallopoietes BAB-32, assembly GCF_000328305.2. Lineage (GTDB taxonomy): Bacteria > Actinomycetota > Actinomycetes > Actinomycetales > Micrococcaceae > Crystallibacter > Crystallibacter crystallopoietes_A. Next base: position 955 of record NZ_ANPE02000071.1, on the reverse strand, counting down.
CGGAACCTGATCGACAATGCCATCCGCTACGCGCCCGAGCACTCCAAGGTCGGAGTGGGCATGCGGATGCGCGAAGGCCTGGCCACTATTTCCGTTACCGACCAAGGCCCGGGAATCACTGCCGAGGAGCAGGACCGGATCTTTGAGCGCTTCTACCGGGTGGACGCAGCGCGATCCCGGCAGACCGGAGGTACCGGCCTGGGCCTGAGTATCGTCAAACACATCATTTCCCAGCACGGCGGGGAGGTCTCGGTCTGGTCGCAGCCCGGCCAGGGATCCACCTTCACCGTCCGCTTGCCGGAGATGGACCAGGCCGAACAGGACGCAGAGGCCGGCGCCCCGCCGGCGGAGCCTAATAAGAAGGGTGCAAACGGCGCCCGTGAGCAAGGAGTTACTGCTTGACCCGCATTCTGGTTGTCGAAGATGAAGAGTCGCTGAGCGATCCCCTCAGCTATCTTCTGGGTAAAGAGGGCTTTGATGTACAGGTTGTCGACAACGGGCTGGATGCCGTCGTGGAGTTCGACCGATCGGGCGCAGACCTGGTCCTGCTGGACCTGATGCTGCCTGGGCAGTCCGGCACCGAGGTATGCCGCCAGCTGCGCCAGCGTTCCAACGTCCCGGTCATTATGCTGACCGCCAAGGATGCCGAAATCGACAAGGTTGTTGGCTTGGAGCTCGGGGCGGATGACTACGTCACCAAGCCCTACTCGTCGCGCGAGCTGGTGGCGCGGGTGAGGGCGGTGCTGCGCCGCCAGGGCGAGCCGGAAGAGCTGATCTCCAACACAGTCCAGTCCGGCCCGGTGCGGATGGACGTCGAGCGGCACGTGGTCAGTGTCTCGGGTGAGCCGATTTCGCTGCCGCTGAAGGAGTTCGAACTGCTCGAAATGCTGCTGCGCAATGCCGGACGCGTGCTCACCCGCGGCCAGCTCATCGACCGGGTCTGGGGCTCGGACTG
>NZ_ANPE02000072.1 GCF_000328305.2 Arthrobacter crystallopoietes BAB-32 | reverse complement strand
CGCCGTCGTACGCGTATTCTCCGTCCGGGGCGAGCCGCTCACGCCACCTCGGGCGGCAGTTCCAGCCGGGCGCCGGGAATGGCGGCCAGCAGGGAGCGGGTGTAATCCTGCTGCGGGGAGTCGAACACGGCGTCCGTTGTGCCCGCTTCGACCAGCTTGCCCTTCTCCATCACGCAGACATGGTCGGCGATCTGGCGGACGACGGCGAGGTCGTGGGTGATGAACAGGTAGCTCAGGCCAAGCTCGTGCTGCAGTTCGGCCAGCAGGTTCAGGATTTGGTCCTGCACCAGCACATCGAGGGCGGATACGGCTTCATCGCAGATGACCACCTCGGGGTCCAGCGCGAGCGCCCGGGCGATGGCGATCCGCTGGCGCTGGCCGCCGGAGAGCTCATTCGGGAAGCGGCGCATCACCGATGCCGGCAGGGCCACCTGGTCGAGCAGCTGCCTGACCTTGGCTTCCCGGCTCCTGGCGTCCCCGACCTTGTGCACCCGCAGCGGCTCCTCGATGGTCCGGAAGATGTTGTACATCGGATCCAGCGAGCCGTAGGGATCCTGGAAGATCGGCTGCACCCGGCGGCGGAACTTCAGCAGCTCGCCGCGCGACAGGCCGGCCATGTCGACGCCGTCGAAAACGATCTGGCCGGATGTCGGCGATTCCAGGTTGAGGATCATGCGGGCGACCGTAGACTTGCCCGAACCCGACTCCCCCACCACGGCCGTCGTCGTCCCCCGCTTAATGGCAAACGAGACGCGGTCGACCGCGGTGAAGTCCGTGGTTTTGCCGAATCCTGCACGCAGCTTGAAAACCTTTGTCAGGTCCCGCACTTCAATGACATTGTCGGTTTCGGGCCCGTTTCCCTCGGCGGGCGCCAGCACCTCCCCGGAAACCACTCCCGCCGCCCGCGCCGACTGGATGCGGCGGGATGACAGCGACGGCGCCGCCTGCACCAGGCGCTGCGTGTAGGGATGCTGGGGGTTGCTCAGGATCTCCTGCGCCGGGCCGGACTCCACCACCTGGCCCTTGTACATCACCACGACCTTGCGCGCGCGCTCGGCCGCCAGACCCAGGTCGTGGGTGATCAGCAGCACCGCCGTGCCGAGGTCGGCAGTCATCGTTTCCAGATGGTCCAGGATCTGCCGCTGCACTGTGACGTCAAGGGCGGACGTCGGCTCGTCCGCGATGAGCAGCCGCGGCCGGCAGGAAAGCCCGATGGCGATCAGGGCCCGCTGCCGCATGCCGCCGGAGAATTCGTGCGGGAACTGCCGGGCGCGCCGTTCGGCATCCGGCAGGCCGGCCTCGGCGAGCACCTTCGCCACGTCCCCTGGCCCGGACGGCAGCCCGTTGGCCCGCAATGTCTCCTTGACCTGGAACCCGATCTTCCACACCGGATTCAGGTTGGACATCGGATCCTGCGGCACCATACCGATCGAATTGCCGCGCAGCTCCATGATCCGTTTGCCGCTGGCCTTGCTCAGGTCCTCGCCGGCAAAGAGGATCTGGCCGCCGCTGACCCGCCCGTTGCCGGGCAGCAGTCCGATGGCCGCCAGTGCCGTGGTGGATTTGCCCGAGCCGGACTCGCCGACGATGGCCACGGTCTCCCCCGGCATCACGGTCAAATGCGCGTTGCGGACCGCCGGCACGTCCCCGCCCGCGCTGCTGAACGTGATGGCTAAATCGCGGATCTCCAGCAGCGGTACGCCACTGTCCAGCTCGTGGAATTGCGTCATCGTTTCCTGGCTTTCGGATCGAGGGCATCACGCAAGGCGTCGCCGAGCATGATGAAGCTCAGCACGGTTACGGACAAGGCGGCGGCCGGCCAGAGCAGCGTCGAAGGGTTTGACCGCAGCGAAACCTGAGCTGCCGAAATATCGTTCCCCCAGCTCATGACATCCGGTGGCAAGCCGATGCCGAGGAAGGACAAGGTCGCCTCCGCCACAATGAAAATCCCCAGGTTGACCGTGGCGACGACGATCACCGGCGCCAGCGAATTCGGAATGACGTGCCGCACCAGCGCGGCCGCGCGGGAAACGCCCAGCGACCGCGCAGCCGTGACGAAGTCCGCGTTCCGCACCGAGATCACCGCCCCGCGGGTAATCCGAGCCACCTGCGGCCACCCGAAGACCACCAGCGTGATGACCACCGTCCAGACGTTGCGGTTTTCCCGGAAGAAGGGCAGCTGCATGATGATGATCGCGCCGAGGATGAGCGGGAGCGCGAAAAAGACATCGCCGATGCGGGCGATGACCGAGTCCAGCCAGCCGCCGTAGAACCCTGCGGTGGCACCGAGCAAGCCGCCTACCAGCAGCGCCCCGAGGGTGGCGAAAATGCCGACGGTCAGCGAAGCCTGCGTGCCGTAGATGAGCCGGGCGTAGACGTCGCACCCTTGCACGGTGAACCCCAGGGGATGCCCAGGCGCCGGTCCGCCGTCGGAATTGGCCAGCTGGCAGTTCGCGTTGGGCGCGGTCTGGGTAAACAGCCCCGGGAACAGCGCCACGACAATGATCAGCAGGATCAGGAGCGCCGAAACGATGAACAGCGGCTGGCGGCGGAGGTTGCGCCACGCTTCCGCCCAGAGGCTCAGCGGCTGCACATCCTCCGCCACTTTGTCCGTCGCCTGCAGCGGCGTCTCCTCGAGCGGCGCGACGTAGTGCTCGATGTCGTCCTTGCGGTAATCAGGCATAGCGGATCCTCGGGTCAAGCCAGGCGTACAGCACATCCACAGCCAGGTTGGCCAGGATGTAGACGAGTATGAGGACGCTGACGATCGAGACGATCGTCGGCCCTTCACCGCGCAGAACCGACTGGTAGAGCCGCTGCCCCACGCCGGGCACATTGAAGATGCCTTCCGTGACGATTGCACCGCCCATCAGGGCGCCAAGATCGGCACCGAGGAAGGTCACCACCGGGATCATCGAGTTCCGCAGGATATGGACGACGACGACGCGAGGCCGGGACAGTCCTTTGGCCGTGGCAGTGCGTACGTAGTCCGCGTTCATGTTTTCGATGATCGACGTCCGTGTCAGGCGGATGACGTAGGCCAGCGACACCAGCCCCAGAACCATTGCGGGTAGGAGCAGGTCCGACCACCCGGCTTCCGCACCCACCGTTGGTTTTGCCCAGCCGAGTTTGACCCCGACGAGGAACTGCAGGACGAAGCCGAGCACAAAGATCGGTATCGCGATCACAACCAAGGACGCAACGAGGATGGTCCCGTCGAAGAACTTGCCTTTCCTGAGTCCTGCGATGACGCCGAAGATAATTCCGAAGACAGCTTCGAAGACCAGGGCCAGGACCGCCAGCCTGATCGTGACCGGGAAGACCTGGGCCAGCACTTCGGCGACCGGCCGGCCGGAAAAGTCATTGCCCAGGTTGAACGTCACAAGGTTCTTCAGGTACAGGAAGTACTGGACCAGGAACGGTTCGTCCAGGTTGTACTGTTCCCGAAGCTGGGCGGCCACGGCCGGGCTGACGGCGCGGTCGCCGAAGAGTGCCTGGATGGGATCCCCGGGCAGCGAAAACACCAGGAAATAGACCATGAAGGTCGCGCCGAAGAAGACCGGGATCATCTGCAGGAACCGGCGGAAGATGTACCAGGCCATCAGCCTGCCCTCTCACCGGGTGCAGGGTTCGCGTAAATCGCCATCGGACCTCCGCCAATCGGATCTCTTGCGGCCGGAATTGCAGCAGGCCCACAGGGCCCGGCCGCTTGACCGGGCCCCGCGGGCCGCACTGATTACTTGCGAGTGATTTCGTGGTAGACGGGGACGCCGTTCCAGGCCGTATCCACGTTGTCCACGCTCTCGCTCCAGCCCACCTGGCGGACCTGGTACCAAAGAGGTACCGCGGGCAGGTCCTGCAGCAGGATCTCCTGAGCCTCGTTGAAGGCCGAGAAACCCTCTTCGGGCGATGCGGCTGATAGCCCTTCACGGAGCTTGCTGTCGAACTCCTTGCTGGAATAGTCGCCGTCATTCGACCCGGCGCCGGTGCCGAAGAGCGGTCCGAGGAAGTTGTACAGCGACGGATAGTCAGCCTGCCAACCCGTCCGGAGTGCTCCTTCAAGGGTCTTGGACGTGGCCACTTCCCGCACTTCGGCAAAGGTCGCATAGGGCTTGCCCTGCGCCTCGATGCCAAGTTCGTTCTTGATGCTGTTGGCTACCGCATCGATCCACTCCTTGTGGCCCCCGTCGGAGTTGTACGAGATCGTGAAGACTTTGTCGCCCCACGGATCGATCTCGTCGGCCTGGGCCCACAGCTCACGAGCCTTCTCAGGATTGAATTCCAGGACCTCGTTGCCTTCGATCTCTTCGCTGTAGCCGTCAATCACCGGGGCCGTGAACTCAGTTGCGGGCTGTCGTCCGCCAGAGAAAATCACTTCCGTGATTTCCGGACGATTGATAGCCAGTGAGATGGCCTTGCGGCGCAACTCGCCGGCTTCGCCGGACCATTCGTCAAGATAGGTCGGGATGGTGATGGTCTGGTTGCCGGCATACGGCTTCTCCAGGTAGCGCCCCTCGCCCAAATCCGTCTTGAAGTTCTTCAAGGAACTGGGCGGGATGGTATCGAGCAGGTCGAGGTTGTTGGCCAGAAGGTCTTGGTACGCAGCCTCGAAACCGGAGTAGAACTTGAAGGTGATGCCTTCATTCTGCGGTGTGCGGGTGCCCTGATAGTCGGGGTTCGGCACCAGTTCGATCTGGACATCGTGCTGCCAGGCCCCCTCGCCCGCCAGCATGTACGGACCATTGCCGACAGGGTTCTCCCCGAAGCTTTCCATGTCCTCGAAGGCAACCTCGGGAAGCGGTGAGAACGCGGTGTAGCCCAGTCGCAGCGGCCAGTCGGATTCCGGCTGGGCAAGCTTCACCGTGAAGGTCCGGTCGTCGACGACTTTCAGCCCGGACATCTCGTTTTCCTTGCTGTCCTCGGCGCTGACTTCCTCGTAGCCCGCAATGCTTTCGAAGAAGTACTGGCTGAGCTGGGCGTTCTCGGCGGCTGCACCATAGTTCCAGGCGTCCACGAAGGAGCTCGCCGTCACCGGGTCGCCGTTCGTGAATGTCTGATCCGGCTTGAGTGTGATGGTGTAGTTCTGCGAGTCCGTCGTCTCGATCGACTCGGCTACCTCGTTGACCGGAGCACCGGAGGCGTCATAGCTGATCAAGCCTTCGAAAATCAGGTCCACCACGCGGCCGCCGCCGACCTCATTGGTGTTCGTGGGCACGAGCGGATTCTGCGGTTCTGTGCTGTTCGCCGTGATGACGGCCGAAGCGTCAGCACCATCGCCGCCGCCTGTACCGCCTCCACCACCACAAGCGCTCAGAACCAGTGCTGCCATTGCAGCGAGGCCAACCAGCTTCGAAGTGCGTGCGAAACGCATTTCGCCTCCTCAGGTAACGATTGATTCCCCGCGGCGGAGTGCAGTGCCGGGAGGATGGGCGCCTGCCGGGTTCCCGTAGCGCCGAAAGATCACGGCCACTGGCAAGAGTGACCCGGGTAACAGTAAGTGTTTTGGTGGCCGGTTGCAATTTGGACGTCTCGTCTGCGCACACGGCGGAATTCCCGCGGTGACGCCCTGGAACCACACGCGAACACTTGGCTATGAGCCGTGTGCCATAACGATTCAGCAGATGCTGCGCTGGAAACCTCGGAGGCTGAAAACTGCATGGCGGGCCCTAGGCCTGTAACAAGGTGGGTGTCGAGGCGGCTGCCACCCGTTTGTGCTGGAAAGCGGACATCTAGATCAGCCCTTCGTCAATGGCCAACTCACCCTTCCGGGTCTGGGATCAGTGTAACCGTTCCTCTCTTGCCACTCTGGCTTGCAGAGCAGATTTCGCTCCCGAACGGTGTTGGAGGTGGCCGTCCCTTTCCAGCGGGCCGAACCGCGTCGTCCCGGGGCGGCGAGTTCCGCGTCGCCCCGGAACTCTTTTGCTGTAGCGGCTTGGCCGGTGCTGGCCGCTCCAGCTGAAGGTTCAGGCCGGTCCACCGCCACCGCCGACAGGCCGCGGGTGAAGGCCATGGAGGCCATCCGGGTGCGGAACTTCACGGTCGGGATGCCGTGGACTGTGCCTCGGAGCTTCCTGCCACATTGTCCGCGTCCCCTGGTGTCCCGGATGGTGGCGCGGGCGTCCTCGAAGCCGAGGTGCTCGATCGTCACGGAACGGCACCCGTTCTGCTCGGCAAGATCGAGCAGCCGGGAGATCGCTTTCAGGAAGCAATCGAGGCCAGCTGCCGCCAGCCCGGAGTCCCTGTCGCGACCGATCTGGCCTTCGCAGCCCGCCCGTTGCCGCTGGCAGCCCAGAAACGGCCGTGCAACAGCAATGCCCCGCCGCGCGCGTCCATTAGCCCAGTTTGGCCAGCAGGTCCTTCCAATAGGCTTTCCAATGCTGCAACTGTTCCTGGCTCTCCAGCTTTTCGTGCTGAAGGGACAGCACCGATTTCCCTGTTGCCTTTTCATACACGTTGATGTTCAGGCGGGAGCCATCGGCCAGCCCGCAGCGCCAGTAGCGCCATTTCGGAGTGTCGCTTAGTTCGGGTCCGCTGCTGACCGGAATGCCGGAGAACTCTTCGGCGCCGTCCAGCAGTGTTATCCACTTCTGCCGGACTTCGTCCATGCTGCCGGCAACAGTCCTGCTCACCGACGTTTGGAACCGCCCGTCGCAGTCCTGCCCCGGAACGCGCCGGCCGATCTGCTGCTCATAGGCCACGGTGGCTGACTGTGCCCACCAGCCAGTGGCTAACCCGGCATCGTGCAGGGCTGCCGCAATCTCCTTGTGTTCCAGGTCCGGCGCATTGATGCCCGAGAGAAAGTCCTCGACCTCAGACCAGCTGCGGCCAATCCCCTGTTCAATCGCCGACACATTCATCGTGCGGACCACATGCCCTCCTTCTGCTCAGGTCACCGGCGCACCCGGCAAGGCCGGGGCAGCTGAATTCGCTTGCCCCGACCAAGTCTAGACTTCGCCCCGTTGGGCAGATCGGGCTACTGCCCTGAGCCCAGCAATTGCTCGCGAAGCTCCCGACGCTCCCGCTGCTGGATTGGGTCCGGCAGCGGAACAGCAGCGAGCAGCCGCTGCGTATAGGCTTCCTGGGGATTGCGGAGGATTTCGTCCCGAGTTCCTTGCTCGACAATACTTCCGCGGCGCATGACGCAGATCCGGTCCGCGAGCACATCAATCACCGCAAGATCGTGGGTCACGAACAGACAGGCAAACCCCAGTTGCTCCTGCAGGTCTCGGAACAACTCCAGGACCTTGGCTTGGACGGAAACATCCAACGCGGACGTCGGCTCGTCGGCAACCATCAGTTTGGGCTGCAGCGCCAAGGCGCGGGCTATGCCGACACGTTGCTTCTGCCCGCCTGAGAGCTCGTGCGGATAACGGTTGCGGTAACCGCGTGGCAGCTCCACTTGGTCCAGCAACACTTCGATGCGTTTTTGGAGCTCAGCTCCCTTGGCCACGCCGGCAAGGTACATGGGTTCACCAATGCTTTCGCCGATCGGCAGCCGGGGATTCAACGACGACGACGGATCCTGGAAGACCATGCCTACGCTCCGGCGCAGCGACTGCAGTTGCCGTCGACCGGCCCCGGCTATCTCTTGGCCGGCCACCTTAAGCGATCCTTCAGCGACCGGAAGCAGACCGACTGCGGCCCGCCCAATGGTGGTCTTGCCAGACCCGGACTCGCCTACCAGCCCAACTACCTGGCCTGGATAGATTTTCAGGTTGGCGCCTTCCACCGCCCGGAAGGCCGGAACCCTGCCTTGCTTGGGGTATTCAATTGCAACGTTGGCCAGTTCCAGCACCGGGCTTCCCTGTATGGAGCCGTCAGCGGCCTTGGCCAGTGCCGCCTCATTCTGCGCCTCGCGCCTTGCGAGCTCATCATTATCGACAATATCGAGCGTCACTCCGGTTGCTGCCGCAAGCGCTGCCGTGACATCGACTTCCGCTTCGCCGCGGTCGTGGCTGCCCCCCAACCGGGGCACGGAAGCCAAGAGCTGCTGAGTGTATTCGTGCCGGGGATTGCCAAAGATCTCCTGCGATGTCCCGGTCTCGACGATCCGCCCATGCCGCATCACCGCAATCCGGTCTGCGAGGTCGGCCACGACACCCATGTCATGCGTGATCAGGACAATGGCGCTGTCCAGCTTGTTCCTGAGGCTGCGCATTAAGTCCAGGATCTCTGCCTGCACCGTCACATCGAGCGCCGTCGTAGGTTCGTCGGCAATCAGCAGCTTCGGATCGCAGGAGAGCGACTGCGCGATCATAGCCCGCTGGCGCTGGCCACCCGACAGCTGGTGCGGATAGGACTTGAACGCCTTTTCCGGGTCCGGCAGTTCCACCATCTCCAACAAACGCAAGGCCCGCTGGCGCGCTTCCTCCGGAGAAATGGCGTTGTGCAGCCGAAGCGTCTCAACGATCTGGAAGCCAATGGTGTACACGGGGTTCATCGCCGTCATCGGTTCCTGGAAAATCACGGCCACGTCGTTGCCCCGGACCTGCCGAAGCTTGGCCGGAGGGAGTCCAAGTATCTCCCGGCCGTTCAGTTCCACGCGTCCGCTGGTACGGCTGTTTGCGGGCAACAATCCAAGCAAGGCCATGGAGCTGGCGCTCTTGCCGGATCCGGACTCGCCTACTAGCGCGAGCACTTCGCCGGCGTGGACTTCATAGTTGAGGCCGATTGCTGCCGGCACCCATTCCTTGTCAACGCCGAAGTCGACACTCAAGTCCGTGACCCGCAGCACCGGGGTTCCAGGCTCGCCGGCGAGGTCTTCGACAGGTGCGGGGATAGCCGGGTCGATCATTTCAGTCATGGCAGATAGGTCCTCTTAACACTTCCCGGGCGGATCGTTGGCCCGTCTCGTTGGTACCGCAGCCGGCGGCTGGAAAGATGAAGCTATGTCCCGCCCAAGCGCCGCTCCCGTTGTCCTCAGAGCCAGAAGCGCCCTCTGGCTGACCGGTATGAGCTGGGCGGTTGCAGCTGTGGGCGCCGGTTCCGCATGGGCGAGCCACGGCGCGGCCGGGCTGCTGCAGTCGTTGCCCCTGGCAGCGATTGCCTATGTTGCCTGGTGGTTCGCGTGGTATCCGGCCGTCGTCGTTTCCGAGCAAGGTGTCACGCTTCGCAATCCGCTGCGGACCATCCAGGTTCCGTGGCCGACGCTGATCACCGTGGAAACCAAATATGCCCTGACCCTCGTCACCGCAAGCGGCCGCTACAGTGCTTGGTCGGCGCCGGCGCCGGGACTCTTCAGTGTCCAGCGGGCACAACCTGACCACATCCGCGGACTGCCTGAGACGACCTACGGTCCCGGCGGTTCGGTCAGGCCTGGCGACTTGGCCAACTCGGATTCCGGCACAGCTGCGTACCATGTCCGCGAGCGCTGGGCTGCCCTGCTGGCCACGGGGGCCGTCGAACCCGGCATGGCTGACGTGGTGCCCGTTCGTTCCAAAGTGAATTTGGCTGTTCTCGCCATCGGGCTTTCCCTGGTCGCAGCCGGAGTGCTGGCGGCCAGTTCCTAGACGGTAACGACCACCAGCAGCAGAAACCATCTCACTGCTCCTTCGCCTGGGGACCGGCGGACTTGCGAGGGCCTGCGGTCGTGTCTCGCGCCTTCTTCGCGTTGAACTTCTTCTGGCGTGGATCGAAGGCGTCACGAAGCCCATCGCCTATGAAGTTGATACACAGGCAGATGGCCACAATAAACATTCCCGGCCACCAAAACAGCCAGGGGCGGGTTGAGAAGGCCTCTTGGTTCTGGCTGATCAAGAGTCCGAGCGAAACGTCTGGCGCTTTGACGCCCATACCGATGTAGGACAGCGATGTCTCCAGCAGAATCGCCGAGGACATGCTCAACGTTACGAAGACGATGATCACACCGACCGCATTGGGCAGGATGTGCCGGAAAATGATCCGGGAGCTGGAAGCGCCCGCGATTCGCGCCGCGTCGACGAACTCCCTCTCACGCAGGGACAGGAATTCAGCGCGGACCAGGCGCGCGAGCCCCGTCCAGGCGATCAGGCCCACCATGAGTCCAAGGACCAGCGGCTGCAGGTTTGCGGCGACAGACCGGCTGGCCACTTGGCCCAAGACTGCGGCGAGGATGATCAGCGGGATCACGATGACCACGTCCGTCATGCGCATGAGGGCATTGTCCACCCAGCCGCGGAAATAGCCGGCCAACGCCCCGACGACTACGCCGATGGTTCCACCGACGATGCCGATGATGAACATGACGGTCACGGAGATCTGCACGCCGCGCATGGTCTGCGCAAAGGTATCGCGACCCAGACGATCCTGGCCGAAGGGGTGTTCGCCCAGGCTGAACGGGAAGAGCTGCAGCGTCGGCCTGCCACCGTTCAGCAAGTCGTTGACTTCGTTGTGGCTGTACTTCCACCAGCCGGGGATACCGAAGAACCCACCGGCGGTGTAGGCCAGCGCCAGGATCAGTACGAAAACCACCAGGCTGGTGACAGCGGCTGTGTTGCCGATGAACCGCTTCCGGACGATCTGGCCTTGGCTCAGGCCTGGTTTTTCCTCTCCCGAGCCGTGCACCGTGGGAGCGGATGTCGTCGTCGTCATGCCTTTACCCTCACTCGCGGATCCAATGCTGAGTAGACCAGATCGGCGATCAGATTGAATACCAATGCCATGATGCCGGTGACTAGGAAGACGCCCATGACGGGATTCGGATCCACGCGCAGCAGCGCCTCGATGAAGAGCTGGCCCATGCCTGCGAAGGCGAAGACTCTCTCGGTGATCACCGCGCCGCCAATCAGGCCGCCGATGTCGAACGCCACAATCGTGGCGATGGGAATCAGGGCGTTCCGGAAGGCATGGCGCATCACGACCGTCCGTTCCCCCAACCCTTTGGCGCGGGCCGTGCGGATGTAGTCCATGTTCATGATTTCCAGCATCGAGGAGCGTGCATAGCGGCTGTACGAGGCCAACGAAATCAACAGCAGGGCGGTGGTGGGCAGCAGCAGGTGCGTGAAGGTGTCCAGGCCCTGCACCCAGTAGTCGCCTCTCAAGTTCGGCGTTTCAGAGCCGATCGTTGCAATTGGACGGCCGTTGATCCGCGAATTGCCGAAATAAGCGGGCCAGGCTTGCATGTACCGGTCCAGCAAGACCATCCCGGCGACAAGAACGGCTGTAATTGTCGCCGCGTTGATGTTCTGGCGGCGATCATAGCCGCCCATGAAATAGCCGACGGCGATACCGACGAGCACCGTCGCCACGGCCAGCAGGGCGATCATCAGGGTCGTGGCCTGGGCCAGCAGCGGCTGGATCGGGAAATACAGCACGAGGCCGATGGCCACTGTTGCCAGGGCGGAATAGAGCGCCCTGCGGTTCTTCAGCCCGGCAGCGAGGGCCGTTGTGCCGAAGGCAATGGCGACCCCTGCTATCAGGATCACGGCAAGACCCAAGCCCGGTGTACTGAACCAGCGCGTTACCGACAGCACCCACAGAATGGCACCAGCCAGGACAAAGCCGACAGCCGCAGCCAACAACCGGCGCTGAACCGTCCCACGGGAGCAAATGAACCACAGCACTCCGCTGACAAAAGCGATGACCGCTATCGTCGCGATCGGGATATGCGGCTCGCGCAGGAAGTTGTTGAAGCCAATCGCCGCATATTCCTTGAGCAAAACAGCCACCCAGAACACGGGCAGCGAGAAGAAGAGGAAGGCCATGAACGTCACGCCGTAGTCCAGCGTGCTGTATTGGCGGAGCGCAGTGACGATGCCCAGGCAGACGCCGAGAATGATGGCCAGCACCGCCGCACCCGTCACCAGCAGGATGGTCATGCCCATCGCCCGGCCGAGGGCTTCGGTCACGGGCTGGCCGTTGATCGCATAGCCAAGGTCGCATTGGCCCACGAACGGCACCAGGCACTGGGCGACTCCACCGAGCCAGTGGAAGTATCGGACCGGTGCGGGAACGTTCAGGTCGAGCAGTTCGATGCGCTGCTGGATGAGCTGTTCCTTGTTCGGCTGGTTGCTTTCCCGCAAGTCCGCCAGGGGGTCACCCGACAGTGCGGTCAGCTGGTACACCAGGAAGGAAGCCCCTAGGAGAATAAGTACGGCTGTGAAGAGCCGCCGCACAATGTACGTCACCATGGTGTTGAAAGACCTCGTTTTTCACTTCTGGGGAATGCCAAGCGCCGGGACCGTGGTGCTCGTGGTCCCGGCGCCTTCGCTTAGTCATGCATCAGAACGCCAGGGAATTATTCGCCCTTGACCTTCCAGTCCCAGAAGTTCCAGAACACGCCGGTCTGGTTCGGCTGGTACACAATGCCTTCGATCCGGTCGCTGTTGTAGGCGTCCAAACCAACTGCCTGGAACAAGGGCAGGCCGTAGAAGGAGTCCCACACGATCTTGTCGATCTGCGTGATCAGCTTGTCCTGCTCTGCAGGGTCGATGGTGACCATCAGCTCATCCATGAGGGCGTCGGCCTCAGGATCGGAAAATCCGTTGTAGTTCGAGCCGCTTCCGGTGCGGAAGATCTGCGGCACGCCGGAGACTCCGACACCGGAGTTGATCCACCCGAAGATCGTGGCGTCATAGCCTCCCTTGCCAAGGGCGGCTCCCCAGTCGGATGCCCCGAGTCCGCCGTCGACAACTTTGAATCCGGCCTGTTCGGCGGACTCCTGGATCAGGGAGAAGGCGTCAGCACGGTTCGGATTGTCCTTGTTGTACATGATGCGCACTTCCGGAGTCTCGCCACCCAGCAGCTCCTTCGCGCCTTCGATGTCCGCTTCCCCGTAGGCCGAGGATCCGTTGTTTTCAGCGGACGTGGTGTAGGCATCCTGCGCTGGAACGAAGAACTGGGAGTTCAACGGCTTGGCATCTTCCTTGATCGGCTTGACGATGCGGTCCACGATCGCCTGCCGGGGAACGGCCTTCATGAACGCTTCGCGCACGTTCGCGTCTTCAAAGACACCCGAGTAGTTAAGGTCGATGTGGTCGTATGACAGCTGGTCATCGATCTCAACCTTGACACCGTCGATGGCTTCCAAAAGCTCCACGGTATCGGCAGACGGCTGCGGGGCGATGATGTCGACTTCGCCGTTCTCGAGCGCCTGGACCTGGTCCGGGGCGGCACCGATGAAGCGCACGGTGATCTCGTCCACGTTGGGTGTCGGACCCCAGTTGTAGGACTCGTTCCGTACAAGCGTGATGGACTGGTCCGGCGTTACGCTGTCCACGACGAACGGCCCGCTTGAGAGGTACAGGGAGGTATCACTGGGCAGCTGCTTGCTGTCGAAGCCGGTATTCCAGAAGTCCGCGACAGCCTTCAGCTCTGCGTTGGGTTCCGCCGGACTCTCCGCGTCGCCGCGTTCCAGGCCCTGGATCAGATCGATCAGTGCCTGTTCGTCAGCCAAGCCGGCCTTTTCGGCGACAACATGCGCCGGCATGCCGATGCCGCCGTCAGTCAGGCCGCCGAAAGCAATCTCCCAGTCCGCATAGGGCTTCGAGTAGGTCAGCGTGATCGAGCGGCCGTCATCGCCCACTTCCGGGATTTCGGTCAGGCCCAGGCCGCTGGTGTCGCCGGCGTAGTCGAAGTAGTTGGTGCCGGAGGTGACTTCGCCCTCTTCGTTGCTTGTGGCGTCGTTCGCGTAGCCCGATTCTGCGACCCAGTTGAGCATCAGGTCGCCGGCGTCGACGGGCTCGCCGTCGGACCAGGTGACGCCCTCATTGACTGTGTACTTCACGACCAGCGGGTCGTCGGAGATCTTTTCGTAGGTTCCGAATTCCTCGTTCCGGACAACATTGAGCTCATTGTCGATGTGGTAGAAGCCGCCGCGTGTCATGTAGGCGATCTTGCCGTTGATATCGACGTTGCCTGCGGCAGTGTCGGAGTTGAACGAACTGAAAGCGTTGACTTCGGCAACGCTGATGGTTCCGCCTGTGGCGTTGGCTTCCCCCGTGGATTCGGCCCCGCCGCCTGCCGATGCGCAGGCGCTCAGTGCCAGAGCCGCGACTGCTGCAACTCCGATTGCCTTGGAATAACGTCCGAAACGCATTCCGCCTCCTTGTATCTCATGATGAAGATGCCTCTGCGAGGTCATCCGGAGACTCCCACGGGTCGGATTGAACGATTTAGGTACCACCGACAGCCGTGACTCATCTCACATGGATAAGAGCGTAATCCTGCGTCCGCAAATTGGGTATAAAAATTTTGCTTCACAACTCAGATGTTATGGATATGCAATCAAGACTGCACCGGTAACAGGTACCCGGACCCTTCGATGGCCTGCGGACGATGGAGCCCGGAATCCCTTGGGAATAAGCGGCAAACCCGACGCTAAGAGTGAAAACCGCCGGCCCCAGAGGCAGCTCGACCGGCTTCTGCAGCACATATCAGTTATTGGCGCTTAACTGGAATTGCCATTGCCGTGCCCGTCCACGAGGGCCGATCGGCAGACCCGCCCGGCCACTCACTAACGCGTCACGCGAGTCCACCCGCCCCCGCTTCCGATTCAGGTGACGGTGCGTCTAGTGGCATCGAGTCGCCGAGTCCAGCCGCGGCCGTCGAGGTACTCGAGGAGCGGGATCACGACCCGCCGGGTGGTGCCCAACGCCTTGCGTGCCTCGCTGGTCGTGAACGGCTGTGGCAAGGCGGCGATCTCGCGCATGGCCAGGGCAGGTGCCCCTGGCAGCAGGACGACGCCGTCATCAAGCCTCAGCAGGCGGCCGCTGCGCTCAGCCGCCGCCAGTTCGCGGGTGCCCAAGCCGAGGTCCTTCAGCTCGTGGGCCTCGGCAGCAGCGAACGGCGCAATTTTCAGCCGATTCTCCAGCACGCGGATCCCGGCCTCGGCCGCACCGAGGTTCTGGGGCGGCCTTGGCAAATTGACGAAGCCAGCCCGATACGTCAGTCCCGCTTCCCGGACAACCGCTTCCAGCAGCGCGCTACCCGCCGGTCCGAGGAGGTCCTGGGCCGCTCCGCGGGAGAGCCCGGCCGCCAAAGGGTCCTTCTCGACGAGTTGCTCCACTGCGCTGCGCAGTCGGCGTGCCCATGTGTCGAAGACCGGTGCATGCACCCACCACTCGCCGAAGGCCTTGACTCCGTCGGGCACCCGGGCCAGGCCGGAAACCCCCATCCGGCGCAATTGCTCGACGCGGACCGCGCCCCGGCGGGCCACTTCCGTCAACCCGTTCCCATTAGGTGACATAGCAGCGAGGACGTCGGCGCGCCGGCGGCTATCGCCGCGGCGACCGAGCGCGGGCGGTTCGACGTCGAGGATCTGCGCTCCGGCGAGGACCGATCGGCTACCAGCGGCCCGCAGCACCATGCGATCGCCCAGTTCGAGAGGAACCCGGCGGCCGAGGGTCAGGCGGGCGTGGCCTGCACCCAAGGGGCGCATTCGGCACGGCACGGCTGCGGTGCCGATATGGACGAGCAGTTGGGTCGGCACGTCTGTGAAGGAGGCACCCATCGTGCGCCGGACGTCGACGGTATCCACCACCGGCCAGCTATCCCCGGTAATAAGAACGTCGCCCCGATGGATGGCGTCTGCGGACGGCCCGGACCGGAAGTTCACCGCGACGCGGCTGGTAGGACCGACGGAGCCAACGGCCAAGTTGCAGCTGTGCAGGGCCCTCACCGAAACTTGTCCGGCGTCGTTGTGGCGGACGAGCAATAATCGATTGCCCTCGGTGAGTGTGCCAGCCGTCAAGGTTCCGGTCACGACCGTGCCGGCGCCACTGATGCTGAACGATCGATCGATCCACAACCGGACTCGGGCGTCTGGCTCCGGTTCGGGCAATGACGCCACCATGTCATCCAGTGCGTTGCGCAGCTCGTCGAGCCCGCTCCCGTCGACCGCGGACACAGTCACCGCCGGCGCATCGCGCAGCCCGGTACCGTCGAGTTCGGCGCGCACTCGCGCGAGTACCTCGTCTGTGCCGCCGGGTGCGCGGTCGCTGCGGGTCAGCACCACGATCCCATGGCTGATCCCCAAGGCAGCGATGGCATCGCGATGGTCGCTGGACTGGGCCTGCCAGCCTTCGTCAGCGGCGACGACGAAACACACGGCGGGCGCCGGCCCCAGCCCGGCCAGCATATTACCGAGGAATCGCTCGTGCCCGGGGACGTCCACGAACGCGACATCCCTGCCCGACGCCAGCCTGGTCCATGCAAATCCCAGGTCAATCGTCAGTCCGCGGCGGCGCTCCTCGGCCCACCGGTCAGGCTCCATTCCGGTCAGTGCACGCACCAGAGTGCTCTTGCCATGATCGACATGCCCGGCAGTGGCCACCACGAACATCTTCAGCTGCCTCCGGTCCCGAGCGCCTCGCCAGCCTGCGCCAGGGCTGCTCGCACCGCGGCTGCCAGGCGTTCATCGTCGTCCTCAGGGATGCACCGTAGGTCCACCAGGCAGGCACCGCGGTGGACCCGGGGCAGCACAGCCGGACTGCCCGTGCGCAGCGACCGGGCCGCACTCTCGGGGAGCCGGACTGCCCAGCCGGGCAGCAGCACGCCGGGTGCTCCCCCGCCGCCGACCCTGCCGTCGTGCTCAACGACGACACAGGCTACAGCCTCCGCGAGGGCCTCGGTGCGCTCACGGAGGCGCCCCGGGTCGGCGTGCAGGGCGGCAGTCACCGGCGTCACTTCCCCGGAAACGGTCGCTTCCAGGGCGGCCAGTGCCAGTTTGTCCATCCGAAGCGCCCGGGCCAGCGGATGGCGTGCCATCCTGGCAATGATTTCGGCGCGGCCGAGCAGGATTCCTGATTGCGGGCCGCCCAAGAGTTTGTCACCGCTCACGATGACGACGTCGGCACCGGCTGTCAGCGCACTAGCGACATCGGGCTCCACAGGCAGCACGGGGTCCGGACTGAGCAGACCGCTGCCGAGATCCACCACCAAGGGGACATGATGTTCATCGGCCAGAGACCGGAGTTCGCTGACGCTGACGCCGGAGGTGAAACCAGTGATCTGGAAATTGCTCGGGTGGACCTTGAGCAGGCAGCCAGTCTGCTCCCCCATAGCCGACTTGTAATCGCCCACATGAGTCCGGTTGGTGGCACCCACTTCCCGCAAACGGGCACCAGCCGATTCGATTAGTTCGGGAAGCCTGAAGCCGGCGCCGATTTCGACGAGCTCCCCGCGGCTGATGACCACTTCGCGGGTGCCGGCCAGGACGCTGGTGGCCAGCAGCAGGGCGGCCGCTCCGTTGTTCACCGCCAGCGCGTCCTCGGCAGAGGGACACGCTCGCAACAGTGCCTGACGCACCCCGGCGCCGCGACGTGAGCGCATTCCGGATGGCAGGTCCATTTCGACGTCGACATAACCGGCGGCCGTGAGCAAAGCTTCTCGCGCGGACTTCGACAGCGGGGCGCGTCCCAGGTTCGTGTGCACGATGACGCCGGTGGCATTGAGCACCGGTCGTAAGGACGTGGCCTCGCGGGATGCCACGGCGGCCAGGATCTCTGGTTCGACGTCCTCGGGCGCAAGCTCCCCGGAGCGCGCCTGGTCCTGGATCTCCTGAATGATGGAACGGATCACAGTTTCGCCGAGGCGTCCCCGGAGGCCCTGGAGCTCCGGGTGCGCGAGCAGCCGGTCGGTGCGCGGAATAAGCCGACGCGTGTCGTCCTTGCCCACGGCCCTCCTTCGAGGTCGCCCTACAACTGCGGCAGTTGGCGGAGGCGGACGGGAATCGAACCCGCCAGGCCGAGCTACTCGGCCTCACCGGTTTTGAAGACCGGGGGACCCACCAGGACCCGGACGCCTCCATGAGGATGCTAACACTGCCCGACTCTCCTACACTGAGGGCTCATGGACGGGATCATGGCCCCAGATCAGGAACAGTCCGGAGCAGTCCGGCTCACCAGCCACGCCCATGGCGGCGGGTGCGCCTGCAAGATTCCCCCCGGGGAGCTCGAGGATGTTGTCGGTGGCCTGGCAGGACAGAGCCACCCCGACGTTCTGGTCGGGCTCGACGGCGGCGATGATGCCTCGGCGGTGCTGGTCGGCGACAACCTCGCAATACTCTCGACGGCGGATTTCTTCACTCCAGTGGTCGATGACGCCTACGACTGGGGACGCATCGCAGCGGCGAACGCTATTTCCGACATCTATGCCATGGGCGGGCGCCCCGTCAGCGCCATCAATCTTGTCGGCTGGCCGCGGGACGTGCTGCCGATGGAGCTGCTGGCCGAGGTTCTGCGCGGCGGACTGGCAGTTGCCTCAGAGGCTGATTGCCCGGTGACGGGAGGGCACTCAGTCGATGACCTGGAACCCAAATACGGAATGGCGGTAACCGGCGTCGCCGACCCGGATAAGTTGCTTCGCAACGATGCTGCCACGCCCGGGCTGCCGCTCACGCTAACCAAGCCGATCGGCCTGGGCCTGCTCAACAATCGGCACAAGCAGACCGGCGAGGTATTCGCCGAGGCCATCGCCACGATGGTGCAGTTGAACCGAGAGGCCTCCGAGGCAGCCGTGCAGTGCGGTCTCCGGGCCGCAACGGATGTCACTGGGTTCGGCCTGCTGGGCCACCTCTTCAAGATGTGCCGGGCCTCCGGCGTGGGTGCAGTCATCGACCGAAAAGCAGTCCCACTGGTCTCCGGCGCACGTGAAGCGCTTCGGGACGGCTTCATCTCGGGTGGAACCCGGCGAAATCTGGAGTGGGTCCGTCCCCATCTGCGGCCTGGACCGGGAATCTCCGAAGAGGACTTGCTGATGCTTGCCGACGCCCAGACCTCCGGCGGCTTGCTCGTCGTAGGCGAACTGCCCGGGCACCCCATCGTGGGACACACGACGGCGGGCCCCGGAATCGAGGTCCGCTAGCGCGTCACGCCTTCCCCCGTTCGCGGCCTGTGCCTCGGCGCCAGCCGGCCGGCCGCCGGCGAAGCTCATTCGGCGGTAGTGATCGAATCGTG
This sequence comes from Arthrobacter crystallopoietes BAB-32, assembly GCF_000328305.2. GTDB lineage: Bacteria > Actinomycetota > Actinomycetes > Actinomycetales > Micrococcaceae > Crystallibacter > Crystallibacter crystallopoietes_A. Next base: position 50,768 of record NZ_ANPE02000072.1, on the reverse strand, counting down.
GATGACGCCCGCTCGGCGGCGTGCCGCGAGCCGGTTCTTCTGCGGTTCGATCGTGTAGCGGGGATCGTCTGTGGAGCGGATGCCCGCGCGCAGGATCCCGAACCGGGTTAGGGCCGAGGCACCGAGCAGCGCTACCCCCGACAGTGCCGCGATAAGCCTGTGCCGGGCTCCGAAAAGCGCGCCGACACCTCCGGCGACGGCCAGCCGCTCGCTCCAGGCCAGCATCCGTCCAGGCCCGTCCAAGTGCAGAGGCTCGGCCGCGACCGGGTCCATATTTTTCTCCATGCGTCGGGTGGCGATCAGCTCGCCGGCGACTCCGAGCACGGCGAGCGCCCGAGCTGGTGCGGCCTCCTTGGCCGGGGTGGTGATCATGGCGAGGCCCGCCGCGGCGAGACTGGCAGAACTGACGAAGACGAAGGGCAAATCCTCCCGGGCGGCATTCCAAGTCGGATTCGCGGTGTCCGAGAGCAGGACAGCGGTGTAGGCGGACAGCGGGGCTGCGAACACCGCAGCTTCCACTCCAGCCGGCCCCTCGAGCCCACGAAGCAGCCGGCGCAGCGGCCCGAGCGGCAGCCGCGAACCGGTCATCCGATCGATTTCGGAAACGGCTGAGACTCCGACGCCGGCACTGAAAGCCGTCAGAATCCACGAGCCCAGGCTCATCGGCGATGTGAGCTTGATGGTGCGAAGCATGTTGAGGAACCGCTCGGGACGGCCCAGGTCCTCCACCAGCGCCGCGGCTCCCATCCCGACGGCGGCGAGCGCGGCCAGGCGGCTGTTGCGGCACAGTATCGGGTTGCCAGTCAGCTGCCCACCGACGCCGAGCAGCGCCGAGCCGCCGGCCACTCCCCCCAGGAAGAGGTAAACGGCTATCGGGTCTCCCCACGGCGGCGGCTTGACGACCGGCCGTCCGTAGTAGGAAGTGAACCCGGCCTCGGGAACCATCGGCACTTCCCCGCGGTCCCCGCCCATCCCAGCGCGGCGGCGCTTGCCGCCCCGCTTGCGCCAGCGAGGCGGTTCGGGCGGGCGGTATTCGTCGAAGTCGGAAACCGTCAAACCCGGCCTCCCACGAGGAAGGCCGCGGTGGCGGCGGCCAGCATGCCGGCGGCGGCAATGCCTGCCCGCTTGAACATGCGCGGAAGGTCCGCCGTAGGCACCCGCGGATCCGGCGGCAGCCCGTACACCTCCGGTTCGTCCAGCAGCAGGAAGACAGACCCCGTGCCGCCCACGCCGTCGGAATCATTGGCTCCGTAGAGCCGGGCCTCCGTCAGCCCCTGCGCGTGCAGTTCCGCCACCCGTTCCTTCGCGGTGGCCACCAGCTCCTCACGCTCGCCATACTTGATCGACGTCGTAGGGCAGGCTTGGGCGCACGCGGGAGTCTGACCATCGACCATGCGGTCGTAGCACAAGGTGCACTTCTGGGCGACGCCGACGTTGCGCGTCGGGGCCTGTTCCCCTGGGGTGAAGTCGCGTTCGGTCTTCGGTCCTGCCGTCCCGTCGCTGCGCCGCTCGATCACCCCGAACGGGCACCCTGCCACGCAGGTTCCACAGCCGTTGCACACGTCGTCCTGTACGACGACGGTTCCATGCTCTGTGCGAAACAGGGCACCGGTGGGGCAGACGTCGAGGCACCCGGCGTTGGTGCAGTGCTTGCATACGTCGGAGGACATCAGCCACCGGAAGTCCGGGGTGTCCGGCGGCCTCGTGTCCGCGCCGGCAAGGTTGGGCGCCTGGTCCTGCCGCGGTGGGCCGAAGCCGGGCATGCCGAGACTGACAAGCGCCCGGCCGGATTCGCGGGCCCGGACGATTTGCTCCTGGTCCTGCTCGATGAACGCGACGTGCCGCCAAGTGTCCGCTCCTAGAGACCCGGTGTTGTCGTAGGAAGACTCGAGCAGCTCGTATCCTGAGTCTTTTGAGTCGTGGGGATTGCGGTTCCACTCCTTGCACGCGACCTCGCATGCCTTGCACCCGATGCAGATCGACGTGTCAGTGAAGAAGCCCTTCCGGGGATGGCCCGTTTGCCTGACGTGGTCCGGAAATTCGGTCAGCCGGTTCATTCAGTACTCCTCCTTCGTCTCGTGGCCCGTTGCCCGGCCGGGACCGGTGAGCTTCTGGTTGCCGGTCTCCGGTGTCACCCCCGCACGGGTCTGATATTCAGCGATCAGCGAGAGGAGTGCGGCGCCACGTGGCCGCCGCCCCGGGACGATGTCACACGAGCCGGCCTTGGACTCCTGGATCTGCACGTTGGGATCGAGCGTCACGCCGAGCAGATCGTTGGCGGCGTCGCCGGAAACCACGGCGTCCTGCCCGATGCCCCAGTGGTAGGGCAAGCCGATCTGGTGGAAGGTCCGTCCACTAACGTTCAGCGGCTTCACTCGTTCGGTCACCAGAACTCGCGCCTCGATCGCCGAACGGGGCGAGATGATGGTGGCCCAGCCGTACGGTTCCAGTCCCCGTTCGGCTGCCAGTTCCGGGGACACTTCGCAGAACATTTCCGGTTGGAGTTCGGAGAGATAGGGTAGCCACCGGCTCATCCCACCGGCAGTGTGATGCTCCGTCAGCCGGTACGTGGTGAAGACATACGGATAGACCTCGGAGCCTGGCTCACCTGCACTGGGCGCGCTGAGGTTGTCCGCGCGCGGATAGGTTAACCGGGCAGGGTTCTGCTGCTGTCGGTAAAGCGGGTTGGCGATCGGAGACTCCTGGGGCTCGTAGTGCGTCGGCAGGGGTCCGTCCACCATGCCCTTAGGCGCGAACAGCCATCCCTTGCCGTCCGATTGCATGATGAAGGGATCGTCGCCTGCGAGCGCCGCGGCCCCGCCCGCCCCGGGATTCGGGGTAGTCCCCGGTGCGCGGTCCACAGGGAAGTCCGGCACGTCCTCTCCGGTCCACCGGCTCTGCTCCGGGTCCCACCAAATGTACTTCTTGCGTTCGCTCCATGGTTTGCCATCGGGATCCGCGGAAGCCCGGTTGTAGAGAATCCTCCGGTTCGCGGGCCATACCCAGCCCCATTCGGGCGCGACTGGGCCTTGTTCCCGGCCAGGCTTCCGGTCGGCGGCATGGTTGATACCGTCCGCGTAGACTCCGGTGTAGATCCAGCATCCGCCCGATGTCGAGCCGTCGGCGCGCATCTCGGTGTAGGACGAGAGGGGCCTGCCGGCCTGCGGCCCGGTGAGATGCCTGCCGTTGATTTCCGCGAGCACCGCTTCGCCGTCGGGCTCGCCGTGTTCATCGACGGGATAGTCCCAGGTCAGGTCCAGCAGTGGCCGGTCCCGTTCATCGGACGAATCCGCCAGCTTCGCCCGAATCCGCTTGCCCAGTTCATAGAAGAACTCCAGTTCGCTCTGGCAATCGCCCGGTGGCCGGACAGCTTGGTGGCGCCATTGGAGCATCCGTTGCGTCTGGGTGAAGGAACCGGCCTTCTCCACATGGGTGGCTGCAGGCATGAAGAAGACTTCGGTAGCTATGTCTTCGGTCTTGAGTTCACCCGAAGCAATTTCCGGACCGTCCTTCCACCAGGTAGCCGATTCGATCAGGCTCAGGTCCCGCACCACCAGCCACTTCAAATGTGACATGCCCAGCCGCTGCATGCGTCCATGGGCCGAACCGACGGCAGGGTTTTGGCCGAAGAGGAAGTAGCCCTCGACGTCGTCGTTGAGCATGCTCATGACCGTCTCATATGTACCGTGGGGTCCGTTGATCCGGGGCAGGTACTGGTAGCCCCATTCCGAGTCCTCGTTGGCCGCATCGCCCCACCAGGCTTTGAGCAGACTGACGGTGTAGGTGTCGGCAGCCGCCCAGTATCCCTTCTGGGTTGGCGAGGCAATGCCGTCCAGGTATTGCTGCAGTGTTTCCATCTCGGCCTTGGGCATCGGGAGGTAGCCCGGCAGCAAATTGAACAGGGTCGGGATGTCGGTGGAACCCTGGATGCTGGCATGGCCGCGCAGCGCCATGACTCCGCCGCCAGGCCGTCCTATATTGCCCAGCAGCAACTGCAGGATCGCTGCCGTTCGGATGAATTGGGCACCCAGAGTATGTTGCGTCCACCCAACGGCGTACGCGAAGCACGTGGTCCGGTCCCGTCCGGAATTCTCCGTGACGGCCCGGGCCAGATAGTCGAAATCCTCGGGGGAAATGCCGCAGGCCTCGCCGACCATCTCGGGCGTGTAACGGGCATAGTGCCGCTTGAGAATCTGGAAGACGGTCCGCGGGTGCTCCAGCGTCGGGTCCTGCTCAAACTTAGGGTTTCCCAGCGGCGGGCCGCCGCTACCGTATTGGTGCCCGGCCGCCCGTGCAGAAGTATCAGCACCGTGCTCGTGTCCGCCGGGCGCTTCCGCCCCGCTCTTCCGCTCATAGGCCCAGGAAGACAGGTCGTACTGCCCGGTCTCGGGATCGAATCCGGAGAACAGGCCGTCCAGGTCCTCGGTGTCCCGGAAGTCTTCGCCGACCAACGTCGATGCGTTGGTGTAGGCAAGGACGTACTCCTTGAACCACAACTCGTTGCTGATCACATAGTTGATCAGGGCACCGAGCAGCACGACGTCCGATCCCGCGCGGATCGGCACGTGTTTGTCAGCCACCGCGCTGGTTCGGGTGAACCGCGGGTCCACATGGATGACCTTCGCGCCCCGTGCCTTCGCCTCCGTCACCCACTGGTAGCCGACTGGGTGGCATTCGGCCATGTTCGAGCCCTGGATGACGATACAGTCGGCATTGGCCATGTCCTGGAGCGATTGTGTGGCGCCGCCCCGCCCAAACGAGGTTCCCAGACTGGGAACCGTGGCGGAGTGTCAAATGCGGGCCTGGTTCTCCAGTTGGATGGCTCCTGCAGCGGTGAAGAGCTTCTTGATCAGGTAGTTCTCTTCATTGTCCAGCGTGGCCCCGCCGAGGCCGGCAATGCCCATCGTGCGGCGCAGCGGCCGGCCGTGCTCATCGTTCTGCTGCCAGTTGTTCCGACGCGCTTCAAGGAATCTGTCCGCCACCATCTCGATGGCGGACTCCAGGTCCAACTGCTGCCAGTCCTTGGCGTGGGGGGCCCGATAGAGCACCTTTGTCTGCCTGCCGGGCGCGTTGACCAGTTGCTCGCTGGCTGATCCTTTCGGGCAGAGCCGCCCACGGGAAATGGGTGAATCCGGATCCCCTTCGATCTGGACTACCTTCTCGTCTTTCACGAAGACGCGCTGGCCGCATCCGACGGCGCAGTAGGGGCACACGCTTTGAACAACCCGGTCGGCAGTCGAGGTCCGCGGCGAGATCACGCGGGTCTTCGGAGATGTTACGGCTTCGCCGCGGCCGAGTGGATCACCCGACCCGAATTGCCGGACAACCGGCCACCCCAGAAAGCTGAACCGCGACATGGGCCCACCATAACCCATCACCCTCCCTGGCAACAGGGGCAGAGACACCGCAACTGCGGCCGGAGCACTTCCCCAAGCTGCCCATCGCGGTACGTTACCGCTGTACTGTGGTCAACCGATCATGTAGGCGAATCCCCGCCCCTCCGAGGCCACGGCATGGACGAAGGCCTTGGCTCGATGGAAAAAGTCGGTGGCATAGGCTACTTCGGACTTCAGAGACTGATGAGGCGAAGAGATCTCTCCCAGGCCCGCTTCGATCTCGTGGTCGCTGATCGCCTCCAGGTCCCGCGCGATCAAGGCGACTTCAGGAGGCAGGAGCGTGCGCAGCCAGGGATGCCACGAGAGACCACAGTCGGTGTACGTCACGTCCCCTTCGAACATCAGGTAAGCGGGTCTGGCGCCCGCACTTGGAGTGGGCGGAGCAGTCAGCCGCTGCAGGTACGGCCATGCCTTGTCGAGGTAGAGGAAGTCATGCTCCGGCAAAGGTTGTCGACCCTCTGTGACGCCCTGTATGGAGGCCGGCAGGAGGCCCCACGCATCCGCGAGCGGGTCGGAGCCGATCACAGTGAGTGGGTCGGCGAGCGCCTTCTCTGCCTGATCCTTGTCGAATGCGTATGCGTAATATCTGATTCCCATACGACGATTCTTGGGCAGCAATGTGCTCCCCAAGCCAGCTTCTTGCCATTTGTGGATATCTTGCCGCCAACAGTCGACTGTCGTCGGGCTGTTTAACCCAGGCTCCACCGTGTCCTGTCTCAGGATCGGCTCGCGGGCAAACTTGTCCACCGGGATGCCCGACCCCCACGGCCCGGCTGGAATCAGCGAGGCACGCATCGCAGATAAGCGGAAGTCCTAAACCAGGCCTGCCCGGATCGCGTCTGCTGCAACCGTGGGCCCGAAAATCTCAACCAAACCCTTCGCACGCTCCACGATTCGTTGCAGGTTCGATCGCCTCGGGGTGAATGTATTCAAAGAGCTCAAGACGACCGTGACCGTGCGGGATCTGGAGCATCGCGATGTTGGCGTGGTTGCCTTCAAGTTCGACGGCGGTGTCGGTTCACTCACCGCTGACCGGTGTCGCGGCCGATAACAGTGAGACCAAGGTCCTGAAAAACGCGGTCGTTGCTTCGAGGTCGCGAACGGCGATACCGATGTTCTCAAGTTTGATGGCCATGCGCCACATGCTAACGAGCCCACAACACAGAAAAGAAGCCTCGGGTTGCGGCAATTCGGGCGGAGGCGCGGGACAATCATCGTGTGGACGACCTGCATGTGCCTCCGGGACCCGGCGCGCCCCGCGGCCTTCGGGTACCGGCGGGAGAGCTGGTCGAACAGTTCTCCCGCGCCTCCCGTCCTGGCGGCCAGAGCGTCAATACTGCCGACTCACGTGTGCAGCTCAGCCTCGATCTCGGCACGACAACTGCGCTGAGCGAGGTCCAGCGCGAACGCCTCCTCGACCGGCTCTCCGGAAGAGTCTCGGGCACCGTATTGACCATCAGCGCCGCCGAGCACCGCTCCCAGCGGCTCAACAGGACTGCGGCAAGGCAGCGCCTCGTCGCAGTCCTGCGTGACGCACTGGCTCCGCCTGTTGTCCGGCGGCCCAGCCGTCCCACGAGTGGCTCCCGGCGTCGTCGGCTTCAAGGAAAACGGTTACGTTCCGAGACCAAGCGGAACCGCAGGCGCCCAGAGCCCGAATGACACTGAGGGCTGCGCCAAACGCTGGGTTCTCTGCAGGAGAAGGCACGGCTGCCGGTTTCAGGACCAAGGCGGCATCGAAATCGGCGATGGATGCCTCATCGGCCACAACGCCGTGATCACCGCCCTGACCACGAGCTGTTGCCGAGCCGGCGGGCCGAACGAAGCCGATCGGCCAGACTTACGCCTCCGTACTGGAATCACGCGCTCGGCCAGCACCTGCCGCAAGATCTTGAGGGCATTGAGGATGCGCGGGAAGCGGATGTAGGGGACCTGCTGGATCAGAATCCCTACGATCTTCTGCTCTCTCAACGAGACCCGAGCACGACATCGCAAACCCGCGATGCGCCTGCGCCGCTGTGCGAACGTGTAACGGATCGGATGACCGCGCCTGTCGCAACGCGGCGCGTTGAGATGCTCACATGGAGGTGACGCCGCGAACGCGGTGCCCGACGGCGATCGATTCACCAGAGATGGCGCTGGCAACCGGAGACACCAGGAATGCTATGAGATCGGCAACCTCGGAGGGCCGGACCTCCCCCGCCTTGCTGGCCACGACATCAGTATGGGCGTCGTCGCGAACGACTCCGGGACTAACCGTATTGACCGTGACCCCCGTGCCGGCGACCGAGTCGGCAAGGTTTTTTGCGGCGATAATGAGCGCCGCGTTGCGCACCGAACCCGCCACATTTCCGGTCAGGAACGCATTCTGTCCGGCCACCCCGACGATGCGTCCGTAACCTGCCCTGCTCATGACATCGAGCGCCGCGTTCGCCAGCCTGAGAAAACCCGACGCCTTGGCGTCCACGGCCTCAAGCACTTGCTCCGGGTCGGAATTCCGCGCCGAATCCAGGGTCTGGGCGCTGGGGGCAGCGGCGACGACCACACCGTCCAGTTGCCCGTGTTCTTCGATCACGGTGGAGATCCCCGCGGCGACGGAGGCCTTGTCCCGCGCATCCAGGACCAACCCTCCGCGCCCGCTGCGCGAGGCCGCCACCGCAGTGGCGCCTTCCGCGCGAAGACGGTCGACCACCGCCGTGCCAACCAACCCGGTCCCCCCGACGACGAGCACCACACGTCCTGCCAACTGTAGATCCATGCCGCCCACGATAGCCCGCCACCCGGAACACCACCACGAGGCTGGCACCGGGACACTATGTTCCGTGCATCACCGGTGCAGGGCCCGACCGCCCGCAACACGCCGCTGGCGCCAAAGTGCTGCCGGCAAGGATCAGGCGGAGCGGGTTCCCGAAGCGAGCTCTTTAAAAGCGCTTTGGTGGAAGACCATCGCCGGGGCTCCCGGTGCGCTGCTCGCGTGCAGGACCAGATCGGGCGCGACCAGGCGGCCCTGACCGGAGACAGGCTCGCGGCCGTGCCCGTCGTCGGGGTGGTGTCGAGTGCTTTGGAGCGTTGTCGGGAGACCGCCCAGTTCATCCTCGATCGCCAGGCTGGCTCGCCGGACGCGCCGATCGAACTTGATCGCACCGAGTGCGATTACGGCGAGTGGCAGGACCGCGCCATCAGTGATCTCGCGACCGAGGATTTGTGGCCGGTTGTGCAGTCGCAACCGTCCGCCGTCGTCTTTCCCTGCGGTGAATCCCTGGCCGCGATGCAGGGCCGGTCGGTGGCAGCGATCCGACGCCACGATGCGGCCTTCGAGACGGAGCACGGGTCAGGGGCCGTGTGGGCAGCGGTAAGTCACGGCGACGTCATGAAGTCAATCCTTGCCGACGCGCTTGACATGCACCTTGACCTTTTCCAGCGTATCAACGTGGGCCCAGGGTCCGTATCGATCGTGGGCTACGGCGTTAGTCAGCGTCTACGCGACCAACACGACGTCGGCGATCTGTCGTGGCTGTCGAACGGCATCCGCCCTGCCGATGCGCCGGTGGGCGGCGGTTCAGGGCAGCAAGCGTCCTGAACCTCATGGGCCTAAAGTACTGACATGCCTACACGTGTTCACGAGTTCGCCTGGCCTGATCGGGTCGTCGTTGGCACCATTGGCCTTCCGGGGGCGCGCACGTTCTATCTGCAGGTGCGTGCGGGGACGCAAATCGTGAGTATTGCCCTGGAGAAGCAGCAGTCGGCTCTGCTCGCGGAGAAGATCGACGAAATTCTCGACCAACTCATCGCCGTCGAGGGCAATCCCTTCAGCGTGCCCACGAACACCCCGATTGAACTTGTCGACAACGACCAACTCGAGGCCGTTCAGGAGCAGTTTCGTACCGGCTCCATGAGCTTAGGTTGGGACCCGACGACGGCGCAGGTCGTGATAGAGGCCTACGCCATCCCCGATGTCGCTCCCGACGACGAATCGCGTGATGAGGGCGGGGCTGACGCGGACGAGATGCTGCTGGTGCGGATGCCGGTCGGCACCGCCCGCGCTTTCGCGAAGCGCACCCGTGAGATCGTGGACGCCGGGCGCCCAACGTGCCCTCTCTGCGGTTCCCCAATAGACACTGACGGGCACGTCTGCACCCTTCCCGGGACCTGATGCCAGCGCTGGACCTGGTGACCGCCGAGCTGACGCTCACCGTCCGCATCACGACGGCTTCAAGCGCAACATTTCTGGGCAGCATCGGCGACCTGCTGGTCGTCTATAAGCCGATAGCAGGCGAAAGTCCACTGTGGTTTTTCCCCCGCGGCCCCTGGCTCATCGGGAGGTGGCCGCCAACCTGGTCTCGCACGTCCACGCATGAGCTGTTCGCGAAGAGATCGGCAGAACTGCAGGCAGCGGCTTTCCATCAAGAGACAGTCGGTTCGTCCATCGGTTCAGTCCCCAACATTCACGGTAGCCGCTATGGCGGCCTTCGCCGGAGCCCTCATTCGCCCGCCGCCACGCCCCGACGACTACAGCACTGAGCACCACCGCGCACTGCCGGTAAATCTCGCGGCTGTGCCCCTGCCGTAGAACAAGTTCATGAACTCGCTGTCGATTACATCGTAGACGACCCTGTAATCACCCACTCGGATGCGGACCGCCTGTCACCACCGCTCAACTACAAGGATCCCTGAGGGCGAGGGGCTTGGGCAGGCGCATCATCTGCCCGCGGCTAGGAACATCTGGAGCACGATCTCCTGCGTGGTCAGCGCAGCGCGAGCGTCTCCACAGGCTGCCCGGTGATCTCGGCGATCAGGTCGAAGTCCTTGTCCACGGCCAAAACTGTCAGCCCGGCCTTCTCCGCAATTGCGGCGATCAGGAGGTCCGGGATGGACGGCGCTCGGTGCTGCCCACGATCTGCGAGCAGCATCTGTACCTCCCACGCACGATCCTCCATCGAGGGTGTCAACCGTTGGATCGGCATGAGCGACAACGGTGGCACTGCGAAGATCATCCGCCCGTCCTCCCCCGTGCGCACCGAGAATCCGATCTCAAGCCTCGTGATTGTCGAGACCCGTACGAGACCGCGCTCGATACGCGAGTTCCACATCTTTGAATCCGATGTCTGCCCCAACTGCATGCGCACGTACGCGGACTTGTCGATGAGCCAACCCGTCACCGCCATGCGTCGGCCATGACGTCGGGATCGGCGAGGTCAGCGAGGATCTCCGCCGACCTCTTCCAGCTCTCTTCGGTGACTTTCGCCGCCGGTCGGGGCGCATCACCCTCCAGCTGGCGACGCAGGTATTCATTACGAGACAGGCCCAGCTCTTCAGCACTCCGGTCGATTCGCGCGACAGCCTCGTCGCTGAGTCCACGAATCAGCACGTTCGGCACCGCAACCACCTCCACAGGTCGGTGACATCATGATATCACTATGCGCGTCGCCATGGCATCTCACACTTTGCAATAAAGGGCTCTCCTCCTGCTCGGACGGGAGTGGCGGGTCTACCTATCACTCCCGTCGACGAGGTAGGTGCGAATCTCGGCGATCCGCGCCGTCTTGGCGGCTCCCGCGAAACGGACCACATGGCAGAAGTCGACACGCTGGGCGTCGCGTGTCGCGTAGCCGTCACAGCTCGCAAACTTGCCCATTGGGCGCCGTCGGCAAGGCACTCGGCGACCGCGCCTAGATCTCCTGCCGCCCACGCGGCAGAGAACTCGGCGACAATCGTCATGCGAGGCGAATCGCTGTCGAGGGGTCAGTCGTGTTGCTCCGTAATCGCGCCGTGCCACTGGACGTCAGACGTTGAAGCGGAACTCCACCACGTCGCCGTCGGACATGACATAGTCCTTGCCTTCGATGCGGACCTTGCCGCGCGCCTTGGCTTCGGCCATGGACCCCGCCTCGACCAGGTCTGCGAAGGAAACGACCTCGGCCTTGATGAAGCCGCGCTGGAAATCGGAGTGGATCACGCCGGCAGCCTGCGGCGCGGTGTCGCCCCGGTTGATGGTCCACGCCCGCGCCTCCTTGGGCCCGGCGGTGAGGTAGGTCTGCAGGCCCAGGGTGTGGAAGCCGACGCGTGCCAGCTGGTCCAGGCCGGACTCTTCCTGGCCGTTCATCTCCAGCATTTCGCGTGCTTCTTCCGGCTCCAGTTCCACCAGGTCCGCTTCGAGCTTGGCATCGAGGAAGACACAGTCCGCCGGCGCCACGAGCTTGCGCAGCTCCTCCTGCCGCTCCGGGCTCGCGAGGATCTGGTCGTCAACATTGAATACGAAAATGAACGGCTTGGCCGTCAGCAGGCTGAGTTCGCGCAGATGCTCCAGGTCCAGCTTGTCGCTGTCGACTGATGAAAAGATCGTGTCGCCGCGTTCAAGGACCTTGCGCGCCGCCTCCAGGGCGGTAAGCTCGGCCGCTTCGCGCTTCTTGATCTTCACTTCCTTTTCCACGCGGGGCAGCGCCTTTTCGATCGTCTGCAGGTCCGCCAGGATCAGTTCCGTGTTGATGGTCTCCATGTCGGAATGGGGATCCACCTTGCCTTCGACGTGCACAACGTCCGGGTCATCGAAGACGCGGACGACCTGCGCAATGGCCTGTGCTTCGCGGATGTTGGCCAGGAACTGGTTGCCCAGGCCTTCACCTTCCGACGCGCCGCGAACGATGCCTGCGATATCGACGAAGGAGACGGTGGCCGGCAGGATGCGTGCGGAGCCGAAGATTTCAGCGAGCTTGTCCAGCCGCTCGTCCGGCAGCGGGACGACGCCGACATTCGGTTCGATAGTCGCGAACGGATAGTTCGCGGCCAGCACCTGGTTGCGGGTCAGCGCGTTGAAAAGGGTTGATTTGCCGACGTTGGGCAGTCCGACGATGCCAATAGTTAGAGCCACGGTAGTCAAGAATACCGGCCCTGCGGCACGCGGCGCGATTCGTGCCCCGTCCGGGTTGGCCAAAACTGTCCTACCCCGCTGGCAAGGTGGAGCCATGGATGCTTTACAGGTAGTACTGATGCTGCTGGCCTTGTTGGTCGGGGCTGCGGGCGGGGCGTACGCCGTGGCCATGCCGTATCGGCGCAGGGTGCGGGAGCTTACGGAGGAAATTGACGACGCCGGTGCCCGCTTGGGTGCCGCGGCTGCGGATTTGGCTGCGGCTCAGGCGGAGAACCGGATCTTGGGCCAGCACAACCGGCAGCTGGCCACCCAGGGCGAACAGGACAACGCGGTGCTCCGCGCGCTGGCGCCGGTTGGCGAGAAGCTGCGCACCGTCCAGCAGCAGGTGAGCCTGCTGGAGCGGGACCGGGTGGAACATTTCGGCCAGCTCCAGGAGCAGCTGCGGGCGGCGCGGCGTAGTGATGAGCAGCTGCTGCGTTCGACCCAGACGCTGACTGCGGCGCTGCAGTCGAACTCTGCGCGCGGACAGTGGGGCGAGGTCCAGTTGCGGCGGGTCGTGGAAGCCGCCGGCATGCTGCCCCACGTGGATTTTTCCGAACAGGTCCATCTGACCATCGCGGACCGTACACTGCGGCCGGACATGATGGTCCGGCTGCCCGGGGACAAGTCGCTGGTTGTGGATGCCAAGGTTCCGCTGCGGGCCTATCTGGAAGCGCAGGAGCTGCCTGCACAGGGCGATGCCGGCGTGGAGCGGGAACGGGCCGAACTGCTTGCCGCCCATGCCAAGGCAGTCAAGGCGCACGTCGATGCCCTCGCGGGGAAGAAGTACTGGGAGGGCGTGCAGGCTTCTCCGGAATTGGTGCTGTGTTTCCTGCCGGCCGAGTCAGTCCTGTCGGCCGCGCTGCACAGCGACCCGGAGCTGCTGGACTACGCGTTCTCCCGCAACGTCGGCCTCGTCTCCCCCGTCTCATTGCTGGCCTCGCTGAAGTCGGTGGCTTTCAGCTGGCGGCAGGAAGTGCTGACCGAAAACGCCCGCGAAATCTTCGAGCTCTCGCGCCAGCTCTACGAACGGCTGGGGACGCTCGGGGACCATGTCACCCGGCTGGGCTCGTCGTTGAAGAGCTCAGTTGAGAAGTACAACTCCTTCGTCGGCACGCTCGAGTCGAGGGTCCTGCCGACGGCACGCAAAATCACTGCCTTCGATCCTGGGGCACTGGAGCCGCCCGCCGGGCCAACAGCTCTGGAAAGCACGCCCCGGCTGCTGTCTGCGCCGGAGTTGATCGCCGGACAGGAACGCAGCGCCTAGGTCCAGCCGGAGCCCGTCCGCTACTGGGTGGGACGGGCTCCGCGGCCGCCGAGGCCGCGGGACAGATCGCCCTTCTCCTTCAGCGTGGCACGCAATTCCTTCGGAAGCGAGAAGAGAATGTCTTCTTCTGCTGTCACGACCTCTTCGACATCGCCATAGCCGTACTCCGCGAGCAGGCTCAGGACTTCACGGACCAGGACCTCGGGAACGGAGGCACCGGACGTCACGCCGATGGTGGAAACGCCCTCAAACCAGGATTCATCCACCTGATTGGCAAAGTCCACGCGGTGGGATGCCTTGGCGCCGTATTCCAGTGCGACCTCCACCAGTCGCACTGAGTTCGACGAATTCGCCGAACCGACAACGATCACCAGATCAGCCTGGGGGGCGATCTTCTTGATCGCGGCCTGCCGGTTGGATGTTGCATAGCAAATGTCGTCGCTAGGCGGATCCTGCAGATTGGGGAACCGTTCGCGCAGGATGGATACGATCTCCATGGTCTCGTCGACCGACAGCGTGGTCTGCGACAGCCAGATCAACTTGTCCGGGTCGCGGACCTGCACAGTCCGCGCCTCGGCCGGGTTGTTGACGATCGTCGTATGCTCAGGGGCCTCGCCGTAGGTGCCCTCGACCTCCTCATGGCCCTCGTGCCCGATCAGCAGGATCTCGTTGTCGTCCCGGGCGAAGCGGACGGCTTCCCGGTGGACCTTGGTGACCAGCGGGCAGGTGGCATCGATGGTGCGCAACTGGCGGTCCGCGGCGGACTGCACGACGGCCGGGCTGACCCCGTGCGCCGAGAAGACCACGAGTTCGCCCTCGGGCACCTCGTCGGTTTCCTCGACGAAGATCGCGCCCTTCTCCTCCAGTGTGGAAACTACGTGGACGTTGTGCACAATCTGCTTGCGCACATAGACCGGCGGCCCGTAGTGTTCGAGTGCCTTTTCGACGGCGATCACGGCGCGGTCCACTCCGGCGCAGTATCCGCGCGGCGCGGCCAGCAGAACCCGGCGCGGGCCGTTCACATCGGCCGCGGCGGCGATTTCTTCAGGGCTGCGGCGCTTACGGGGAATGCTGGGCATCGGAACAGAGACAGCGGTGCTCGTCATGCCATCCATGCTAGCCTCTACCGCCTGCAGCCCGAGAGCCGGGGCGCCGTTAGGCCTGTCACCAGTGCCTTGGGTCCGCTGCTTCCCGGCGCCTGCCAGGAACCGGCTGCGCCTGTGCATAAGCAGGGCAGGGGCCAATGCTGTCGGTGATAACTGTAAGAATGTAAGAACTTGCTCTACCAATTCGCGTGGCCTGCTTGGGCCGAGAGGGGCTCCTGACGTGAACCACAACCATGGACTTGTCCACGGCGAGGTGAGCTCCCCCGTCCCCAAGTCCACCTTGCCGGCGACAGCCATGGAGACGACGGCAGAGAATCCCTGGCCGCTGCGGCTGCTCTCCCAGAAGCTGAAGACCCATATAGAGCGGGTTCCTCCCACCTGGGTCGAGGGCCAGGTGATCGAGTTGAACCGGCGCAACAACGTCACTTACCTGACTCTGCGCGACACAGAAGCCGAAGCCTCCTTCAGTCTGATGGCGTTCAACAGCGTTATGTCGCGGCTGGACCTGCCCCTCGAGCCCGGCTCCCGAGTCGTGGCCCAGATCAGGCCGGAACTGTACGTCAAGACGGGCAGGCTCTCCATGCAGACCCGCGACCTCCGTCCGGTGGGGCTCGGTGACCTGCTGGCCCGGCTGGAGCGCCTGCGCCAGGCGCTGGCCCGCGAGGGGCTCTTCGACGAAGCCCGGAAGAAGCCCCTGCCGATGCTGCCGCACCGGATCGGCCTCATCACCGGGCGGGATTCCGATGCCAAGAAAGACGTTATCCGCAACGCCTCGCTGCGCTGGCCGGCGGTGGCGTTCGAAGTCCGCGAGGTCGCAGTCCAAGGCGTCAACGCCGTAGCCCAGGTCATGCAGGCGCTGGCTGAGCTCGACAGGCACCACGAGGTCGACGTGATCGTCATCGCCCGCGGCGGCGGCTCGCTGGAAGACCTGCTCCCGTTCAGCAGCGAGGAGCTGGTCCGGTCCGTTGCAGCAGCTGAAACTCCGGTTGTGAGTGCGATCGGCCACGAAGCGGACCGGCCGCTGCTCGACGACGTAGCGGACCTGCGTGCCTCGACGCCGACAGATGCCGCCAAGAGGATCGTGCCGGACGTCAACGAGGAGTTGACCCGGATTGGCCGGGCGCGCCAGATGCTGGACCGCCGGGTTGACCAGCTGATCCGGGTCGAGGCAGAACGGCTGGCCGCCCTGCGCAGCCGCCCGGTGCTGGCCTCGCCTGCCAGCATGGTTGATTCCCGGGCGGAAGATGTGGAGCGCTTGACGGCCCGGGCACGCAACTGCATCGGCGCGGCGATCCACCGGGATGCGGACCGAGTGTCGCACCTGAAGGCACAGGTCCGGGCGCTGTCGCCCCAGAACACGCTGGACCGGGGGTACGCCGTCGTTCAGCTGCCTGATGGCAGTGTCCTGCGCGACAGCGCGGACGCACCGGCCGAAACCCGGCTCCGCGTCCGCCTGGCCGCCGGCGAACTTGCCGCCAAGGTGCTCTGAACACATCCGCCGGGCTGCCAGCGCTCATTCCCATTCCGTCCAGAGAGAGACCGATCGTATGACCGAGAACCCTACGGCCAACGCCGAGAACACCGATATCGCAGCCATGAGCTACGAGCAGGCCCGCGAGGAACTGGTCGCCGTAGTCCACCAGCTGGAAGCAGGCAACATCAGTCTGGAACAGTCCCTCGCCCTGTGGGAGCGGGGCGAAGCGCTGGCAGCGCGGTGCGAAACGTGGCTCGAAGGCGCCCGGCAGCGGCTGGATGCCGCGCGAGCTGCCACGGACAGCGGCACCGCCGCCAATACAAACGGCGGCAATTAGCTCGCGGCCAGGCGCAGCTTCTCCCGCTCGACGTCGAAATCCGCCACCGGCCACTGCGGATCGATGTCGGCGAGCACGCCGATCAGCAACTGCTGCACGGCTATCCGGGCATACCATTTGCGGTCTGCCGGCACGACGAACCATGGGGCTGCGTCGGTGCTGGTCCGCTCCAGCGCGATCTGGTAGGCGTGCTGGTAATCGTCCCAATAAGCCCTGTCGTTGACATCGCCCGGATTGTATTTCCAGTGCTTGTCGGCGCGGTCGAGCCGCTCCTGCAGCCGCTCTTTCTGCTCCTGCTTGCTGATGTGGAGCATCACCTTGAGGATGCGCGTTCCTCCAGCAGCGATCTTCGCCTCGAACTCGTTGATGAGCCCATAGCGCTGCTCTATTTCCGCTGGCGGCGTGAGCCCGCGTACACGCTGGACCAGGACATCCTCGTAGTGGGAGCGGTCGAAGACGCCGATCATTCCGGGCCCCGGGAGCTCCTTTTCAATGCGCCAGAGGAAGCCGTGCGACCGTTCCTCCGCCGTGGGCGCCTTGAAGGCCTTGTGGTGCACGCCTTGGGGTTCGACAGAACCGATGACGTGCCGGACGATGCCGCCCTTGCCAGCGGTATCCATCGCCTGCAGCACCAGCAGGACCGCGTCCCGCGCCCCGGAACGGCTTTGTGCAAATAGCCTTTCCTGCAGGTCGGACAGTTCCTCGTCTTCAGCTGCCAGGAGCCGTTCACCCTCGTCCTTGCCGCCGTCGAAGCCCGGAGTCGACCGAGGGTCCACGGCAGCCAGGTCGAAGCCTTGCCGTACACGCAGCAGGCCGGCCGGTTCGAAGTCCGGCAGCGGAGGGGCCGGCGCGGCCGCCATTTCGTCCCTTTTCACGGCCGGTAGGTGCTCAGGAATTCGCCGATGCGGCCCACGGCTTCTTCGAGGATTCCGACGTTGGGCAGCGTGACCAGCCGGAAGTGGTCCGGTTTGATCCAGTTGAAGGCCCTGCCGTGCGAGACCAGGATCTTCTGCTGCTTGAGCAAATCGAGGGCGAAGGCTTCGTCGTCCTCGATCGGATAGACCTCGGGGTCCAGTTTGGGAAACAGGTAGAGCGCTCCCTTGGCTTGCTGCGTGCTCACGCCCGGAATGGCGTTGAGCATCTCGTAAGCCTTGTCCCGCTGTTCCAGCAGCCTGCCGCCGGGCAGGATCAGATCATTGATGCTCTGGTACCCGCCCAGAGCCGTCTGGATGGCGTGTTGGGCCGGTACGTTGGCGCACAGGCGCATATTCGTGAGCAGGTTGATGCCCTCGATGTAGTCGCCGGCCAGATGCTTGGGGCCGGAGATCGCCATCCAGCCGCTGCGGAAGCCGCAGACCCGGTACGCCTTGGACAGCCCGCTGAAGGTCAGGATGAGCACGTCGTCGGCCAGGAGGGCCGTATTGGTGTGCTCCTCGCCGTCGTAGAGGATCTTCTCGTAGATCTCGTCCGAGAAGACGACGAGGTCGTGCCGGCGGGCCAGTTCCAGCATTCCCTCGAGGATCCGGCGCGGGTAGACGGCGCCGGTGGGGTTGTTCGGATTGATAATGACCAGGCCCTTGGTGTTGGGCGTGATCTTCCGTTCCAGGTCCTCGAGGTCCGGCAGCCATCCCTCTTCCTCAACGCAAAGGTAGTGGACGGGATGGCCGCCGGCCAGGCTGACCGAGGCGGTCCAGAGCGGGTAGTCCGGTGCCGGTATCAGGACCTCGTCGCCGTTGTTCAGCAGCGCTTGCAGGCTCAGGGTGATCAGCTCGCTGACGCCATTACCCAGGTAGACATCGTCGACGCCGATCTCCTGGATCCCGCGCGTCTGGTAGTACTGCGACACCGCGGTCCGGGCGGAGAAGATGCCTCGCGAATCGCTATAGCCCTGCGCGTTCGGCAGGTTGCGGATCATATCCACCAGGATCGCGTCCGGGGCCTCAAACCCGAACGGCGCGGGATTGCCGATATTGAGCTTCAGGATCCGATGGCCCTCGGCCTCCATCCGCTGGGCATGCTCGAGCAGCGGACCGCGGATGTCGTAGAGGACGTTGTGGAGCTTGTTGGACTGCTTGAACTCGGCCATTTACTGATCTTCGCACACGACCGAAAGCTACTCGGCCAGGCCCTTCTCCTTCAGCCAGTCGGCGGCAGCGTCTGCCGGGTTGCGCTTTTCGTCGCCGCTGACCTGTCGGTTCAGGTCGATCAGATCCTCCGTGGTCAGCGCCGCCGAGACCTCGTTGAGCACCTGCGTGGCCTCCTCCCCGACCGAGGCGGACGACACGAGCGGCAGCACCTGCTGGGCAATGAAGTTGTTCTTGGGATCCTCCAGCACGACCAGGTCGTTGTCCTCGATGGAAGGCGTTGTCGTGTAGATATCGGCCACCTGGATCTGGTCGGTGATCAGCGCCTTCAAGGTCGCGGGACCGCCGGCGTCGTTGATGGGCTCGAAGGACTTCGGTTCGCAGCCGTAGTTCTCCTTCAGCCCCGGCAGCCCGTACCCGCGCTCGGCGAATTCCGGGTTGGCTCCGAGCACCAGCTCGTCGCACACCGGCCCCATGTCCTCGATCGAGGACAGCTGGTATTTTTCCGCCGTGGCCTTGGTGACTACCATGGCATCCTTGTTCTCGGCCGGCGACGGTTCCAGGACACTCAGTCCTTCCGGCAGGGCCGCGGGCAGGGCCTCCATGATCTCGTCCGCGGAGGCGGCCGTCGCCTCCGGGTCCAGGAACAGCAGCAGGTTGCCGCTGTAGTCCGGAATGACGTCCACGGAGCCTTCCTCCACCGCCTTGACGTAGACCTCGCGCGAGCCGATGCCGGGCTTGGTCGTCGCTTCGATGCCCGCCGCGTTGAGGGCTCCGGCGTAGATTTCGCCGATGACCTGGCTTTCCGGGAAGTTGGCGGACCCGACCACCAGCGGACCCGAGACTCCCGGGCTGGCAGCGGGGCCGGCCGTGTCCTCTTCCAGCGGGTTGGAGTTGGCGCCGCAGGCGCTCAGTCCCAGGGCCAGAGCGGATGCAGCCGCCGCTGTGATGATGCTCCGGCGGGCCGGTGACAGGTTCTTCATCTCTCTCCTTACATGCCGCCTTGGACGGCGCCAACAGTGGGGGTTTCACGCCGCTTCCGGCGCCGGCGGTCAGCCAGGCCGGGCGAGACGGCGAATTTTTGGACGACGGCGAGGATGCCGTCCACGACCAGGGCCAGCAGCGCAATCAGGATGGCGCCGCCGAACATCCGCACCGGGTCGCTGATGGCCAGTCCGTCGATCAGGTACCGGCCAAGGCCGCCCAAATTGATGTAGGCAACGACGGCGACCGTGGCAATCACCTGGAGCACCGCGGCGCGGAGGCCGCCGAGCAGGACGGGCAGCGCGTTCGGCAGTTCGACCTTGGCCAGCACCTGCCATTCGGTCATCCCAAGGCCGCGCGCGGCGTCCACGAGCGTGGGGTCCACGGCTGCGATACCGGAGTACGCGCCGGCCAGCAGCGGTGGAATGGTGAGGATGACCAGCGCCCAGATCGGCGGCATGAGTCCGAGGCCCATCAGGAGCACAAAGAGGGTGAGCAGCCCCAGTGTGGGCAAGGCGCGCAGGGCGCTGGCAGCACCAACGACGGCGATGCGTCCTTTTCCGGTATGGCCGACGTACATCCCGATCGGCACGGCAATAGCCCCTGCGATCAGCAGCGTCAGGCCTGTGTAGGCCAGATGCTCTGCCAGCCGCACCGGAATCCCGGCCGGTCCGCTCCACTGGGCCGGGTCCGCGAACCACTGTGCCACGAGTTCGATGATGTTCATGGCAGCACGGCCGCCTCGGCCGGATCCGGCCGCTCCCCGGCGGAAGCGCGCGTTTGCCTCCCCTGGTCCGTCCCGGCAACGTGCCGCTTGCCTCCGGCCCTGTGCCAGGGTGTCAAAAGTTGTTCCGCCGCCACCAGGAGCAAATCCATGAGGACGGCCAGGAGCAGGGTCAGCACAATGCCGACCACGATTTCCGTGAGGAAGAACCGCAGCAGACCGTCGGTGAAGAGCGTGCCCAGGTTCCGGACGCCGATCAGCGCGCCGACGCTGGCCAGGGAGATATTGCTCACCGAGACCACGCGCAGGCCGGCGAAGAGCACGGGCACGGCCAGCGGCAGGTCCACCGCGAAGAAGCGCCGGAACGGCCGGTACCCCATGGCCACGGCAGCCTGCCGCACGCCGTCGTCAATCGACTCCAGCGCATCGACCACGGACCGCACCAGCAGCGCGACGGCGTAGATGGTCAGCGCGGCCACCAGGTTCATGGGGTCGAGGATGCTCGTGCCCAGGACGAAGGGCAGCAGCACAAAGAGCGCCAGCGACGGAATCGTGTAGAGCATCGAGCTGACGGAGAGCACGGCCGTGCGGATTGGCCGCAGCCGCCAGGCCGTGTAGCCCAGCGGGAGCGAGAGCAGCAGTCCAAACAGCAGCGGCAGCACCGACTGAACCAGGTGCAGCCAGGTCAGGTCCAGGACAAAGCCCAGGTTGGCCAGGAACCACTCCATCTCAGCCGGCCCTGCCCGTTTCCAGCCGCTTGAGGACGTCCTCGGCGTCCACCAGCCCGGCGACCCGGCCGGCGTCGTCGACGGCCACACCGCGCCCGGACGGGGAAGACAAGGCCGCATCCAGCGCCAGCCGCAGCGTCGAGCCGAGCCTGAACAGCGACCCGCCGACCAGCAGCCCCGCCGTGGACCGCTCCCCGGGAGGCAGCCACCCCACCGGGGCACCGCCGTCGTCAATAACCAGCAGCCACCCGGCGGCCGGCGCATCCGCCAGTGATCCCAACGTGGCCGTGGCGGCCGAATGCAGCGGCAGCGCGTCCGCGGGCCGGAACGACAGCGACCGGAACCCGCGGTCGCGGCCCACGAAGCCGGCGACGAAATCGTCCACGGGGGCCCGCAGCAGTTCCTCCGGCGGCGCGAACTGCGCCAGCCGGCCGCCGGTGGCGAAGACGGCCACCTTGTCCCCGATCAGCGTTGCCTCGTCGATGTCGTGGGTGACGAACACGATGGTCTTGGCCAGCTCCTGCTGGAGGCGGAGCAGCTCCTGCTGCAATTCGGCCCGGACCACCGGATCCACGGCGCTGAACGGCTCGTCCATCAGCAGGATCGGCGGGTCCGCGGCGAGCGCGCGCGCCACCCCGACGCGCTGCTGCTGGCCGCCGGAAAGCTGGGAAGGGTACCGCGTGGCCAGGGACGCGGGAAGTCCGACGACGTCGAGCAGCTCCCGTGCGCGGGTGCGCGCCTGGCGCCGGGATACCCCGTTGAGCCGCGGAACCGTGCCGATGTTGTCCAGCACGGTGCGGTGCGGCAGCAGCCCTGCGGACTGCAGCACATAGCCCATGGAGCGGCGGAGGGCCGCCGGGGCCTGGCCCGCGATGTCCTTGCCGTCCACGAGCACGGTTCCGGAGCTGGGTTCGACCATGCGGTTGATCATGCGCAGCGAAGTGGTCTTGCCGCAGCCGGAGGGACCGACGAAGACCGTGATGGCGCCGCGGTCCAGGTCCAGGCTCAGATTGTCGACGGCGGGATGTCCCGCGGCGTAACTCTTGGTCACGTTGCGGAAACTGACCATCGGTTCCGCTCCCTGGACAGGGGCAGCCGTCCGGTGGGGCTGTTCCATGGGGGCTCCCTCCGGGCTCGGTCGCGGGCGCTGCTGCCTCATGATCCACTCTGCACCGGCGCTGGGCCGATGGAACTCTTGGACCGAGTCTAATCACATCGCCACGGCCGCAACACAATTCTGCCGCCCAGCTCCGCCATCTGCGGCCGTCTTTGCCTTCCTCCGGCCGGCCTCAGGCCTGCTGCGGGCTATAGAGCCGCAGCCCGGCATCGACGAGGTCGACCCGATCGAGCGCGGGCACCTCGTCCAGGCCGAACCAGCATGCCTGGTCGGTCGAGCCAGCCGTTTCATGGGTGAGTTCCCCGCCGATGATGGTGGCGGCATAGATAATCCGCAATGCGTGCAGCGGCCGTCCGCGCCCGTGCAGCCGGCGCTCGGCCGGGATGAATTTGCTGTCCACGCCGAGCAGGCCGTCAAGCTCCGCCGTGTAACCGGTCTCCTCGGCAATCTCGCGGACAGCGGCCGACGGCGCATCCTCCCCCAGCTCCAGTCCTCCGCCGGGCAAGGTCCAGCGGGGGACGCCGGAATCCGTCCAGCGTGCGAGCAGTATCGCGCCGTCCCGGACAATGACGCCGTAGGCACCGACGCGGGTATCGAAGTCCATCCGCCCAGTTTAGGGCCGGCCCTGAATTGCATTGCGCCTCCGTGCCGCGGCGACTACAACTGGAACCATGGGGATCAGGCCAGCAAGGCACCGTGCGGACCCTGTCCCGCCGGCTTGGAGCATGGCGATGCCCGCGACCGAGCGCCGCCTCCTGGACGTCCTGGCCGGGTCGGGACCGGATCCGGCGGCGGTTCCTGCCAGCGCCCGTGACTGCCTGGACCGCTCCTACGAAGCCGCCTATGCCGAGGACCACCACGGGGCCATGCTGCTCGCCCGGCTGGGCTTGGAGCAGGCCGGAGACTCCGAAACGGACATCGTGCTGGCGTTGTACTCGGTCATGATCGCCGTGGCGCAGATCCAGGAAGACATGCCCAAAGCCGAAGAATATCTTCGCGAGCGGATCGACATACTGCGCCGCACCGGCCGCACCGTCCAGGCCTCGGTGGAAGCAGACCTCGGAACCGTGCTCTTCCGCGAAGCCACCGAAGCAGAGCTTCCGGTCCTGGAAGCGGCGCTGGAAGAACTGGTTGCCGAGAAGGCCCCGCACGGGGTGATCGCAGACGTCAAACTTGCAGTCGCCGTCGCACTTTCGCAGCAGGGTACGCGGCCGCGCGCACTGGAACTGCTGGAGGAAGCGGTGGACGGTTACGCGGCCGGAGACCGGACCGACAGCATGGCCGGCGCACTGATGTACCTCGCGCACACGCACCTGCAGGCCGACCATCCCCGCCGGGCGATCGCCGCCGCCGACCGTCTGCTGGCGCTGCCTGCCAACCGCGCGCTGGCCGCGTCGATGTGGCTGCTGAAGGCCAACCTGGCCAGCACGGGCGAGCATGTTGCCGACGCCATCGAGTACGCCCTGACCGCGCTGGAACTCTACGCCGCCTGCGGCGTGCGCAAGGGCGCCGTCTCCGCTGCGGTGGTGATGGCGCAGCTTTGCGCTGCGGTGGGCGACGACGAGGGCTCTGTCCTGGCGTGGCGAGCCGCCGTCCAGCAGGCCGAACGCGGCGAGGTGCGCGAGGAACCGACCCTCCGGCTGGCCTTGGGCAACCAGCTGCTGGAGGCCGAGGAATACGAGCTCGCTGCCCAGGTGCTGGACAAGCTGCTCCAGCGGCAGCGGTTGGCCGCGGCGCCGCCCTCTGAAGTGGCCAGGACGCTGATGAGCCTCGGGCACGCGCACCGGCACGCCGACCGGACTGCTGATGCGCTGGCGAGCTGGCGCAAAGCGGTCGCCGCATTCAACCGGGCCGGGGAGTTCGGTGAAGCAGCGCGGTCGCTGCTGGCCATTGGCACGCTGCTTTCCCGCGAGGACCGTGACGCAGACGCGATCGTCTGCTTCGAAGCCGCCGTCGCCGCGGCCCGCAAGGAAGCCGAAGACGCGGCGGTTCTGCCGCAGGCCCTCCACTCGCTGGGCCATGCGCTGTGCGAGGCGGGCGATCCGGACGGCATCACGCAGTTGGACGAGGCCATCCGGTTGGCGCGCGACTACGGCGCCCGCTGGTATGAGGCGGATTACAGCGATACTCGTGCACGCGGGTTGTGGGCGCTGGATCATGGCCCGGCAGCGGTGTCCGCCGCCTTGCAGGCCGCGGACTTGTATTCGGCTGCCGATGACGCTGCCTCTGCCGGCAACGCCGAGCTGTTCGCCGCCCATGTCCTGGCTGAACTGGACCGCCCTGCCGATGCCGTTCCGATGTACCGCATGGTGCTGGACCAGCCCGGAGTCAGCCGGGTGCTGCTTGTCGCGGCAAACCTGGGGCTCGCGGGCGCGTTGGAAACCCTGGGCCGCAAGGACGAGGCCAAGCAGGCCCGGCAGGCGGCCGAAGACGCTGCCGAGGACTGACCGCCGCTCTCATCTTCATCTCATCTTGGGGCTGGATAATCGAATTATGCAGCGCGCCCTCCTCCGATACCTGTTGATCGGCGTGGCCATCGTGCTGGGCATGGGCCTGGCCGGCTATGCCGTGGCGAGCACTTTGCGTGAGCCCGAGTCGTCCGATCTGGGTCCCTCTATAGTGTTCACGCCTTCCCCCGCGGCCACCGCAACGCCAGAGCCGGCCCCCAAAAACACCACCAAACCCACGCCATCTTCCACTCCGGGCAAGAAAACGGCGAAGAAGGCACCAGAGCCGGAGCCGAAGCCTGCCCCGCCTCGCCCCGCCGCCCGCCCCGGCTCCCGTCCCCGTCCAGCCCGCTCCCCCCGTGGAGTACGACGACGACTTCGATGACGATTTCGACGATGACGGCTTCGAAGGCGAAGATGGCGACGACAATTAAGCTCGCCTCGATGGAGTCCGGTACGAATGATTAGACGACCAGGGGCCTTGTCCGTCCGGACCCGCGTCCTGGCCGCCGTCGTTTCCCTTTCTGCCCTCGGGCTGGCCGTGGCAGGAGGCGTGGCTTTCGGACTGCAGCGCGGCGAAATCAGCCAGAACATCGACGATTCGCTGCGCCGGTCAGTGGAAGAATTCAACACGCTGGCGGAGATTGGGATCGACCCTGAAACCGGCCGGGAGTTCACCGAGGCCGCCCAGCTGGTGCGAACGGCCATGGCGCGGACTGCCCCGGCCGTCAACGAAGGCATGGTCGGCATCGTGGATGGACGCGTCCAGCTGGCAGCCAACTCCTCGGTCCCGCTGCGTTTGGAGCAGGACCACGAGCTCATTGACCGGATTCTTTCGATGCCGCAGACCGACCGGATTGTGCTGACCTCAGTCGAGACAGAACAACGGATGTACCGGGTCGTGGCCGTGCCGGTACAGCTGTCCTCCGACCCGGCCCAGAGCACGTTCGTGCTCGCCTTCGACTACGACGCCGAAATGGCGCAGCTGGGCGGCATTTTCCGCGCTTACATGCTCATCGGCCTGGCAGCACTCGTGCTCATCGCCGGCGTCGGCTGGCTCGTTGCGGGCCGCCTCCTGGCGCCGGTCCGGCTGCTGCGCGAAACGGCGCAGAACATCACCGAAACGGATCTGTCCCGCCGCATCCCCGTTACCGGCAATGACGATCTGTCGGAACTCTCGCGTACCTTCAACGAAATGCTCGACCGGCTCCAGTCGTCCATTACCGCCCAGCGGCAGCTCCTTGACGACGTCGGACATGAGCTGCGTACGCCAATCACCATCGTCCAAGGCCACCTTGAGCTGCAGGACGTCCAGGATCCGCAGGACGTTGAATCGGCGCGGTCCATTGCCATGGACGAGCTGGACCGGATGCGCTTGCTGGTCGACGACCTGGTGACCTTGGCTGCAGCGGACCGCCCGGAGTTCGCCCGGCTGCGCCCGCTGGAAGTAGGACAGCTGACCGACGATGTGCTCGACAAGGCCCGCACGCTCGGCGACCGTTGCTGGACTGTGGAC
This sequence comes from Arthrobacter crystallopoietes BAB-32, assembly GCF_000328305.2. Lineage (GTDB taxonomy): Bacteria > Actinomycetota > Actinomycetes > Actinomycetales > Micrococcaceae > Crystallibacter > Crystallibacter crystallopoietes_A. The sequence continues at coordinate 24,684 of NZ_ANPE02000072.1, read as the reverse complement.
GCCCGGGCGGAAGAAGGCTGGCTGCTGGACCCGAAGCGGATTACGCAAGCATGGCTCCAACTGGCCGCCAACGCGGTAAAATTCTCAGCCCCCGGGTCGCAGATCGCGTTGGGGTCGCGGGCTGCGCACGGCCAGCTGCGTTTGTGGGTCCGTGACGAAGGCGCCGGTATTGCGCCTGAAGACCAGCAGCGGATCTTCGAGCGCTTCCGCCGGGGCTCCAACAGCACGCGCGCGGAGGGCTCCGGCCTGGGCCTGCCGATCGTGAGCGCCATCGCGGCCGCGCACGGCGGGCAAGTGGAATTGGCCTCGGCACCGGGGCACGGTTCCACCTTCACCATCGTCATAACAGACCAGCAGCCGGAGCAGGAGGATGCAATATGAGCCAGATCCTGGTGATCGAGGACGAGGAGCGGATCAGCTCCTTTGTCGCCAAGGGACTGAAATCGGCCGGATACGTGCCCACGGTGGCCGCCACCGGGCGGGAAGGCTACCACTTGGCCATGACCGGCGACTTCGAGCTCATCGTGCTGGACCTGGGCCTGCCAGACCAGGACGGCTTCACCGTGCTGCGCAGGATCCGGGAGGCCCGCAACGACACGCCCGTGATCATCCTGACCGCCCGCAGTTCCGTGGACGATACCGTGGCCGGCCTGGAAAACGGCGCCGATGACTATATGGCCAAGCCTTTCCGCTTCGAAGAACTGCTGGCCCGAGTACGACTGCGCCTACGCACCGACGCGCCCACCGCCGACATGAGCCTGTTGACCAGCGGGGACCTCCAGCTGGACCTGCGAACCCGCCGGGCAACAGTCGACGGCAAGGAGGTGGATCTCTCGGCCCGGGAATTTGCCCTGGCCGAGGCCTTCCTGCGCAACCCTGGCCAGGTCCTCAGCCGCGAGCAACTGCTCTCCCGGGTGTGGGGCTACGATTTCGACCCCGGTTCGAATGTAGTGGATGTCTACGTCCGCTATCTTCGCAACAAACTCGGCGCGGACCGGTTTGCCACGGTCAGGGGCATGGGCTACCGGCTCGCTTCAGACAGCTGATCCGCCGCCGCTGCCAGTTCCTCGGCCGCAGCCAATCGCTGCAATGCGTCCGGCTCCCAGTCCTGGGAGCCGGCGGTTTTCGCGCCCGCCACGAGCGACAGAGCGACCCCGGCGGCACGTCCGCGCAGACCCGCTGGGTCGACTTCCCGGTCGAACACTTGCAGGAACCGTTCCATCGCTTGAGGAATATGCACATACGCGCTGTGGACCGCCGGCAGGACGGCCAGATGTCCAATGAAGCAGGCCAGGTCGTCCACCAGGTGTCCCGGACCGAGGGAGTCGACATCGAGGAGTCCGGTGATCCTGCCGCCGTCGGCCAGGATATTGGCTTCGTAGAAATCGCCGTGCGTTGGCACCACCGGGCCGGCCTCGGTAACAGCGACCAGACGGGCAATGCGTTCGGCGAGCCGGAAAATGCGTTCCTGTTCGCCAGGCAGTACGGCAGCGGCCGCCTTGGCATAGTCCGTGGAACGCTCCGCCCATGCCGGCCGGCGCGACAGCTTCAGCGCATCGACAGGCAGTTGGTGCAGCAGGTTGATGAGGCTTTGCGGATCCAGATCGCGGGCGCCGTCGTCCATCAGGGCCTCCGCCAACGCGATGCCCGGCACTTCGCGCAGGACGACCACTCCGTCTGCCGGACCTGCCATCGCCTCCGGCGCCGGGATGCCGGCGTCGATCAGCATTCGGTGCCTGCGCAGCAGAGCGGCGGCGCGGTCGGGACGGACAACTTTGACGAAAACCCTCTTGTCCCCTTGGACCGCGGTCAGAACCGCGCGGCGGAGCGGACGGTAGTTGACCATCCGCAGCTCAGCGGTTCCGCCGCCAAACGCCACCTGGGCGACGGCCGCGGCATCGCACGCGGCCGCGAGCCCGACGAGCACCGGATCGCCGGGATACAGCCAGGCGGTGAGGTTGGTGCCGCCGCCCTGCAGCCGAACCATCGGCAGCCCGCATTCGGGCACATTGGCGCTGGTAACGCAGACATACTCGGTCCGGTCCGGACGGTCGGCAAAGGCGACCTCTACGCTGAAGATGCCGGTGGCGCCGGCTCCCGGCCGGTGCTGGAGCTTGGACAGACGCCACTCGCGCACGGATCCGCCGATGGTTTTGACAGCCAGTTCCAGCGGCTCCCGCATGCCGTCGCTCTCCAGCAGTTCCAGCCCTGCGGCTTCGTCGGCGACGGCTCCCATGCCCATTACTTCCATAGGTTCTGTCTTACCATTCCCACCACGGGCGGGCAGCCCCGCGGGAGGATCCAAGTTCACGCGCGGCGGCGCTGCAGCACGTCGTCCAGATTGATCCGCCCGGCGCGGTCCTCGCGGGAGGAAGCCGGCAGCTCGACCTTGGGCGCAGCCGCGGCCTGCTTGATGGGGGTCTTGACCGTGGGCTTCTTTTCCTCGGGCGCCGGAAGCGGCTGTGGTGCCGGCCGCTCCACTTTGGCCGACTGCGTATAGGTCGGCTTCGGCACCTCCACTGGCTGCCACGGCGCGCCGGTCTGCGGCTCTGCAGGACGAGCCGCCTCTGCCTCCGCGGCCACCTTGAGTGCCGCAGCACGCAGCTCCTCAGCCGTCAGCGGAGTGGGAGCTGCCGGTTCCTCCACAGCTTCGGCTGCATTGAACAGCACGGTTTCGCGCCGCGGCACCGCGGTTCGCACCTCCGGGATATGAGGACCCATCGCCGCCTCGAAGGCGCGTTCAACGCGCTCCGCAGCCCGCCTCCTCCGGTCCCTGCGGGCCAGCGAACGCAAAATAACGACGGCGGCGGCGACAGTTAACAGCGCATAGCCGGGTACGCTTCCGGAGACGGCACCGAACATGGCCAGGACGCCGCCCACAACGAGGTCACAATTCCCACTACGCCCAGCAAGGCCAGCGCCGTCCGGCCGTAACGGATCCTGAAAGGCGCCTGGGCCGGCTGGCCCGCGGCGCGAACCGGCGCCGGGCTCCGCTGCGGAGCAGGTTGCGGGTTTCCGGTATGGGCACTGTTTTCCATGATGATCCCCTGTGGACCGCTCGCAGCGGCGATGGCGGGTGTTGGTTCAAAGGTCAATGACGGGGCGGCGACCGCCTCGGCGACAGCACCGGCGCGGTGGAACCGGAGCAGGTAGGGGCCTACCCAGACAAGCCAAAGCCCCACGATCACCACGAAGATCACAGAACTCTGAATGTCCATTCTCACACCGTAGGAGCCAAAACATGCACCGTGGCGCATTGATTGCGGTGTGTCGGCAAACCTGCCCGAAATCGGGCAAATCAGCAGGTCAGCGCGACTCGTCCCGCTCCTGGAGCCAGCGCGCCAGCAGCCCTTCCGGTACCTCTTCCGCTGTCAGGGCGAAGCTGCGGTGGTCTGCCCAGGCGCCGTTGATATGCAGGTACCGTGGCCGGAGCCCTTCGTCCCGGAATCCCAGCTTTTCCACCACCCGCAGGCTGGCGGCATTTTCCGGACGGATGTTGATTTCCATCCTGTGCAGTCCCAGGGCCCCGAAGCAGTGGTCCGTCGCCATGGCAACCGCGGTCGGAGCGATACCGCGGCCGGCCGAGGCCTGATCGACCCAATAACCCAGCGTCGCCATCATCGCCGAGCCCCAAACAATGCTTGAGACGGTCAGCTGCCCCACGATCACCGGCTCGCGTCCAACACCGGCCTTGCGCTCGGCAATCACCCAAGGCAACGCCGTCGCTAATTTTGCCTGCCGGTTCAGCGAGCGCACCATCTCGCCGAACCCCGGCAAGGCGGCGCCGGGCTGCGGGTTCGAGGCTTCCCAAGGGGCCAGCCAGGCAGCGTTGCGCTGGCGCAACTGGAGCCACTCCCGCTTGTCCCGGTGCGAAATAGGCCGCAGCAGCAGATCCCCGCACTCGACCGTTGCGGGCCAAATGGCTGAACTCACCACCGCTGCACCGGCAGCCTCAGGCCTGGGAACCCTCGGTGAACTGCTTCAGCCAGGAACGCAGGTCCTCGCCGATATCCGCACGGTCGGAGGCAATGGTCACGACGGCCTTGAGATAGCTGAGCTTGTCACCGGTGTCATAGCGGCGGCCGCGGAAGACGACGCCGTAGACGCCACCGCCTTCGCCGTCCTGCGCGGCCAGGGTCTGCAGGGCGTCGGTGAGCTGGATTTCGCCGCCGCGGCCGGGAGCAGTTTCTTCCAGCACGTCGAAGATGGCCGGATGCAGGACATAGCGGCCGATCACCGCCAGGTTGGAGGGCGCTTCCTCCGGCGAGGGCTTCTCCACCATGTGGTTGATCTTGACGAAGTCTTCGCCCTCGACAACCGTCACATCGGCACACCCGTAGGCACTGATTTCGGACGGCTCCACCTCAAGCAGCGCAATGACTGAACCGCCGGTCTGCTCCTGCACCTCGATCATGCGGCTGAGCAGGGCTTCGTTTTCGTCGATCAGGTCGTCGCCGAGCAGGACCGCGAAGGGTTCGTCTCCGACATGCTGGCGCGAACGGAGCACGGCATGGCCCAGTCCCTTGGGATCGCCCTGGCGCACGTAGTGGATGTCGCCAAGCTCGGATGCCTCGCGCACAGCAGCAAGCTTTTCCAGGTCGCCCTTGTTCTCCAGCGTCTGCTCGATGAACGGCACCCGGTCAAAGTGGTCCTCCAGGGAACGCTTGTTCCGCCCGGTGATCATCAGGACATCGGTCATTCCGGCACGCACGGCTTCTTCGACGACGTACTGGATGGCCGGCTTGTCCACGACCGGCAGCATTTCCTTGGGCATCGCCTTGGTTGCGGGCAGGAATCTGGTACCGAGCCCGGCAGCTGGAATAACGGCTTTGCGTACAGTTCGCGGAGACTTCATGAGCCTAAGAGTACATAAATGCCCTGACAATCAGGAACAATCGTGACGGTCGGCCGCTGTTGTCTGCGCCACCACCGGGAGGCTGTGGCAGGATCGAGCCATGACGACCATGGACAAGGAAACGGCCCGGAACCACTTCCGCAGCATGCGCCGCGACATGACGGACGCCGAGCGCCGGGAAGCTGCCCAGCAACTGTGTTCAGTTGTCATGGCAGGACTGGAACCTCTGGGCCTCCTGCCGGGCCAGATTGTTGCCGCCTACCTGTCCACCGGGCCTGAGCCTTCGACCGACCTGCTGCTGCCTGCCTTGGAGAAAGCCGGATACAAGATCCTCGTTCCGGTGTGCGAACCCGGATACCAGTTGAGCTGGACGCGCTGGTACGACGGCGTGGAGCTCGCCCGCAGTCCCCGTGCCTGGGTTTATGAGCCAGTAGGTGAACGCCTTCCCCTCCAGGTCATGACCGACGTCGCCCTGTTGCTGATCCCCGGCCTGTCCGTAGATACGGACGGGAACCGAATGGGCCAGGGCGGCGGCTACTACGACAGGTTCCTGGCCGCCATGGACACGCTGCCGTCGAAGCCGCGCCAGGCCGGCGTCTTCTACGCGCACGAAGTAGTGCCGTCCGGAACTTTCGAAGTCACAAACCTTGATGCTCCGCTGGAGGGGGCAGTCTCCCCGGAGGGATGGACGTGGTTTGACTCTCGCACAGTGTAGTAGAATTGGCACTCGGAACCTTCGAGTGCCAACCGCCGCGCGCTTGAGGGTTGCCCGACCGAGATTTCTTCAGGAGGATTCACCGTGCCTACCTATGCCTACGGCTGCAAAGACTGCGGCCATGCATTCGAGATCCAGCAGTCCTTTAGCGACGACTCGTTGACCGTCTGCCCCGAGTGTTCGGGCGCGTTGCGGAAGAAGTTCAACAGCGTCGGCGTCGTCTTCAAAGGCTCCGGCTTCTACCGGACTGATTCCCGGGATTCCAAGAGCACGAGCACGGTGCCGGCCAACTCGACCAAGAGTGAAGGCGGGGCGGGCGCGCCGTCGACGACGTCCTCACCCTCTCCTGCACCCGCAGCTTCGGTGCCTGCAGCCAGCTGACCAGCCAGCCTTGACGCTGGCTGTTCCTCCACAGCCTCCGCAGCCGTTTCGCTTGCCCACAAGCGGGACGGCTGCTCTGTTTTCCGGTCCCGGGCCATCGCTAGCGTTGCGGCATGCAACGTATTTCTCCGGCCGGACTCTTCCGCGTGCTCCGGCGAATCGTCCGGCGCCATTACCGTTTCCTCGCCGCGGCCTGTTTTTGCGCGGCCGCCGGGGTCGGCGTCCACGCCCTCACGCCTGATCCGGTACACACCGTGCCCGTCCTCACGGCGGCCGCAGATCTGCCCGCCGGCACTCTGCTGGGAGATGCAGATCTGCAGGTCGTCGACGTGCCGGCGTTCGCTGTACCGCCGGGAGCTTCCGCCGCTGCCACCGATCTGTCCGGCCAGCGTCTGGCTACTGCCCTGCGTAGAGGCTCTCCCGTACTGGATACATCCGTGATAGGTCCCGGCCTGCTGGCCGGCGCACCGCCGGGAACCGCCGCTGTTCCGGTGCGTCCTGCGGACAAGTCCACTGTTCAGCTGGTGGCCCCGGGGCAATTGGTGGACATTGTCCTCAGCACCGGAAACGGCTATGAGGATCCGGAGGAAACCACCGTCCTCGCGGACGGTGTCCCGGTGCTGTGGAAAGCCGACAGCAGCGGGACAGACGCTGGCCTGCTCGGTCCGCAGGAAAGCGATGGACTGGTTGTCGTGGCCGCTTCCCCGTCCGAAGCTGCGGCATTGGCCAGCGCCAGCAGCCGCGGCAAGGTCTTCCTGGTCCTGGTCGGCTAATGGCGGCAGGTGGCTTAGCCCCAGTGCGGCGGGCGCTGCTCCTTCAGCCAGGCGTCCCGGTCCGCATCCTGTTCGCCCCAGGACCGGGGTTCATCCTCGGCTGCCTTGGTGGGTATGGCCCGTTCGCGCAGGGCCTTTCGGGTCGCGGGCGGCTGCTCCGCGGATGCTGGCTGCTCCGCAGGCGCTTCTTCCCGCGCCTGATCATCTCCGGCTTCCATCTCAGGTTCCGCCTCCGGTCCGGTGCCCTGCGCCGCAACCGCCGCTTCAGAGCCGCCCGTGGGTGCGGCGACGTCCGCTGTCTCTTCTTCCGGCATGGGAGCAGCGGCGTGCCTGCCCGGCTTCGTTTCGTCCGGTTCTTTCAGTCCCAAATATCCTCCGATCAGCTGGGCGCACTTCTCGGGATCGGTGAAGACCTCGATCGTCCACAGGGTCAGCGGCCGCCAGCCAAGGCGCTCGAGCAGCTGCGGGCGCAGCCGGCTCCGCTCGCGCACCGTCATGTTCCGGTATTGTTCCGTGCCGTCGGATTCCAGCGCAACCGGCAGTCCCGGCTCGACACCGTCGAGCACCAGACCGGGCTCCGCCGCCGCGACGATGTCCAGCACGCCGTGGTAATGGTCCTTCACCCGCGCGCCGCGGCTTCGGACACGCTCGACCAGATCGGCGACCAGCGGATCCTCAATCCCTGCCGGCGAAGCCTGCACGCCAGTCGGCGCGGTTCCCAGCGCGCGGCTAATCAGCTCGTAGAAGTCGGCCGCGCCGTAGTTCAGCCTGTCCGGGTCGAGGTCTTCGGGACGGAAACAGGTCAGCACGCGCAGGTTGTGCCGGGCCCGGGTCATGGCCATGGCGAACCTGTTCCTGCCATCCGGCTCCGACAGAGGCCCGAAGTTGTGGACGGCGCGGCCGTGCGGGGTCCTTCCGTAGCCCAGGGAGAAAATGATGTCGTCGCGAACCAGTCCGGAGGCACGCTGGAGCGGCACGACCCGGAACGATTCGGCCGAGGAACGGAAGAATTCCGCCGTGTCGGGATGGTTCGGCATCTGGAGCCTGATGGCCTCGCCGATCCGGGCGGCGTGGCGCATCGTGGCAGTGACAACTGCCAGCGATCTTGCCGGTCGCGACCGGGCATGCTCGAACACCAGGTCCACGACACGGTTGATTTCGGCCGGAACGCTTTCGACTCCCTCGTGGCCGGCACCGGGGAGACCAGTTCCGTCCGGCAGGTATTCGACCGTCAGCCCGTCGCCGCCGGTCAGTTCCGCCGCGGACGGCAGCCGGGTCAAGGAGCCGCCGTAGAAATTACGGCTCAGGGATTCCGCCAGGCCCAGGTCAACCGCGCGGTAGGCCGTGGTCAGCCGCAGCCCGGGCAGCACCCGCTCCAGCGCGTGGAAGGCACTGACCAGCGGCTCGGGCTGCTTCCCTTCAACGGCTGCAGGACGGCGGTCCACATTGGTTTCGAACGGCTCAGCGGTTCCCAGCTGTCCGTCACCGAACGCAAGGATCTGCGACGCGCGGCAAATGGCCCCTACGGCCGACTGCAGGCTGGTCGCCTCCGCGTCGAGGATGATGACGGCGTCGAAGTTTTGGGCGGCCGGCAGCACCGTGGGCAGCACCAGCGGCGATGCGGCCCAGACCGGCATCAAGGCCGAGACCAGCGCGTCCGATTGTTCGTTCAGCGCTTCCAGCGTGGGTTCGCCGGACTTGAGCAGCTCGCGCAGGCGCTCGGCAGCCTTCGGCTTGCTCTTGATGGCATGCCGCCAGTTCTGCGCCAGCTCCCAGCGAAGCCGCGACGGGCCGGACGCCACGTGCGCGTTGTCGGCAAGGCGGTAAACGGCCTCAACCTTGCGGAGGTTGTCGCCGTCGGACATGGCCAGGTAGTCATCGCCGCTGATCATCGCTTCCAGCGCGGACTGCCACCAGGCAAGGTCCAGTTCGGCGCCCACGCTGGCGGTACCGACTTCGCGGTCGGCCAGGTCCTCGAGCAGCTCGCCCAGTCCCTGTTCCCGCATCTGTTCCAGCAGCAGCGTCCGTTCCGGCAAGTGCACCAGGGTCTCGCGGTCCGCAGCCAGCGCTTCGAGGCGGCTGCCCAGCAGGCCAAGCTCCAGTTCCATCAGCTGGACGCCGTCCTCGGGCGCGGCGAGCAAGGCGCCGAGCTTGCCCAGCCGCTGGCGCACGTCCAGATAGAAACCGTTCAGTTCCGCCAGGCCGGACGGCACAGAGGGGTGTCGCTGGGTTGTGGCGTATTCGGCCCATTTGGTGCGCTGCGCCTGCACCTCGGTCAGCGACTCGTGCAGATCCGAAATGTGCACTCCCGGCCGCACATATTCCTTGGCCACCCGACGCAGCCTGGAGCGCGTCATGGAGCTCATCTCGATGCCTCGCTCCCGGCGCCAGCCGGAAGATGCCGTGGCCGAGATCAGGTCGGTCACCGGACGATCGAAGATATCCGGGGTGAACTTATCCAGGCTGCTGCGAACGGAAACGAGGAGGAGCAACTGCTCGCCCCACTCCCGGAAGGTGGAGCCCAAAGCGACCTTGGAGTGTTCGGCCGCCCGCTCCATTTGTGCACGCAGCTCCGGGAGGTCGCGGGCCAGGCTTGCCGCCAGCTCGTGGGCGTCCTCGGTCTCTTTCCGGTTGTGCAGCTTGGCGCCGAACCAGGGGCTGGTTGTGGACGCCTTGCTGAAGCTGCCCAATTCGGCTGCCCGCCGGAGCCGGCCGGTCAGCTCCGCGCGGTCCGTGATGCTGTCCAGCACGGACCGCTTCAACCGCACGGTGGTCGCCGGCGCAGGATCCAGCGAGGTAAGTTTCGCCAGGGACTGCATGGCCTGGTAGGGCGAGCAATTCCAGCGCTTCCGCACATTGTGCAGCGACTTGACGTGGTCCTGCAGCTGGTGCCGGTGCTCGGCCAGCGTGGCGTGCAGCTTCTCCAGCTGCGGTGCCGTGGCCTTTTCGTTCCGCACGATGGCGCGGATCAGCTGGTCCTTCAGCTGCTGGCCGGTCAGGTTCGGGTTCAGCTGCAGGACCAGGGAGCCGAGCTTGAGCTCATCGAGCTGGGTGGCGAACTGGTTCAGCGTCGCCCTCCGCTCGGCGACGACCAGCACCGACTTACCCTCGTAAGCCAGCAGTGCGGCTGCGTTGATGGCCGTCTGTGTCTGCCCAGTGCCCGGAGGGGCGGCGACGACCAGCGAGTGGCCTTCCTGTACGAGGTCCAGGACTTCCTGCTGGGAGGCGTCCGCGTCCAGGACCAGGAACTCGTCCTGCGGCGCACGCTCGTCCAGGGGCGGAAGGCCGGATTCCGGGAGGGGAACGTCGATGTCGCTCTCGGGGTCCATTTCAGCGGCCATCATGGCGTTGAGGACCGGATGGTCTGCATCCACGGTGGCCGGGTCGACCGCGTGGGCCACATCCGCGAAGGTCGAGACGAGCAGGTGGTGCTCGATTGTCATGCTGCGCACATCCTGCGTCAGGATCCGAAGCCGCTCCAGCACCGGGTGCGGATCGAACCGGGCGGTACCGTAGGCCAGCCGGGCCACGGCGTCGGCGTCGAACTCGAGTCCCTGCTCATGCCGCAGATGGCGGACCATGGCCGGATTCAGCCTGGCCTGGTCCGTCAGCTGGAGTTCGAAATCATCCTGGCTCGGCCGGACGGTGAGGGCCACCGGCGCAAGCATCACGGGAGCGTACAGCGCTTCGGAACGGCCAACCTCGGGAACCCGCCAGGACGCAGTTCCGGCAGCCAAATAGCCGACGTCGATGCCCCGTTCATTGCCGAGTTCGAAAATCTTCGCCCGCAACGAGCGGGCGGTCTTCATGGCAGCGGCATAGTGTGCCGGGTCCCGCAGCAGTGTGGAAATCCGGGTGCGGCGGCCGGTCAGCAGCTGGGCCAGCCCGGAGGGATGCGCGTGCGTCAGATCGATGCTGTTGGTCGGAGTCGGCGCGTAGTACAGCAGAGTGTCTGTTCCTGCGTGCTGGCCCAACTGCTGCAGCCAGTGGGCCAGGATCCCCCCGTCCGCTTCGACAGCGCGGTTGCGAGACACGGCTACCTTCTTCTCTTCACTCGACACAAGCCTTGACCAAATCGGCATGCCACTCAAGCTATCCGATTCAAAAGCGGAAACGGGTGACCGCAACACTGACCGGAATAAATTGCCCGTCAGTTCACAGCTTCACGCTGTGCACGCTGCAGCCACCCGCGACTGGGAATCCTATTCCCACTCGATGGTTCCCGGGGGCTTGCTCGTCACGTCCAGCACAACCCGGTTGACACCTTCGACTTCGTTTGTGATCCGGTTGGAGATGCGCGCCAGCAGATCGTACGGCAGCCGCGACCAGTCCGCGGTCATGGCGTCTTCGCTACTGACCGGGCGGAGCACGATCGGGTGCCCGTAGGTCCGGCCGTCACCCTGGACGCCGACGCTGCGGACATCCGCCAGCAGCACCACCGGCATCTGCCAGACCTCGTTGTCCAGGCCGGCGGACGTCAGTTCGGCCCGGGCGATCGCGTCGGCCTTTCGCAAGAGATCAAGCCGTTCGGCGGTGATCTCACCGACAATGCGGATCCCGAGCCGGGCCCGGGGAACGGCTGGCGGCCGACGATTTCCGCGGGCAGGCCGAGCTGGGCACCGACCGCACGTACTTCGTCCTTGAACAGGTTGCGCAGCGGCTCGACGAGCTCGAAGCGAAGGTCCTCGGGCAGGCCGCCGACGTTGTGGTGGCTCTTGATGTTGGCTGCGCCCTCGCCGCCACCGGATTCCACCACATCCGGGTACAGCGTCCCCTGGACCAGGAAATCGATGCTCTCGCCGTGGGCCGCGGCCTCGGCGATGATGGCGCGCTCGGCTTCTTCGAAGGCGCGGATGAACTCCCGGCCGATGATCTTGCGCTTGGTTTCCGGGTCGGTGACGCCGGCAAGGGCCTTCAGGAAGCGCTCCTGCTCGTTGGCCACGTACAGCTTGACGCCGGTGGCGGCAACGTAGTCCCGTTCAACCTGTTCGGCCTCGCCCTCACGCAGCAGGCCGTGATCCACGAACACGCAGGTCAACTGGTCCCCCACGGCACGCTGCACCAGCGCCGCGGCCACCGCGGAATCAACGCCGCCGGAGAGGCCACAGATGACCCGGGAGCTGCCGACCTGGGCGCGAATGCGCTCCACTTGCTCTTCGACGATGTTTCCGGTGGTCCAATCGGCCTTGAGCCCGGCACCCTTGAAGAGGAAGTTCTCAAGAACCTGCTGGCCGAGGTCGGAGTGCTTGACTTCGGGATGCCACTGCACGCCGTAAAGCGCCTTGGCCTCGTTAGCAAAAGCGGCGACGGGAGCGCCGGCGGTGCTCGCCAGGACGTCGAAACCTTCGGGCGCCTCATGGACCGAATCGCCATGGCTCATCCAGGTTGTCTGCACTTCCGGCATGCCGGCCAGGATAGAGCGGGCGGCTCCCACCGTCGTGGCGTCGGTCGCGCCATATTCACGCAACCCGGTCCGGGCCACCTTGCCGCCGAGCGCGTTGGCCATGGCCTGGAAGCCGTAGCAGATGCCGAAGACCGGAACGCCGGCTTCAAACAGCTGCGGCTCCACCGCGGGGGCACCTTCGGCGTACACGCTCGAGGGCCCACCGGACAGAATGATCGCTGCCGGGTTCTTCGCCAGCAGCTGCTCGGTGGTGTAGGTGTGGGGAACAACTTCCGAGTACACGTTGGCCTCGCGTACGCGCCGGGCAATCAGCTGCGCATACTGGGCCCCGTAGTCGACAACGAGGACAGGCCGGTGGTCCGGAACGGCGGGGGGAGGATTAGTCACCCGTCTAGGATAGTCGGCGCCGATCGCTGCATGCACATCGCACCTCCTGCAGGTACGGCTAACGACGGCGGCCAGGGACCGCCGTCGTTAGCTCACCATGGCGAGGGGTGCACCGGAGGCGGCACGGCGGAGTGCGCCGGACCCCGGAGGCGGCACGGGTCCACTGCGCCGGAGACCGGAGCGGGGCGTCAGTAGCGCTTTGCGGCCTCGGGGTGGGCGGCCAGGTCCTGCTCGACCTCGCGGTGGACCTTCTTCTCCAGGATGACGGACAGGAAGGGAATCACGCCGCCGAGGGCGATCAGGATGAAGCGGGTGAACGGCCAGCGCATCAGCGACCACAGCCGGAAGTCGGCAATCAGGTACAGCACGTACAGCCAGCCGTGGGCGATCAGCACGGCGATGGAGAGATTGACGCCGCCTTCCATCACGGACGGCTCGGCCTGGGCCAGGCCGAAAGCCAGCGGTTCGCCGGTCAATGTGTTGGTGGTCCCGGCGAACAGGAAGAGATTGAACCCGTAGCGCAGGATCATTTCGAGGCAGAGCAGCAGCAGCATCACGCCGGTGATCCACGAGGTGGCCTTGTAGAACTTCAGCGCGGAGCGGATCTGCGCGTGCGTGCCGCCGAAGCGCCGCTTCGCCGGCCGGGCGGGCCGCTGGCCGGTCTGCTGCGGATTGTTGTCTGTCACGGGGATACCTCGTTCCTGGGTGCATTCGTGGATGCACCGTCCTGCTCATCGCCGGCGTCCTGCCCGGCCTGGTACCGGGCCTCTGCGGCGGCGAATTCTTCGTCCTCAAGCGTGCGGCGGTAGTCGTCGGCCACCAGGCGCCACCAGAGGAAGATGGCGAAACCGGCAAAGACCACCCATTCGACCGCGTAGAACACGTTCATCCAGTTGATGGGCGTTTCCTGCGGCTGGGCGCCAACGACGACGGGGCGCAGGTCGGTGCCTGCGGTTCCGTCCCCGAGGTCCTCGCCGGCCACGGTCAGTGCCGTGGCGGTGACGAATCCCGAATAGGACGGGGCATCCCACAGGTTGATCAGCTCGGCGACGGACAGCGTGGGCACCTGCCCGGGCACCGGGCGTTCCGCGGCCGGGGCTTCCGTGGGCAGCAAACGCCCGACGACGGTGGCCTCGCCCTCCGGTGCGGCGGTGGCGTCCGCAGGATCGGCGATCCAGCCGCGGACCACGGGAATCATGACGTCTTCGCCGTCCAGCTGCGGCGCGCCGTCGACGGCGAAGCCGGTCACCACCCAGTAGCCGTTGTCACCCTCGTGCAGCCTGTCCTGTACCAGGACCTGGTCCTGGGGCCGGAACCGGCCGCTGAAGGAGACCATCTGGTCCGCTTCCGAGGCGGCCATCGGCGTGCCGGGCTGGAAGGATTCGGTCAGCGGCCGGACGGTTTCCGTCTGCGACGGCGGCGGCGGTGCTTCGCTGCGGGAGGCCGAAAACTGCCACTGGCTCAGCAGCACGAAGACCGTGGCGATGGCCAGCGCAAGCACCAGCGCCGCGATCCAGCGGGGCTTGAGGGCAGTTTTCAACACCCATTAACCCTACTTCGTCCCTTTGTAGAAAACCGAATCCAAGCTGTTCGCTCAGGCCAGCGGGACGATGTCCTCCACCGCCATCCGTGCCGAGTCCGCCGCCGCGTCGTCCGGCTGCTCCTGGCTGAGCCGTTCGGCCTCGACCCGGGCCAGGTAGTACTTGGTTTCGCGCTCCTGCTGCTCCGGGCTCCAGCCGAGCAGCGGGGCCATCAGATCCGCGACGATCGGGGCGGCGGAGACCCCGCGGTCCCAGGCTTCGATCGAAATCCGCGTGCGCCGGGTCAGGACGTCGTCCACGTGCCGGGCGCCCTCGTGGGTCACGGCGTACACCACCTCGGCGCGCAGGTAGTCATCGGCGCCCGGCAGCGGTTCGGCAAGCTCCGGGTCCGAGGCGATCAGGGCCAGCACTTCCTCTGCCAGCGAGCCGTACCGGTTGAGCAGGTGCTCCACCCGCGCCACGTGGACCCCCGCCCGCGACGCGAGCCGGCTGCGCTTGTTCCACTTGGCCTTGAACCCCGGGGCACCGAGCAGCGGCACCGATTCCGTGCAGCTCGGCGGGACACGCTCGTCCAGCGCCCGGACGGCCTCGTCCACTGCGTCCCGCGCCATAATCCGGTAGGTCGTGTACTTGCCGCCGGCGACGACCACCAGCCCCGGCACCGGGTGCGCCACAACGTGCTCGCGCGAGAGTTTGGCGGTGGAATCGTTCTCCCCTGCCAGCAGCGGCCGCAGGCCGGCGTAGACCCCTTCGACATCCTCGCGCGTCAGCGGCGTGGTGAGCACTTCGTTGACGTGGTCCAGCAGGTAATCGATGTCCTTCGCGGTCGCCGCCGGGTGCACCTTGTCCAGGTTCCAGTCGGTGTCGGTGGTGCCGATGATCCAGTGCCGTCCCCACGGAATCACGAACAGCACGGACTTCTCAGTGCGAAGGATGAGGCCCACGGTGGACTGGAAGCGGTCCCGCGGCACCACCAGGTGGATGCCCTTGGAGACCCGGACCTTCAGCTGCCCGCGGCCCGTCACCATGGCCTGGGTCTCGTCCGTCCAGACTCCGGTGGCGTTGACGATCTGGCGGGCCCGGATGTCGAATTCCGCGCCGTCCTCCTGGTCCTGCACCCGGGCGCCGACCACGCGTTCGCCCTCGCGCAGGAAATTGACCACCTTAAGCCGGTTGGCTGCGTGCGCCCCGTAGTCGGCAGCGGTGCGCACCAGGTTCACCACCAGCCGCGCGTCGTCGACCTGTGCGTCGTAATAGCGCACCGACCCGACCAGCGCCTCCTTCTTCAGGCTCGGCGCCGCCCGCAGCGTGCTGTGCCGGGACAAGTGCTTGTGGAATGGCATCCCCCGGCCGTGTCCGGTGGCGACGGAGAGCGCATCGTAAAGCGCGACGCCAGCCCCTACGTAGGGGCGTTCCACGAACCGTTTGGTCAGCGGGTACAGGAAGGGGACGGGCCGGACCAGGTGCGGAGCGATCCGCTGCAGCAGCAGGCCGCGTTCCTGCAGCGCCTCGCGGACCAGGCCGAAGTCGAGCATCTCCAGGTAGCGCAGGCCGCCATGGATGAGCTTGGAGGACCGCGACGACGTTCCGGAAGACCAGTCACGGGCCTCCACGATTCCGACGTCCAGCCCGCGCGTCACCGCGTCCAGCGCGGCACCGGCACCGACCACCCCGCCGCCGACGATCAGGATGTCCAGTTCGTGTCCGCTCCGCCCGGTTTCCCGCAGCGCCGAGAGGGCTCGGCTCCGGCTTTCCGGGCTAAGGGCAGCGGTCGTGCTCACGGTGGGACCTCCGAGCGTCGTCAGTCGATCTGGTACGGGGCGAGGACTACCTCGCACCGCTGGAACTCCTTCAGGTCAGAGTAGCCGGTGGTCGCCATCGAACGGCGCAGCGCACCCACCAGGTTCGAGGTGCCGTTGGTGTGGTGGGACGGGC
This sequence comes from Arthrobacter crystallopoietes BAB-32, assembly GCF_000328305.2. Lineage (GTDB taxonomy): Bacteria > Actinomycetota > Actinomycetes > Actinomycetales > Micrococcaceae > Crystallibacter > Crystallibacter crystallopoietes_A. The sequence continues at coordinate 8,693 of NZ_ANPE02000072.1, read as the reverse complement.
CGTACAGCACTTCCTCCAGCGGACCAACGGTGCCCACCTTGACGCGGTCGCCGCGCGGCAGCTCGTGGTGGTGGGCCTCCTGGCCCCAGTGCCACCCCTGTCCCGGGGCTTCCTCGGCGCGGGCCAGGGCGGCGCCGAGCATGACCGCGTCGGCGCCCATGGCGACGGCCTTGATGATGTCGCCGCTGGTGCCCAGTCCGCCGTCGGCAATCACATGCACATAGCGGCCGCCGGATTCGTCCATGTAGTCCCGGCGCGCCGCAGCCACATCGGAGATGGCCGAAGCCAACGGCGAGTGGATCCCCAAAGCCCGCCTCGTCGTCGTTGTTGCCCCGCCGCCGAAGCCGACCAGGACGCCGGCCGCACCGGTGCGCATCAGGTGCAGCGCCGGGGTGTAGCCCGCCGCGCCGCCGACAATGACCGGGACATCGAGTTCGTAGATGAACTGCTTGAGGTTCAGCGGTTCGTGCTCGCGCGAGACGTGCTCGGCGGAGACCGTGGTGCCGCGGATGACGAAGATGTCGACGCCGGCGGCCACGACGGTCTTGTAGAACTCCTGCGTGCGCTGCGGCGTGAGCGAACCGGCTACGGTCACGCCGGATTCGCGGATCTCGGCCAGCCGGGAGGTGATGAGTTCCGGCTGGATGGGGGCGTTGTAGATTTCCTGCATCCGCAGGGTTGCTGCCGGGCTGAAGTTCTCCTCGCTGAGGGCGGCGATTTCGTCCAGCAGCGGCTGCGGGTCCTCGTACCGGGTCCAGAGGCCCTCGAGGTTGAGCACGCCCAAGCCCCCGAGCTTGCCCATGGTGATCGCGGTGGCCGGCGACATGACCGAGTCCATCGGCGCGGCGACGACGGGCATCTCGAACTGGTAGGCGTCGATCTGCCACTTGACCGAGACGTCCTTGGGGTCGCGCGTCCGCCGGGACGGGACGATGGCTACATCGTCGAGGGAGTAGGCACGGCGCCCACGCTTGCCACGGCCAATTTCAATCTCGTAAGTCACGGCTCTAGGTTATCCCAACGGCGGCGCGGATCCGGGACCTGTGTCCTGCCGCAACCTACGCTGCAGCCGATGCCGTGAGCTTGCGGGGCCGCACCCCATTCCGCCCAAGGATGGGCTCCAGCGCGTCCGCCAAGCACCTGCTGCGGCCCCGAATGCACGACGGCGCCGCTCCCCTGTGTGGGGAACGGCGCCGTCGATGTGGCCCGGCTACCGCTTGTAGTTCGGTGCTTCGGCCGTGATCATGATGTCGTGCGGGTGGGACTCCTTGAGTCCGGCACCGGTAATCCGCACGAACTTGCCCTTCTCCTTGAGCTCCGCAATGGTGCGGGCGCCGGTGTAGAACATCGTCTGGCGCAGGCCGCCGACCAGCTGGTGCGCCACGGCTGCGAGCGGGCCGCGGTACGGAACCTGCCCTTCGATGCCTTCGGGGATGAGCTTCTCGTCGTCCGGCACGTCCGCCTGGAAGTAGCGGTCCTTCGAGTAGGACGTGTTCTTGCCGCGGGTCTGCATGGCCCCCAGCGAACCCATGCCGCGGTAGGCCTTGAACTGCTTGCCGTTGACGAAGACCAGGTCGCCCGGGCTTTCGGCGGCACCGGCGAGCAGCGAACCGAGCATCACGGTATCGGCGCCGGCCACCAAGGCCTTGCCGATATCGCCTGAGTACTGCAGCCCGCCGTCGGCGATGACCGGAACGCCGGCCGGGATCGCGGCCTTGGCAGACTCGTAGATCGCTGTGACCTGCGGGACGCCGACGCCGGCAACGACGCGGGTGGTACAGATGGAGCCGGGGCCGACGCCGACCTTGATCGCGTCAGCTCCGGCGTCGATCAGGGCCTGCGCGCCTTCGCGGGTCGCGGCCTGCCCGCCAATGATATCCACGTGGGCCGCAGCTGGATCCTTCTTCAGCCGCGCGATCATGTCCAGCACGCCATGGCTGTGGCCGTTGGCGGTGTCGACGACCAGCAAGTCGACGCCGGCGTCGATCATCGTCATGCCGCGCTCGTAGCCGTCGCCGAAGAAGCCGATGGCAGCGCCGACACGCAGGCGGCCCTCGTCATCCTTGGTGGCCAGCGGGTACTGCTCGGCCTTATCGAAGTCCTTGACGGTGATCAGGCCGCGCAGGATTCCCTCGCCGTCGACCAGCGGAAGCTTTTCGATGCGGTTCTTGCCGAGCAGTTCGATGACCTCCGCGCGGCTGATGCCCACGTGTCCCGTGATCAGCGGCATCTTGGTCATCACTTCATCGACCTTGACCGTGTCGTAGTCAGCCTTGGCCACAAAACGGGTGTCGCGGTTGGTGCAGATGCCGAGCAGCTTGCCGTTGCCGTCCACGACCGGCAGGCCTGACACGCGGTAGTTGCGGCAAAGATCGTCCAGTTCGCCAAGCGTGGCGTCCGGGGAAATGGTCACCGGGTTGGTGATCATGCCGGACTCGCTCCGCTTGACCCGGTCGACATGCTCGGCCTGGTCCTGGATGGAAAGATTGCGGTGGATCACGCCGAGTCCGCCCTGCCGTGCCATCGCGATGGCCATGCGCGATTCCGTCACGGTGTCCATGGCCGCAGACAGCAAAGGCGTCTGCACGGTGATGCGCTTCGACAGCCGCGAACTGGTATCAGCCTCCGAGGGGATCACGTCCGTGGGGCCGGGGAGCAGCAGCACGTCGTCGTAAGTCAGGCCCTCAAAGGCAAACGGGTTGAATTCTTCGGACACTCTCGGGCCTTTCGGTACATGCCGGCGCACCGGAAGCGGGGGGAACGGGCAGCGGCCGGGATGGTTTCGGTGGGTAGATACATCCTAGAACCATTCGCCCTGTGCCTCTATTTCCCGCGGATGGTTATGTGGTCAACGTTACTCCTGGCCCTCCACCTGCACTGCGGCATCACCGGACGGGCCGTCCGATGGTTCCGGTTCCTGCGGCATGTCGTAGCCGGCCAGCTTGCCTTCGTAAGCGACCATAACGACGCCCCCATCCCGTGTACCCGCGCCATCCACTTCTGCAACTGCAGGGGGCAATTTCCTGCCGTCTCCGCAAGTGGCTGCCAGAGAGCCGCCTCCCCGCTCGCTCGGCGCCTTCTCCTCAGGTCTCTGCGCGCGCCAGTATTCGTAGGACCGTTCCACGAGGCACAGTCGGCTTGCCCTGTCGTATTCTTCCTCTGCAATAGGGCTGGTTTTACCGGAGGCGGCGTCCAGCCACATTTCCTCACCGTTCAGGCTCAGCCGCTGCTTGAGCCCGTCCCCCGGTGCCTGCCGGGCCGGCCCATGCAGGAATTTCTCATCGGACCCCGCGTCGACGGTCCAGACGGCCTCTCCTGTGACCATGTCAAAGCCTTCCACCACGACCGTGACGTTCTCGAACGTCTTGTTCCCGTCCTTGTCAACGATCATCGTTCCGGTGGTCTTGCAGCGGATTCCGCGGTAGGACTTGTCGTCCAGCGCGAACGGCCCCACATCCAGTTGATTGTTGCAATCCTGCGCCGGGGCGTCCCAGATCAACTGTCCGGTTTTGGCATTCACAGCTGTAATCCGGTTGCGGGCCAAGTCGACCCGGCCGCCCTCCTCCGAAGGTGACGTTAGGTCGAATCCCAGGAGGAGCAGATCATGCTCGTCGAGGTACTGATGCTGGAAGGACGACCGTCTATTGATCCCCGGGCCGAAGGCGGAAACCGCTCCGAGTTCCCAGCCAATGCGTTCGTCCTGCATCTGGCCGATCCCGTAACGCATGCCACCGGATCCGGAGAACGCGTAAAGGCCACCATCGCCGACCGCATCCGCCTCAGGTGGCATGCCCTGCATGATCGGATCTACTTCGAAGTCACCGCTCTGCGCGGAGTACCTCATCCGGGTCCGGTCGCCGAAGACCCCTTCGCCGTCGAAACACACTGCCTTCGCATCATCGTTACAGGAGTAGACGCCGGCGTGGACCACCACGCCTTCACTCATGCTGATGGTCTTCCCGCTGGCGGCGTCGACGATTCGAATGCGGTCCAGCCAGGGCCACCACTCCGGTTTGATCCATTCGTAGCTGAAGTCGCCGGGGGCAGCGAAAGCCACTGCTTCCCTGCCATCTTCGAGTTCGATGAACGCCGCACGCGGAGCCGTCCCGGCGAAACGCTGTCCGGGCGTCGCCGGGTGGCGCCACTTCACCTTGCCGGTGGCCGAATCCAGGGCCACAATTTCCAGGCCGCGGTCCTTGGCGGCAAAGGCGATGGCCGTTCCGTCCTTCGCCTGAGGCTGGCCGACGACGTCCAGCTCCTGCGTCCAAAGCCGGTGGGCTGGGCCGAGATCTCGTTCAGGCTCCTCGACCGCCTGGGCGCTGGCTTCGGGCGACGTCCCGCCATCGGCATTGCCGGGAGCAGTGCATGCCGACAAGGCAATGGCCGCTGCTAGCGGCAGGACGGCGAGCGCGAGGCATCTGTGAGTGATTCCCATGCGGCCAGTCAAGCGGAGCAGCCGCCGCTGCGCGATAAGGATCTGCCGGACTGTGGATAACCCTTGGGAACCACTGGAGGGGACCCGGACGAACGCCGGATCCCCTCCAAGGTTTGGACGACCTAGGCGGACGTCCTGCCATTGCCGTTAGTGGCTGTGGCCTGCGTGCTCGTCTTCGTCGGAAGGCTTCTCCGCAACCAGGGTTTCGGTGGAGAGAACCAGGGCCGCGATCGACGCTGCGTTGCGCAGGGCGGAGCGGGTCACCTTGACGGGGTCGATGACGCCCGCGTCGACCAGGTCCTCGTACTCGCCGGTGGCGGCGTTGAAGCCCTTGTTGACCTCGAGGTCGGCAACGCGCGAGACCACGACGTAGCCTTCGTAGCCGGCGTTCTCGGCGATCCAGCGCAGCGGCTGGACCAGCGCACGGCGGACCAGTCCGACGGCGGTGGCGGCGTCGCCTTCGAGGGCGAGGACGTTCGGGTCGGTATCCAGGACCTGGGAGGCGTGGACCAGGGCGGTACCGCCGCCGGCCACGATGCCTTCCTCAAGAGCAGCGCGGGTGGAGGACACGGCGTCCTCGATGCGGTGCTTCTTTTCCTTCATCTCGACCTCGGTGGCTGCGCCGACGCGGATTACGCCGATGCCGCCGGCCAGCTTGGCCAGGCGTTCCTGCAGCTTCTCGCGGTCCCAATCGGAGTCAGTGCGCTCGACCTCGGCACGCAGCTGCGCGATGCGGTCGGCCACGTCGGACTCGGAGCCGGCGCCGTCGACAATGGTGGTGTTGTCCTTGGTGACGGTGATGCGGCGGGCCGAGCCCAGCACCTCAAGGCCAACCTGGTCCAGCTTCAGGCCCAGATCCGGCGAGACAACCTGCGCACCGGTGAGGATGGCGATGTCCTGCAGCATGGCCTTGCGGCGGTCGCCGAAGCCCGGGGCCTTGACGGCAACCACGTTGAGGGTGCCGCGGATCTTGTTGACCACGAGGGTGGACAGGGCTTCGCCTTCGATGTCTTCGGCGATGACGAACAGCGGCTTGCCGGCCTGCAGGGCCTTCTCCAGCAGCGGCAGGAATTCCTGAACCGAGGAGATCTTGCCCTGGTTGATCAGGATGAGCGCGTCTTCGAGAACGGCTTCCTGGCGCTCGGCGTCGGTGATGAAGTAGGGCGAGAGGTAGCCCTTGTCGAACTGCATGCCCTCGGTCAGGGCCAGTTCGGTCTGCAGGCCGGAGGCCTCTTCGATGGTGATGACGCCATCCTTGCCGACCTGCTCGAAGGCCTTGGCCAGCAGCTCGCCGATCTCCGGGCTCTGGGCCGAGATGGTGGCGACCTCGGCCACCTTGCCTTCAACCTCGCGGGCGTTCTCCAGCAGGCGTGCGGCCACTGCCTCGACAGCAACCTCGATGCCCTGCTTCAGTGCGCCCGGGGCGGCACCGGCAGCAACGTTGCGCAGGCCTTCCTTGACCAGAGCCTGCGCCAGGACGGTGGCCGTGGTGGTGCCGTCACCGGCGACGTCGTTGGTCTTGGTGGCGACTTCCTTGGCCAGCTGGGCGCCGAGGTTCTCGTACGGATCCTCGAGCTCTACTTCGCGGGCGATGGTGACGCCGTCGTTAGTAATGGTGGGAGCGCCCCACTTCTTGTCCAGGACGACGTTGCGGCCGCGCGGGCCGAGGGTCACCTTGACGGTGTCGGCCAGCTTGTCGACGCCGGCTTCCAGGGCTTTGCGGGCAGCGTCATTGAACTGCAGCTGCTTTGCCATGTGATCTCCTTGATCGAGAAAACCCCGGCCAGTTGCCTGGCCGGGGTCATCGGAAAACTTACTTTACGACGATCGCCAGGACGTCGCGGGCGGAAAGCACCAGGTATTCCTGGCCGCTGTGCTTCACTTCGGTTCCGCCGTACTTGGAGTAGATGACAACGTCGCCTTCGGCTACGTCGACGGGGACGCGGTTGCCGTTGTCGTCAACACGACCCGGTCCAACTGCGACAACCTTGCCTTCCTGCGGCTTTTCCTTGGCGGTGTCCGGGATGACCAGGCCGGAAGCGGTGGTCTGCTCTGCTTCGAGCGGCTGGACAACAATACGATCCTCAAGAGGCTTGATAGAGACCGACACTCGGCTCTCTCCTTTGCATGAGCTACGAATAGGTACTTGGCCAAGGACTTTTCCGCCGTCGTCGCGGTGCCGGCGGAAGGCTCCTTGAAGGGTTGGCACCCGTACGGTGAGAGTGCTAACACCGACTCTATGCGCAGGATTAGCACTCGGTCAAGGCGAGTGCCAACGGCGTCATCTGTCGGCCGCAGCGGCAGCGAGAATCGTCCGGAAACGCTCCGGATCCTGCAATGGCAGGCCGTGTCCGGCCCCGTCCACGATGAGCAGCCGGCCTGACGGGTGGGCTTCCGCGAGGAGCGCAGCCGAGCGCTTCATGACCGCCTTTTCCTTTTGGCCGACGACGACGAGGGCCGGTGTTGCGGTGCGGCGCCAGCCATCCGGGATACCGAAGGCCGCGTTCCCCCGCAGCACAGCCTCCATGGTTCGGCCGCCGATGGCTGCCGTGGTCCGGTAGTAGTCGTCGAACATGTCGTCCCGGATGGCCAGGGCACGGGCCTGCAATCTCGCGAACCAGCGCCTCCTGGCCAGCGGCATCAGCCATCCGGCCGCCCGCGCGGCCGCCGTACCTAAGGCCAATGGGACAGCCAGGGCGCTCACAATGACCGCACTGTCCACCAGTCCGGGATACCGCGACACCAGGTCCACGGCGATCTGCGCTCCGAGCGAGAACCCGACGACAGTGATCTTCACGCCGCCGGTGCGCAGTCCGGCGAGCAGCCCGGCGAGTTCATCCGCCGTCTGGCCGATGCTGGCGAAGTCCTCAGCCGAGCTCGTCCCGTGCCCGGGCAGGTCCGGGACGACAACGTGGAACCGGCCGGAGAACTGCTGCACCTGCCGCTTCCACATCCAGCCGGCCACCCCGCCGCCATGAATCAGCAGCAGGACGTGACCACCTCGATCGCCTGCATGGTCGATGTGCACGCTCTACCCCCTTTCCCTGACGCGCAACGTCTTTTTCGGGCAGACCGTTTTGCGGTAAGGCTAACCTAACCGCTAGTCTGCAAAGGCGCGCAGAAATTAGCTAACGCTTTTGTGGCCTATTGCCGGAGGGCGACAGGCTCTCCGAATCCGATCATATTGGAGCCAGATATGAACTCGACCGTGAAGTCCCGACTACTGGCGGTCTCCGCCGCAGCGTCACTGTTCGCACTCAGTGCCTGCGGCCAGGGCGCTTCCGCCACCGGGACGGAGGGCGAAACCGTCACTGTCGAGCACGCGCAGGGCACCACCGAAGTTCCCGCCAACCCCGAGACCGTCTACACCTTCGATCTGGGTGCGCTCGACACGCTCGATGCCCTCGGTGTCGAGGTCGACGGAGTCCCGCAGGCGGTCTACCCCGAATCCCTGGCCAAGTACAGCGAGGACTCGGTGACCAAGATCGGCTCCATGAAGGAACCCGACTTCGAGGCCATCAGCGAAGGCGCACCGGACCTGATCATCATCTCCGGCCGCACCGCAGAGGCGTACCCTGAGCTGAGCAAGATCGCGCCCACCATCGATGTGAGCGTCGACATGGCCGACCCGATCGCTTCATTCAAGGAAAACACCGCCACGCTCGGCGGGATCTTCGGCAAGGAAGCCGAAGCCAAGGAGAAGCTGGCGGCCATCGACACCCGCATCGAAGAGACCAAGGCTGCCGCAGCGGACGCCGGCACCGGCCTGATCGTGATGACCAGCGGCGGCGAACTGACCGCTTACGGCGCCGGCTCCCGCTTCGGCCTCGTCCATGACGTCCTCGGCGTCCAGACCGCAGCCGATGTCAAGGCCGAAGGCTCGCACGGCGAGGCCATCTCCTTCGAGTACATCGCCGAGAAGAACCCGGCGCACCTGTTCGTCATCGACCGCGATGCCGCCACCGGCGAGGCCGGCCAGGCCGCTTCCGCCGCGCTGGACAACGAACTGGTCAACGGCACCGACGCCGCGAAGAACGGCAACATCACCTACCTCGACTCCGCCTCCTGGTACCTGGTCGGCTACGGCCTCAACAATGTCGACGCCATGATCGGCGCCGTGCAGGAAGCCGTCACGGAGTAACCAGCTTCCGCTGCCGAAGGTTCCCTGGCGGGGCCTTCGGCAGCGCAGGCAAGGCGACTATGGCTTCCTCCACAGTGACCCAGAGAGCCCCGGCAGCAGCTGAGCGGGCCACCCGGA
>NZ_ANPE02000073.1 GCF_000328305.2 Arthrobacter crystallopoietes BAB-32 | reverse complement strand
CTGCGCCGCCAGCCGGCGGCGGCCGGGGCACCGAGGTCAGCGGCGTAGCGGGCGCGCCAGTACCCGCCGTGGACAATAACGACGACGGCGGTGCGCTTGCGTCCGGAGGGCAAGTACAGTTCGGCGTACTGGCTGGGATCCGGTCCGTAGTCATAGTGGAGGGCCGGCATCCCCTCACCTTAGCTGCCGGTGCCCGCTCCCACGATGGGCGTGCCGTTGTCGTTCGGTTCGGAAGCCGCGTGCGCAGTGGTTCCGCGCAGGTGCAGCTTCCAGGGAACCGGCACCCGGCGTCCTTCCTGCGGTGCCTTGCCCTGCAGCCGCTGGAGCAGCAGGTCCACGGCAAGGTGTTCGCTCGGATCCGGGCCAACGGTGCTCAGCGGCGGATTGGACTCGCGGCCCAGCTCGGAATTCTCCACGCCGATGATTTCCAGGTCCTCCGGAATGCTGAGGCCTTTCCACGTCGCCGCGCCGAACACGCACAGCGCCTCCATGTCCGCGGTGGTCCAGAACGCCGTCGGCGGGTCCGGCAGGCTCAGCAGCTCCAGCGCGTCGCTGACTGCGCTGCGCCAGTTGCCGCCGGATGCGCGGATCAGCCGCTCGTCGAGTTCCACGCCCAGCTTCTCCATCGCGTTGCGGAACAGCTCCAGCCGCGTCCCGCGCGGACCGTTTCCGGACAGGCCGCGGTGGATCACGCCGATCCGCTGGTGCCGCTCGGACAGGTACTTCGCAGCCTCCGCCACCCCGCCCTCGGCGTCGATGGACAGCACGTCGAAACCCTTCGGCTCCAGGAACTGCGAGACCACCACCTGGGCCACGCCGCGCCGGGCGAGGTCCTCAATGGTGCGGATCTCTTCCTCGGTCTCCGTGCTGAAGCCCAGGATGACCCCGTCCGCGCCGCCGGAGAGCATGAAGTTCCGCCACGCGTCCTGGCCCAGCAGGATGACCACGCGCAGTCCGTGCGCCGGCAGGATCTGGTTGGCGGTCTCCACCAGCGCCCGGTCCCACGGCGACTCCATCGATTCGATGACGACCGCAACGGTGTCGGTCCGGCCGCGCCGCATGCCCTGCGCGGCGCGGTTCGGCACGTAGCCCAGGTCCTTGGCCGCCTGCAGCACGCGTTCCTTGGTTGGTTCGCTGATCCTGGTGGATCCGCCGCTGCGTCCCGACAGCACATAGGACACCGTCGCTAATGAAACACCGGCCTTTTCCGCGACATCGCGAATAGTCGGCTTGAATAGACTCCCCATGGCCTGTTCGCTTTCTCCCCCAAGAGATTTCCCCCCTGCGACAAGAGTAACGATTTTGCGCCCATTTGACAGGGGCGGACCTTGGAGAAATATTGAAACGTTCACCTACAGGCGCCAGCCCGCCACTTCCTCCGGATCCTCGCCGTGTTCGCGGGTGTGCCGGCGCGCCCGCATCCGCAGATCCTGCAGCCGCTGGCGCAGGCCCGTATGCGCCGAGCCAAGCGAAGGCACCCGGTCGATCACGTCGATCGCCAGCTGGAACCGGTCGATCCGGTTCATCATCGCCATGTCGAACGGCGTCGTCGTGGTGCCCTCCTCGATGAAGCCGCGCACATGCAGGTTGCCGTGGTTGGTGCGCCGGTAGGTCAGCCGGTGAATCAGCCACGGGTAGCCGTGGTGCGCGAAGATGATCGGCTTGTCCGTGGTGAAGAGCCGGTCGAAATCGCGGTGCTCCAGGCCGTGCGGGTGCTCCTTGGCATCCTGAAGCCGCATAAGGTCCACCACGTTGACCAGCCGCACCTTCAGCTGCGGCAGCTGCCGGCGCAGGATCCCGGCCGCTGCCACCGCCTCGGTTGTGGGCACATCCCCGGCGCAGGCGAGCACCACATCCGGTTCCTCCCCGGGCCGCTCGCTGCCGGCGAAGTCCCACACCCCGATACCCCGTTCGGCGTGGTTGCGCGCCGCCTCCGGCCCGAGCCAGGCCAGCGACGGCTGCTTGCCGCAGACGATCACGTTCACGTAATCCCGCGACGCCAGGCAGTGCTCGGTGACAGCCAGCAGGGTGTTGGCATCCGGCGGCAGGTAGACGCGCACCACCTCTGGCTTCTTGTTCAGCACATGGTCGATGAAGCCCGGGTCCTGGTGCGAAAACCCGTTGTGGTCCTGCTGCCAGACATGGCTGGAAAGCAGGTAGTTCAGCGAGGCGACCGGCTGGCGCCACGGCAGTTCGCGGTGCACTTCGAGCCACTTGGCATGCTGGTTGAACATCGAGTCGACGATGTGCACGAACGCCTCGTAGCAGTTGAAGACGCCGTGCCGGCCGGTCAGCAGGTAGCCCTCCAGCCAGCCCTGGCAGAGGTTCTCGCTGAGCACCTCCATCACCCGGCCGGCGCGGGCGAGGTGCTCGTCCACGTCCTCGATCCGCTGCTGCCAGACCTTGTCCGTCGCTTCGTACACGTCCTGCAGCCGGTTCGACGCCGTTTCGTCCGGCCCGAACAGGCGGAAATTGTGCGGATTGAGCCGGATGACTTCGCGCAGCCAGCCGCCCAGGTTGGCCATCGGGGAGACCCGTTCCGTGCCCGGATCATTAACGACGACGGCGTAATCGCCGTACGCGGGCAGCACCAGGTCGCGCAGCAGCCGGCCCCCGTTGGCATACGGCGTGGCGCTCATCCGCTTGTCGCCGCGCGGGGCCAAAGCCGCGATCTCCGCACGCAGCCGCCCACCGCCGTCGAACAATTCCTCCGGCCGGTAGGAACGCAGCCACTGCTGCAGCTGCTCCAGGTGGCCCGGGTTCGTCCGCACCTCGGACAGCGGCACCTGGTGCGCACGCCAGGTGCCTTCCACCGGCTTGCCGTCCACCAGCTCCGGGCCGGTCCAGCCCTTGGGCGAGCGGAGCACGATCATCGGCCAGCGCGGGGCGCTCTCCCCGGCCGGCGCGCCCGTCCCGGCGGCCCGTGCCTCATCCTGGATGCTGCGGATGCCGGCCAGGCAGGACTCCAGCGCGTGGGCGAACTCCTCGTGCGCGCGCATGGTTTCCCGCGGATCCGCCACGGTGACGAAGTGCGGCTCGTAGCCATAGCCGGTCAGCAGCGCCGCCAGCTGCTCCTGCGGCATCCGCGCCAGCACCGTCGGATTGGCGATCTTGTAGCCGTTCAGGTGCAGGATCGGCAGCACCGCGCCATCCACCACGGGGTTGAGGAAGGAGCTTGAGTGCCAGCTGCCCGCGAGCGCGGCGGTTTCGGCCTCGCCGTCGCCGATGACGCAGGCCGCGACCAGCTCCGGGTGGTCGAAGACGGCGCCGTAGGCGTGCGCCAGCGAGTAGCCGAGTTCGCCGCCTTCATTGATGGACCCCGGCGTCTCGGGCGCGGCATGGCTGGGGACGCCGCCCGGGTAGGAGAACTGCTTGAACAGCTCGCGCAGGCCGGCCTCGTCGGCTCCGATGTGCGTGTAGACCTCGGAGTACGTCCCCTCCAGCCAGGCGTTCGCAATGTTCGCCGGGCCGCCGTGGCCGGGACCGGTGACGAAGAGCATGTCCTGGCCCGTTTCGGCAATGACCCGGTTCAGGTGCGCATAGACAAAGTTGAGTCCCGGCGTCGTACCCCAATGCCCCAGCAGCCGCGCCTTCACGTCCTCCGGCTCCAGCGGACGGCGCAGCAGCGGGTTGTCCCGCAGGTAAATCTGCCCGGCGCTGAGGTAGTTGGCTGCGCGCCACCACAGGTCCACCCCGTCGAGGCTGCGCTGGTCAGCCCCCGGGTTGGTGGCCAGGTCCTCCTGCTGTTCGGTCATGCTCTTCGCTCCTCACACCTCAACGACGACGTCGGACGGCTTTTTATCGGGACGGAAGCCGCGCCAGACCGGGTGGCGCAGCTTGCCGGCCTCGGTGCGTTCGCTGAACTGCACCTCGCCCACCAGCGCCGGCCGCACCCAGTGGGCGTCCGCCGCATCGGCGGAAGGCACGTCGGGCAACGGCGGGGTCTTGCGGGCCATCTTCTTCAGCCGCGCCCCCACGGCGGCCAGGTCCCGCTCCGTCAAACCGGAACCGACCCGGCCGAGGTAGCGCAGGTCCGGTCCGTCCGGCACCGCCACCAGCAGCGAACCGATTTTGCGCTCCCGCGAGCCCTTCCCCGGGCGCCAGCCGACGATGACCACTTCCTGGGTTGTCTGGTGCTTGATCTTGATCCAACTCCTTGACCGCTGCCCGTCCCTGTAGGTGCTGTCCACCCGCTTGGCCAGCACGCCCTCAAGGCCGAGTTCCTTGCTCGTGTCGATAGCTTCCTGCAGGCTGATATCCATGTCCGGCGGCACGTGGACATGCCCGCCGGCCTCGACGGCCTGGGCCAGGATTTCCCGGCGCTGGCAGTACTCCAGCTGTACCAGCGAATGGCCGTCCAGGTGCAGCAGGTCGAAGAGCATCAAGTGCACCGGCGTGCTCCGCGCGGCCTGGTCGATCTCGCGCTTCTTCACCAGGTTCATCCGGGTCTGCAGCAGCCCGAAGTCCGGCCGGCCGGCCTTGTTCAGCGCCACGATCTCGCCGTCCAGCACGGCCGTGGAGGCGTGCACGGCATCCGGCAGGTCTGCCAGCTCCGGGTAGCCGGCGGTGAGGTCGTTGCCGTTGCGGCTGACCAGCCGGACGCCGTTGTCCTCGATGATGGCGATGGCGCGGATGCCGTCCCACTTCATCTCGAACGCCCACTCCCCCTCGTCGCTGATGTCCGCGCCGGTGCCGGCCACCGCGAGCATCGGCTTGAGGAACTGCGGCTCGGATTCCTTGGCCAGGTCGTCCGGCTGCCGTTCGTGCGGTGTGCCCTTGCGATAGGAACCAGGCTTCTGGTCCTTCATCAGGTGCATCAGCCAGTTGTTTTCCCCGCGCTCTCCGCCGGTGTGGATCAGCGCGTACCGCCGCGGCCCCTCCGGCCCGCCGTCGCGGCTCAGCCCGCCGCCCTCGCGGCCGTGCAGGATGACGATGACTTCCTTGCCGTCCCGCCATTTCTCCAGGTCGTAGGTGCCAGAGTCCCAGATCGTGACCTCGCCGGCGCCGTATTCGCCCTTCGGGATCGTCCCCTCGAAGCTGCCGTATTCCAGCGGGTGGTCCTCGGTCTGCACCGCCAGGTTGTTCCGGGCCGGGCTGGTCGGCGGACCCTTCGGCACGGCCCAGGAAACCAGCACGCCCTCGCGTTCGAGCCGGAAGTCGTAGTGCAGCCGCCGGGCGTGGTGCTCCTGGATGACGAACGTGTTCCCGGCCCGGTCCACGGGGCTGGCCTCGGGCACCGGCTCGGGCGTGATCGATGCATCCCGCATGGAGCGGTACTTGCTCAGCCGGTCGGATGCCGGCCCCGCACCGCCGTCGTTCCCCTCCGCCTCCGCCACGGCGTCCTCGAGGGACTGTTCCTCCATCGTGCCCGAGCCCATCCCGGCCAGCACATCGCCCAGTTCCTCCACCCGCTGCAGCACCTGGTGGTAGTCCAGGTGGCCCAGGTCCGGGTCGTCCAGCTCCTCCCAGGTCCGCGGCGCCGCGACCATCGGATGGGCGCGGCCGCGCAGCGAATACGGGGTGATGGTGGTCTTGTTCCAGTGGTTCTGGCTCCAGTCCAGCAGCACCCGGCCCTTGCGCAGCGTCTTCTTCATGTCGCTGACCACCAGGTCCTTGTGGTCCGCTTCCAGCATTCGCGCCAGTTCATGGGCGACGGCGGACACCTCCTCGGAGGTCTGCTTTCCGTCGAGCGCGGCGTACAGGTGGATCCCCTTCGAACCGCTGGTCACCGGCCGCGGATCCAGCCCCATGCCGTCCAGGATGCGGCGGACCAGCCGGGCGACCTCGGCGCACTCGGCCAGGCCCGCGCCCTCGCCGGGATCCAGGTCCAGCACCATCCGGTCCGGGTTGTTCCGCTTGCCGCGCGGGCCGAACGTCCACTGCGGGACGTGGATCTCCAGCGCGCTGATCTGGGCCAGCCAGGTCAGCGTCGCCAGGTTGTTGACCATCGGGTAGACGTTGGTGCCGCTCTTGTGCTCGATCCCGTGCCGCTTGATCCAGGACGGTGCCGAGTCCTCGAGGTTCTTCTGGAAGAAAACTTCGCCCGGCTCCTGCACCGTGCCGACGCCGTTGACCCAGCGCTTGCGCGTCACCGGCCGGTTTGCCGCATGCGGAATGAGGTAGGGCGCGATCTGCGAATAGTAGGAGAGGACGTCGGCCTTGGTGGTGCTGGTTTCCGGGTAGATGACCTTGTCAAGGTTGGTCAGTTTCAGGCGGTGACCCTCCACGTCGACGATCTGCCGCTGGGCGCCGCTTGTCTTGGCCATAGGGTTAGTCTTGCCAATAACCGCACCAATGGCTAGTAATAGCCAGCTTGCTTGGTGTTGACTTGGTTGCATGCGAGCCATCTGGAAAGGGGCCGTGGCCTTCGGGCTGGTCAACGTCCCGGTCAAGCTGTACAGCGCCACCGAAGACCACGACGTCAAGCTGCACCAGGTCCACGGCAAGGACGGCGGGCGGATCCGCTACCAGCGCCGCTGCGAGGTGTGCGGCAAAGTCATCGAGTACAAAGACATCGACAAGGCGTACGACGACGGCGAGCAGACCGTGATCCTCTCCGACGACGACCTGGCCTCGTTGCCGGTGGAGAAGAACCGGGAGATCGACGTCGTCGAATTCGTGCCCAGCGACCAGATCGACCCGATCATGTTCGACCGCAGCTACTACCTGGAGCCGGATTCGAAGTCCACCAAGGCGTATGTGCTGCTGCGCAAGACGCTCGAGGACACGGACCGGACCGCGATCGTGAAGTTCGCCCTGCGGCAGAAGACCCGGCTGGCCGCGCTGCGCGTGCGCGGCGACGTGCTGATGCTCCAGACCCTGCTCTGGGAAGACGAGGTCCGCGAGGCCAGCTTCCCCTCGCTGGAGGAGAACGTGCGGATCTCCGCGAAGGAACGCGAGATGTCCGCGGCGCTGGTGGAGTCCTTCTCGTCCGACTTCCAGCCGGACGAGTTCACGGACGAGTACCAGGAGCAGCTGCGCACGCTGATCGAAGCCAAGATCGAGCAGGGCGAGGCCGTGGATACCGAAGCGACCTTCGGCGAGGAAGGCGAGGAAGAAGGCGGCAAGGTCCTGGACCTGATGGAGGCCCTGAAGCGCAGTGTGGAAAAGAACCGCGAGGCGAAGAAGCCTGCCGGTTCCGCCGCAAAGTCCAAGGAAGAACCCAAGCGCAAAACGGCGTCGAAAGCGTCCGCGAAGGATTCAGGCTCCAAGGAGGAAGCCGACGCCGAGCCGGCACCGAAGCGGAGCAAGGCCAAGGCGCAGAAAGGCGCCTGAGCCAGGCGGCTACTGGCGGTAGCCCTCCACCTCTTCCACCGGGCGGGGCCGGGCTTCGTCCGGGTCGTCGCCGGCCTTGCGCTTGGCCCGTCGCTGGCGCAGCAGGTCCCAGCACTGGTCCAGCTGCTCCTCCAGCCGGGCCAAATCGGCCGCCCGGGCCCCGGCCTGGTCCGTGTCTTCCGCGCCGATCTCGCGCAACTGCTGCTCCTGCCGGATCAGGTCTTCGATCCGGCGGTGGATCTCCTCGTCCATGATGGACCTCCTGCTGACTGCGTTGCGGGCATCGTTTATCAGGCTACTGACCATTGCTGCTTTGGGCCAGCAGCTCCTCGATCTCCGCGGCCTTGAGCACCGGCTGGCGGTACTCGTCGCTGAGGATCCCTCGGATGGCCTTCGCGTAGTCCTCGTTATTGGACGCCATGGCATCGGCCGCGAACACCACCCGGAAGTTGTGCGCGAAGGCGTCCGCTGCGGTCTGGGCAACGCAGTTGTGCGTGGAAACCCCGGCCAGCACCAGCTGCTGCGCCCCGAAGTTGCGCAGCCGCAGCAACAGGTCCGTGCCCATGAAGGCACTGTCGCGCGTCTTGACCATGCGCGGCAGCTCCTCATACTTCAGCCCGGGGACAAAGTCCGCCTGCTTGCTCCCGGAGAAGATGAATCCCTGGTCGTCGTCGAGCATGCTCAGGGTCCAGGTCGATTTGTCCCGCTCGTGTTCGGTGCTCACCATCAGCACCGGCACGCCGCGGGCGGCGGCCGCGTCGATCAGCCGGTTGCACCCGTCCACCAGCTCCTCCCGGCGCCCGCCCAGGGCAGGGTCCTCGAAGTAGGCGTTCTGCATGTCAATGACCAGCACGGCGGTATTCATGGGGGCCTCCTGCGATTTATCCAAACCATTTTGCAAGCAAGCTTAGCTATGCCTTGACGAGCCGCAGCCGACAGGGTGGGGTGGGACTTAGCCTTTCGGAAAGGACAGTTGCATGAAATCGCTCTGGCTGGACACCGCGCCCGACATCGCTTCCGATCCCTTCGAGCCCGGCGCCGAGTACGACACCGTGATCGTCGGCGCAGGACTAACCGGGCTGACCACCGCCGTGCTGCTGGCCCGCGCCGGACAGCGGGTGGCGGTCCTCGAAGCGCGCAGCACCGGGGCGGTGACCACGGGAAATACGACGGCGAAGGTCTCGCTGCTGCAGGGCAGCCAGCTCTCCCGGATCACCTCGCACCATGGGGCCGGCACCGCCCGGGCCTACGTGGAGGGCCAGCGCGAGGGCCAGGCGTGGCTGCTGCGCTTCTGCGAAGAGCACAATATCGGCTACGACCGCCGCGATGCGTTCACCTACGCCACCACCGAGCAGGGTGTGTCCGACCTGCGCACCGAACTCCAAGCGGCCGCGGAAGCCGGCATGGGTGCCGAGTTCGTGGACCGGGCGCCTGAGCTGCCGTATCCGATCAGCGGTGCGATCCGGCTGGCGGACCAGGCCCAGATCCATCCGCTCCAGGTGCTCGCTGCCCTCGCCGCCGAACTGCGCGAGCGCCGGGGGTTGCTGGTCGAGCGGGTCCGGGTGACCAATGTGTCCGTCACCCGGGACGCCAGTGGCTCGCGCCGGGCGGAAGGCGGGCAGGCCGGCCGGAGGCTGACCGTCCACACCGCTGCAGGGCAGGTCACGGCCGAGCGCGTCGTGCTGGCCACGGGCACGCCGTTCCTGAACCGCGGCGGGCATTTCGGCGTGCTCAAGCCGCTGCGCTCCTACGCCGCCGCCTTCAGCGTGCCCGGGAGCATTCCCTCCGGCATGTACCTGTCCATCGACTCCCCGACGCGCAGCCTGCGCACAGCCGAACACGCCGGCCGGCAGGTGCTGGTGGTCGGCGGCAACGGCCACAGCGTCGGACGGCAGCAGCACACCAGGGGCAACCTCGAGGACCTCGTCCGCTGGACGCAGAACACCTTCCCGGGCGCGGAACTGACGCACAGCTGGTCCGCGCAGGACTATGAGCCCGCGGCTGCCGTCCCGTACGTCGGCAAGCTCTCCGTCGCCGAAGACCGGATCTTCGTGGCCACCGGCTTCAACAAATGGGGTATGATCAACGCCGTCGCAGCCGCCCTGGCGCTGACGTCGACCATGCTGGGCGGGGCCAAGCCCTGGGCGGCCGAGCTCTACAAGGCCAGGATCGCGGCCCAGGACGCGCTCTCCACGCTCCAGACCAACGCGGAGGTCGGCCTGGAACTGGTCTCCGGCTGGCTTGGCGGCCTCGTGCGCACGTCGCATTCCGCGCCGCCGGAAGGCCAGGGCACCGTGGTGCGCGAAAGTGCACGGCCGGTCGGCGTCAGTACGGTGGATGGCAGCACCCGCAGGGTGAGCGCGGTGTGCACGCACCTGGGCGGTGTCCTGTCGTGGAATGACGCCGAGTGCAGCTGGGACTGTCCGCTGCACGGCTCCCGCTTCGCCGCGGACGGCACAGTGCTGGAGGGCCCGGCAACCAGGAACCTCGAAACGAAGTAGCCACCCGCAGCTGCCCTGGGCTGCGCCACTTCGATTCCATGTCCTGTTCACCGACTGTTCACGGTAGGCTGGGGCCCGATGGCACCTAAACTCCTTCGTCCGACCTTCCTCGCCGCCGCCCTGCTCGTGCTGCCGTTGGCTGCCTGCGGCTCCGATTACCCGCTGGGAGCCGAACAGGAGGCCGCTGCGCAGCAGGGTTCGGACCTGGAGGGCACGCTCTCGGGTGCCGGCTCGTCAGCGCAGAACGCTGCCATGGATGCTTGGCGGGCCGAGTTCAGCCTGCTGCATCCCAAAGCCCAAATCCAGTACTCGCCGGACGGCTCGGGCGCAGGGCGCACGGCGTTCCTTGCCGGAGCCGTGGAGTTCGCCGGCTCGGATGCCTACCTGGACGAGGAGGAGATGGAGCGCGCCAAGGAGGTGTGCGGACCCGGCGGAGCATTCAATGTGCCCGCCTACGTCTCGCCGATCGCCGTCGGCTTCAACCTCCCCGGCATCACCGAGCTGAACATGGACGCGGCCACCATCGCGCGGATCTTCAAGGGCGAGATCGACCGCTGGAACGACCCGGCCATCGCCGACCAGAACCCGGACGTCGACCTGCCGGACCTGCCCATCTCCCCGGTCACCCGCGGCGATGACTCCGGGACCACGGAGAACTTCACCGAATACCTGCACGCCGTGGCCCCCGAGGCCTGGACCGCCGAACCGTCCGATGCCTTCCCCGCGGAGTACGTCGGCGAGAATGCCCAAGGCAATACCGGCGTCGTCAGCATGGTGACCCGCACCGAAGGCGCCGTGACCTACGCGGACGATTCCGCCGTCGGCCCGCCGCTGGGGAAGGTGAACCTCAAGGTCGGCGACGACTACGTCCCGGTCAGCGCGGAAGCCGCCGCCAAGGCGTTGGATGAATCCGAACCGGCCGCGGGCCGGCCCGAAGGCGACCTCGCGCTCGAACTGGACCGGACCACCACCGCGGCCGGCGCCTACCCGCTGCTGCTCGTCTCCTACCACGTGTACTGCACCAGCTACGCGGACGCGGGCAAGGTCGAGCTGGTCAAGACCTTCGCCGAGTACGTGCTGAGCCAGGAGGGCCAGCAGGCCGCAGCCGAATCCGCCAAGAATGCGCCCATCTCCGAGCGGTTGTCCGAAATGGCGATCGCCTCGGTGGACCGGATCAGCGTCCGGTAGCGCCGCCTTCCGGATCCCGCGCCGCCTCGGGCACATCGCCGTGCGGCCTCCGGCCTGCCTCCGGTGACCGGTGGCGCGGATGGGCCGTGCCCATCTCGCCATGCTCCCCCGGCTGGTCCTTCCGGGCCGCCGGATCCTGCACCGGCACGTCGCGCAGTTCCGTGCGCCCGGGCGGGAAGCCGCCGCCCATGGTCCCGCCGTAGTAGTCGTGGCTGCCCAGCCCGTGCTCCGGGGCCCAGTGGTGCGTGGCCGAGCCCCCCGCCTCGACGTAGTCCTTGAAGCGCCACAGCTCATTGCGCACTTCGCGGTGGTCCGACCCGATGGCCGAACCTGCCTTCTGCACGAGCGATCCGGGGTGCCAGTCGATGCTGACGGACAGCCGCGTGTTCCGCTCCCCGAGCGGGGTGAACAGCACCGTCCCGGTGTGCGGCAGCTGCCCGACGGCCTCCCAACCCACCCGGCGGCCCGGCTCATCCGCGGTGATCTTCGTATCGAACTCGCGGTGCCGGCCGGCGACCTTGACCACCCAGTGGTGCGCGCCTTCGCTGGTCTTGATCACCCGCTCCACGCTGCGCATGACGTGGCCGAAGGATTCGAACCGCATCCACTCCTTGTACGCTTCATTGCTGTCCAGCGCGACGTCAACCGTCTCTTCAATGAGTGCCATGGGAATCCCTCCGCTGACGATAAATCAAAGGTACCCAGCGCTGGCATGGGCGGCAATGGGGAGCGCCCCGCAGGACTCAGCGCCCTCCGGACCCGCCGCCAGCGTCGCGCTCGGCGTCGTGCACGTCCCCGGAATCCGACTCGTTGTCCGGGTCGTTCAGGGTGCCGCCCGGAACGTCCTGCACCGGAACCTTGCCACGCTTGGCCAGATCCGGATCATCCAGCACCGGCTTGTCCGACAGCGCCGCCGGATCCTCGATCGGCAGGTCTTCCTTGTTGGTCCCGCCGGGCGGGAAGCCGCCTGCGCCGGTGCCGCCGTAGTAATCGGTGCTGCCGAGCTCGTCCTTCTTCTTCCCGCCCCCGGCGTCCGGTTCGCTGTCGCTCTTGTGCCGCATGGTTGGCTTCCTCTCCTCGTTTTCCCCACCGTACAAAAGAAGCCAGGGCCCGGCAATGGAATACCAAGACTGCTGAGGATCGCCGGTTCCGCCCATTAAAGCCCGACGGCGGACGGTTCCCCTTCAGTGCGAAAGGGAACCGTCCGCCGTCGTACTTGTTGCTGCCTGCCGGCTTGCCTTAGTTCGAGGGCAGGACGAACGCGGCGTCCACGTTGATGGTGACCTTGTCGCCCACCAGCACGCCGCCGGCCTCGAGCGCGGCGTTCCAGGTGATGCCGAAGGCCTTGCGGGAAATCTGGGTGGTGGCGGAGAAGCCGGCGCGGGTGGAGCCGAAGGGATCCACGGCCATGCCGCCGAACTCGACGTCGAAGACCACCGGCAGCGTGGTGTCCTTGATGGTCAGGTCGCCGGTCAGCTTGAACTCCTCCGGGGTGCCCGCCACTCCGGTCGCCTTGAAGGTCATCTCCGGGTACTGCTCGACGTTGAAGAAGTCCTCGCCCTTGACGTGCGCGTCGCGGTTGTCATCGTTGGAGTCGAAGGAAGCGGTCTGCACGACGGCCTCCACGAACGAGCCCTCCAGGGTTTCGCCGACCACAAGGCTGCCGCCGGCCTGGGTGAACTGGCCGCGGACCTTGCTGATGCCGGCGTGCCGGACGGTGAAGCCGATCTCGGTGTGTGACTGGTCCAGGTTCCAGGTGCCGGGAGTGAGTTCGATAGCCATTGCGGGCCTCCTAGTTGTTCGGTTCAACAGCATGGTTTGATGCTTATGCATCTAATGTAGACCGTAATTAGTTGATCCGTCAACATAATCTGGCTCACAATGGTGCCGCTGGCCGGCCTTGCCCCGCTGTCACCGGGGCCGGCGTGGCGCTACTTGCCGATGAACTGGGGCTTTTCCTTCGCCAGGAAGGCCCGTGTGCCGATCCGCGCATCCTCGGTGCCGAAGGTAGCGGCGAAGGCCTCGCGTTCAAGCAGCAGCCCTTCGGCGGTGGGCAGGGCGGCTGCCGCATCGATGGTCCCCTTGGCACTGGCCACCGCCGCGGGCGATTTCGCGGCGATCTCGGCTCCAGTGGCGGCGGCCGCCTCCAGCATCTCCTCGCGGGTGTCGAAAACCTGGTTGACCAGTCCGATCTGCAGCGCCGTGGCCGCGTCGATGGCCCGCCCGCTGTAAATCAGCTCCTTCGCCCGCGCCGGACCGACCAGTTGCGGCAGCCGCACGGTCCCGCCGAAGCCGGGAATCAGGCCCAGCCCAACCTCCGGCTGGCCGAACCGCGCGCTGGCGGTCGCGTAGATGAAGTCGCAGGCCATCGCCAGCTCCAGCCCGCCGCCGAGCGCGAACCCGTTGACGCAGGCGATCACTGGCACCGGCAGTTGCTCCAGCTCCCGCGTCACGTCCTGCATGGCGCCGCTGTATTCGGCCGCCTGCTCCTCGGTCATGTCGGCCATTTCGCGGATGTCGGCACCGGCGGCGAACGCTTTGGCACCCGACCCGGTGAGCAGCACGCAGCGGATGCCCGCGGCCTCCGGCGACCGCAACTCGTCAACCGCGCGCGCCAGCTCGGCGACCACCTGCGTGCTCAGCGCGTTCAGCGCTTCCGGGCGGTCGATCGTGACGGTGGCCAGTTGGTCCGCGCGCTCGATCTTCAGTGCCTGGTACTCGTCCATGAAGTCCTCTCCTCTTTATGCCTGCGACTGCAGCAGCCGCACGGCGTCGGCCACCTGTTGCTTTCCGCCCGCCACATGCCAGCGGTAGCCCTTGACCTGTACGACGGCGGTGTCCCCGCCGGCAGCCTCCACCAGGGCTTTGCCGGGGAGCCAGTCCCATTCCGGCAGCCCCTGCTGGAACCACACGCCGAAAATGCCGGCCGAGGTCGCCGCCAGCTCGCAGGATGCCGAGCCCCAGGTCCGGTAGGCCGCGGCTCCCAGCACGGCCGCCAGGTAGGGTTCGGCCGCCGCTTCGTCACGCAGATAAGTATGGTGCAGGTACGCCGCAGCGCAGCTCTGGTCCAGCGGGGCGCTCAGGGCGAAGCCGGAACGGATTCCGTTGCGGGTGGTCGGCAGGTCCTGCCCGCCGAGCCACAAAGCGTCCTCCGCCGGGTGGTACACGGCGCCCAGCCGCACACCGCCGTCGTCCTTTAATGCCAGGGCCGCACACCAGTAGGTGGCCCCCGTGAAGAAGTTGTAGGTCCCGTCCACCGGGTCGATCACCCAGGTCCGGCCCGAGGTCCCGGTGTAGCTGGAGCCTTCCTCGCCGAAAATGCTGTCCTCCGGGCGCACCCGGCGCAGCGTGTCCACCACCAGCTTCTCGGCGGCATGGTCGGCGGCCGTCACCACGTCCGAGATGCTGGTCTTCTCTTCAAAGGTCTTCACGTCGGCGCGCATCCGGCCAGCCAGCTGCGCGGCGGAACGCACCAGCCAGGCGGCCAGGTCGGCGTCGTTGAGATGGTCGGGGGTTTCAGGCAGCGTCATGGCTCCAAGCCTAGCCGCGCGCGTTCAGCGTCCGGGACGGCGCGGCCGCCGGCCCTTGGACTGCCGCTGCTGCGGAGCCCGCCCCTTGGCCCCCTTGGCCCCGCCGCCCTTGGCAGCCTTGGCTCCGCCCTCGTTGGCAGCCTTGGGCTCCTTCTTCGCCCCGCCGCCTTTGGCGTCCTTCGGTTCCTTCTTCGCCCCGGCGTCCCGGCGGGCGGATGGCTGGCGCGAGCTGTTGGCCGTGCGGCCGCGCACAATCCCGATGAACTCCTCGATTACGTCGTCGGTCCGGTCCGCCGGCCACGCCAGTCCGATCCGTGTCTGGGGATGCCCGGCAACCACCCGGCTGATCACGTCCTTGCGGCTGTAGAGCCGGGCCACCGACATCGGCAGCACCATCACGCCGGCTCCGGAGGCCACGACCTCCACCCCGGACTTGGCGCCGCCCATCTGCTCCGGATCCAGCACGGTGAACGCGGCCAGCTCCGCCGCCGGCACCTCGTCGTCGTAGAGTTCGAGCTCGTGTTCCTTCGGGGCCACCACTACGGGCAGCTCCGTATAGAGCGGGATCAGGCTCAGGCCCTCCCGGCCTCTCTCCGGGCCTGGTTCAGCAGGCAGCCGGATGAAGCACATGTCCGCACGGCCATCGCGCAGCACCTCGAGCTGTTCATCCTCGCCGCAGGCCAGTACGTGCAGCGGGATGTCCGGCATCCGGTCGGCCCAGCGGTGGATCCACTTGTCCGGCATGACGCCGGGGACGATGCCGATGGTCAGCGTGCGCCGCGGCTCATCAATCTGCATGGGCTCCTCCTGGTGCATTCCGCCGGCCCGCGCCGTTCCTTCAACAGACTAGTCGAGGACGGCTAGGCTGGTTCCATGACAAGCGCGCAATCGTCCCAGACCATGAAGCCGGCCACCGCGGCCAAGAAACTGGGCATCTACCTGCCGGCGGCGCCGCAGGAGTTCCAGGACAATCCGGTCTCGCGCGAGGAATTCAACCAGCTCCAGGCCAGCCCGCCGCAATGGCTGCAGGACCTGCGCCGCAACGGCCCGCACCCGCGGCCCGAGGTCGCCCGGAAGCTGAATGTGTCCATCAGCGGACTGGCCCGCGGCGGCATCACTGATGCCTTGACGACGGCGGAAATCACCGCGCTGCTGCAGGATCCGCCCGAGTGGCTGGTCGCCGAGCGCGCCTCGTTCGCCGCCGTCCGCGCCGAGGAACAGCGGCTCAAGCAACGTTCCGCGGACTAGCCCCGGCCCGCTTTCCGGCTGCTTCCACGACCGCAGCAACCTGGTGCCGCTGGGCGTCTCCCCACCCATCGAAAGCGGCCTCGTAGTGCTGCTGCCTGCTGCGCAGAAGCCAACGGCCGGCACCGGCCACGTAGCCTTCGATGTCCCGGCTGATCCCTTCCACGCCCATCGACCGAATGTCATATGAAACAGCACTACCGGGAGCCGGCACAGCCTCGATCCGCAAGGTGTGGCTGGGACCGATGCGATAGGTGACCATAGCGTCTCCCTGGACCGTTGTCCGGGCAACCTCCACACTGGCGGCCCTGGACCGCAGCGGGGCAGTGAATTCGATGCCAGCCGCCGTCAGCCCTGCCTGCCGATCGAGCAAGCCAGACTGCACCAGTGCCTCCACGTCGGACCCGGGCGCCCGAGCGAGCTGGTGCCGCAGGCCCCCATAAGGAAGGTCACCAAGCAGCGCCAGACCCCCTTCACTCAAGCGCAAGGGCTGCCCTGCACGCGCGAGGCCAACCGCCGGTCGGTCGGCTCCCGTCGGGGCGCGCCCACTGGTCCCTCCCCGAACCGGCATCGTTCCTTCGAGTTCGCGCACCCAGGCGGGCTTGAGAAACTCCGGCATGCCCCACATCGCAAAGCCGAAGCCCAGCAGGACCAGGGCGAGCCCGCCAAGGAAGTGCACTGCGAAGAGAAGCGTGCCGCCCTGCTGCCGTAGGCCCTCAAGTCCGCCTTGCGGAAGGAAAGCGTAGAACGCCATCGACGCGAAGAGCGTCCCGCCGCTGCCCGTGTAGAGCAGTGCGAGTCCCCAGTAGCCCACACCGGCGCGCCGCCAGCCGAACCACTTCCGCCATCTTCCCCGATAGGCCATGACTCCCCCGGCCGCGGCCAGCACGGACAGGGCGAACAGGGCCAGCATGGCGAGGAAAGATTCTTGTGGCATACGAACAGGCTACGTGCCGAGGCACTGCCTCGCGCTTCAGTCCTGGTGCAGCTGGATGAGGTTGCCGCAGCTGTCGTCGAAAACTGCTGACATGATGCCCGACGGGTCCGGCTGCGGCTCCGCCGTGAACTGCACGCCCCTGGCGACCAGGCGCTCGTACTCGGCCTGCACATCCGGCACGTCGAAAACAATGGTGGGCATGCCGGCGTCGTACACGCCCTTCATATAGGCCTCGCCGATCGGATCGTCGCTGGGCTCCAGCAGCAGGCCGGTGCCCTGCGGCTCCTGCGGCGACTTCACAATGTAGAGGTAGTACTCGGGCATCGCCACGAGCTCCTCGAAGCCGAGCACCTCGGTATAGAACTTGAAGGCTTCGGCCGGGTCTTTGACGTGGATGCTGCACATTTTGATCCGCATGCTGTGAAGCCTACCGGGCGTCGAGGCCGTGCGGCGGGGAAAATGCCGGTAAATAGGGACCCAATCCGGCGGGTTAACCAGAAGGGCCCCGATCCGAAGATCGGGGCCCTTCTGCTGCGTGCGCGAGGGGGGATTTGAACCCCCACGCCCTTTCGGACACTGGCACCTGAAGCCAGCGCGTCTGCCGTTCCGCCACTCGCGCAACTTCCTTACCGAATCTCTTCCGTAAGAACAGCGAGATCAATACTAGCGTGAAACCCGCCGAAATTCCCAATCGGCGAATCCATGCCCCGCGAAGGGCGCCTCCGGACGGCTTTCCGCCTCCGCTGGAGCCACTCGTTGGCGCGTGCCCAGGCCCGGAATTCCGCGGTTCCTGGCCGGCGCGACCCGGCCCTGCGGTTCGGCGGGAGCGGACACGCGGCCCCCGGAATCCGTACCGGCCCCGGGCGCTGCGCGATCATGGAAGCACGTGACCTTCGCCATATCCCGGCACTCCAAGCGGCGGTTCGATCGTTGCCCGTTAAGGCCATTTGGACCAGTCGCAAGTAGTATCGGTTTTGGCATACGTCCCTGCGGCATGCCGTCGGGCACCTGCGGTACTGATCGGACAACGGAGAGGAGGCAATCCAATGGGCTTACTGGACAACGTGGAACGCGGAATCGAAAAGATGGTCCGCGGCGCCTTCTCCGTGGGCGGCAAGAACCAGGTCCAGCCCGTTGAAATCGCCAGCCGGCTGCGCCGCGAACTGGACCACCGGTCCATCACATTGGCACAGGGGCGGACCCTGGCGCCGAACGTCTTCGACATCCGGCTGAGCGAAGCGGACTATTCCATGGCCCAGCAGTGGGGCGCCACGCTTGCCGAAGAGCTGTGCGATGTGGTGATCAACCACGTCAACAGCCAGAAGTACACCCTCCAGGGCCCGGTGCGTGTCTCCTCAATGAGGATGGCAGCCTCAAAGCCGGCGATTTCGAAATCGACTCCTCCGTGGAGAAGTCCGGCTCTGCCCCGCAGCAGCAACGTCCGGCGGGCCCGCCTGCGCCGGGCCGGCAGCCGACCCGCCTCCAACCGGTGCTGGAAATCAACGGCCAGCGCTATTCCCTGAACGCCCCTTCGGTAGTGCTCGGCCGCTCCTCGGAGGCTGACATCCTGATCGACGACACCGGAGTCTCCCGGCGCCACCTGGAGATCCGCACCTCGGGAGGATCCGCCGTCGCTGTTGACCTGGGCTCCACCAATGGCAGCTTCGTCAACGGCCAGCGCATCCACCAGGCCGAGGACCTTTCCGACGGCACAGTCATCACCATGGGCCGCACCCGGATCACCTTCCGGTTGCTGCCGGCGAGGAGCGGCGAACACTGATGCTCAGCGATCTTGCCGTAACCGCCCTCCGCTTTGGGTTCCTGATTTTGCTGTGGATCCTGATCATCAGCATCGTCTCCGCAATGCGCCGCGACCTCATGATCGGCCAGAAGACCAAGACCGGGGCACCCAGCGCCCGCCAGGTGCGCAAGAATCCCGAGCTCGCCGCGCAGCAGCCTAGCCCGCCGAAGGTCCACGCCCGGCGCCTGGCCGTCGTCGAGGGCCCGCTGGCCGGCACCACCTTGGACCTGGCCGCCAGCCCGATCCTGCTCGGCCGAGCGCAGGAAGCCACGCTGGTGCTGGAGGACGATTACGCGTCCGGCCGCCATGCCCGGCTGTTCCCGCAAGGCAGCCGCTGGTTCATCGAAGACCTAGGTTCCACCAACGGAACCTACCTGGGGGATACACAGCTCACCCGCGCCCTGCCTGTGGAACCCGGTGTACCCATCCGCATCGGCAAGACGGTCATTGAATTGAGGCCGTAGCCATGGCGCTGGTTCTGCGCTACGCAGCGCGGTCGGATGTCGGCAAGTCCCGCTCCAAGAACGACGACTCGGCCTACGCTGGCCAGCATCTGGCCGTCGTCGCCGATGGCATGGGCGGACACGCCGGCGGCGACGTCGCCTCGGCCTCGACCGTGCTCGACCTGATCCACCTGGACCGGACCGGGCACGAAGACCCCGCCAACGTCCTCGCGGACGAGATCCAGACGGCCAACTCGATCCTGTCCGAACTGGTGCAGACCAGCCCCAAGCTGGCCGGCATGGGCACCACCGTCACCGCTCTGCTGCTCCATGATGGCCAACTCGAATTCGCCCACATCGGCGACTCCCGCGCCTACCGGCTCAAGAACGGCGTCTTCGAGCAGGTCAGTGTGGACCACACGTTCGTCCAGCGGCTGATCGACGAAGGCAGGCTGCGCCCTGAAGAGGCCGACGTCCACCCGCACCGGAACGTGCTGATGCGCGTGCTCGGCGATGTGGATGCGAGCCCGGAACTCGACCTCGCCTCGCACCCCGCGGAGCCGGGCGAGCGGTGGCTGCTTTCCTCCGATGGCTTGGACACGGTCGTCCCGGACCACGTCATCGAAGACGCCATGCGCTACTCGGACTCGCTGCAGGACGGCGTGGACCGGCTGGTGCAGCTCACCCTCGACGGCGGCGCACCGGACAATGTCACCGTGGTCATGCTCGAGGTCGCCGAAGCCACCCCGGAAGAACTGGCCGAGGCCGAAGCGCTGGCCGCACAGGCAGACCCGGAAGCGGAGGACCGCGAAGCCGAAGCTGCCGCAGCGTCGGCCGGCCAGGCCGTGGAGGCAAATAACGACGGCGGGGGTTCCCCCGAGGATGCCGCTGCCCCGTCTCCCGGCTCCGGCGAGGGGCCGGTCGCCGCGGTGCGTGCAGACTTGATCAGGCGCGAACTGGCTACCAAGCCGCATGTGCTGGTGGGTGCTGCCGCTCTGGCCACCCAAACCGGCCAGATCCCGATCGTCACGAAGCACTCGACCGAACGCCGCGCCGCGGCCCTGCTGACCCACAAGGCAGCACCGGCGGAGCCGACTGCAGACGAGGACGCCGAGGACACGCCGCCCGTCCGGCGCGGCTGGATCGTCCCCACTTTCCTGGCTGTGATGTCCCTGCTGCTCGTGGCGGTGCTGTGGTTCGGCTACCTGTGGACGCAGACCCAGTACTTCGTGAGCCAGTTCGACGGCCGCGTGGCCATTTACAACGGCGTCTCCCAGGACATCGGGCCAATCCGGCTCTCGCGCCTCGACACGGCCTACAACATCCCGTTGCAGAGCCTGCCGCTCTACCAGCAGCAGCGCCTGGATTCCGGCATTGCGGCCCGGGACCTGGAGCACGCCGAAACCATAGTGGAAGAACTGCGGATCACCAGCCGGCGCAACTGCCCGGAGCCTGTACCTGCCGCCACCGCCGCGCCGAGCCCTTCGGCGTCCGCTCCGGCAGGCGCGACGCAGAGCCCGCAGCCAACCCCGACCATTCCGCCCGAGTGCATAGGTGGAACCAATGAGTGAACTCCAGACCGCGCCGAAGTCCCGGCGCCTGACCGAACTGCTCCTCCTGGTGCTCGCCCTCGCTGTCGGAGTCGGCGCCAACATGCTGGTCGGCCTCGACCAGGACCGCGCCTTCGACCAGGATTTCTTCGTCCAGGGCCTCACGCTGGTTGGCCTGGTCTTGGCCGTTCACATCGTGCTGCGGCTGCGGGCGAAATATGCCGACCCGATAATACTTCCGATCGTGACCGCGCTGAACGGGATCGGGCTGGCCATGATCCACCGTCTGGACATCGCCACCGGTGACACGGCCGCTGCCCGCCAGCTGATGTGGACCGGCTTGGCCATTGGCGCCATGGTCGCGGTCATCTGGCTCCTGCGCGACCACCGCGTGCTGCGCCGCTTCACCTACATTTCGCTGATTATCAGTGCCGTCCTGCTGATGCTGCCGCTGCTGCCCGGGATCGGGATGGAACTCAACGGCGCGCGGATCTGGATCAACCTGGGCTTCGCCACTTTCCAGCCGGGCGAGATCGCCAAGATCACGCTGGCTATATTCTTTGCCGGGTATCTATCGACGAACCGGGACCTGATCCTGCTGGCCGGCAAGAAGGTGGGCCCGCTGCAGCTGCCCCGCTGGCGGGACCTGGGCCCCATGGTGGTGGCCTGGCTGGTGAGCATCGGCGTGCTGATCTTCCAGCGCGACCTCGGCTCCTCCATCCTCTTCTTCGGGCTCTTCATGGCGATGATCTATGTTGCCACCAGCCGGATCAGCTGGATCCTGATCGGCCTGCTCATGATCGCCTTCGGCGGCTTCGTCGCCTTCCAGCTCTTCCCGCACGTCACGGCCCGGATCGACAGCTGGATCAATGCCTTCGACCCGGAGGTCTACAACCGCATCGGCGGCAGCCACCAAATCGTCCAAGGCCTGTTCGGCCTGGCCAGCGGCGGCCTGACCGGCACGGGGCTCGGCCAGGGGCGCCCGGATATCGTCACCTTCGCGAACAGCGATATGATTATCGCCGCGCTCGGTGAAGAGCTGGGCCTGATCGGCTTGTCCGCCATTGTGCTGCTCTACGTGCTGCTGGTGACCCGCGGCGTCCGTGCGGCCCTGGGCACCCGCGACTCCTTCGGCAAGCTGCTGGCCACCGGCCTGTCGTTCACGCTGGCGCTGCAGTGCTTCGTGGTGATTGGGGGCGTCACCCGGCTGATCCCGCTGACCGGCCTGACCACACCGTTCCTGGCGGCCGGCGGATCTTCCCTGTTGGCCAACTGGCTGATCATCGGTTTGCTGCTGCTGATTTCGGATGCGGCACGCAGGCCTGCTCCGTCGGGCCCCGCCGGCACCGGCCATCCGCCGCGGCCCGAGCGCGGTGCCAAGCGGCAGGGCGCTGAAAACCGAACCCAGAGGACCACGGAGGTGAAGCAACCATGAACCAGGCCATCCGGAATACCTGGATCATTGCCATCGCCATGTTCGCGCTGCTCTTCGGTTCGCTCACTGTCGTGCAGTTCTTCGAGGCGGATGACCTCAACGCCAATGACTGGAACAGCCGCACACTGTACAAGGACTTCGACAAGAACCGCGGTGCCATCCTCGTCGCGGGCAATCCGATCGCCGAATCCGTCCCGTCCGACGATGAGTTCGAGTTCCAGCGGGTCTACAACGAACCCGAGCTCTATGCGCATCTGACCGGCTTCTACTCGCTGGTGTACAGCGCCACCCAGCTGGAAGCGGCGATGAACGAGGAGCTGTCCGGCAACAGCAACGATTTCTTCTACGACCGCATCCTGCAGCTCTTCTCCGGCTCGCAGGTCGAAGGCGCGTCCGTGGAACTGACCATCGACCCCGAACTCCAGCAGCTGGCCTACGACCTGATCCCGGACGGCATGAAGGGCTCAATCGTGGTGATGGAGCCGGACACCGGCAACATCCTCGCCATGGTTTCCAAACCCAGCTTCGATCCGAACGACCTGGCCGGCCACAATACCGATGAAGTCGCGGAGAACATGGCTGCCCTGGAAGAAGTGGCCGGGCTCTCGCCCTTCACCAACCCGGCCACCGAAAGCCTGCTGGCGCCGGGGTCCGTCTTCAAGCTCGCGGTCACTGCCGCGGCCCTCGAATCAGGCGAGTATGACGCGGACAGCGAGCTGGACAACCCCGCAGAGCTGCCGCTGCCGGGCACCAACGTCAGCCTGCCGAACTTCGTCAACGGCGGCTGCAGTGCCCGGACGACGGCGGACTTCTCCTTCGCGCTGGAGCAGTCGTGCAACACACCGTTCGCACAGATCGCCATGGACTTGGGCGAGGACGCCATCGCGGAACAGGCCGCCAAGTTCGGCTTCGGCGAGTCCTACAACATCCCGGTGAATGTCACGGCGAGCCAGTTCCCGACCGGCATGAGCGACGACCTGCTGGCACAGGCCGCAATTGGCCAGTACGACGTGCGTGTCACGCCCCTGCAGGTTGCCATGATGACCAGCGCCATCGCCAACGACGGGGTGCTGATGAAACCCAACCTGGTCCGTACGGTCCGGGCGCCGGACCTGCGCGTGCTGGACAGCCCGAAGCCCGAGGAACTGGAGCGCTCCCTGTCCGAGGAGAACGCCCAGCTGATCCAGCAATGGATGGTCAACGCCGTCGACCGCGGCATCGCGAACCGCGCCGCCATCCCCGGCGTCGAGGTCGCGGGCAAGACGGGCACGGCGGAACTGATGGCCGGTAGCGCCGGAAACAACTCCTGGTTCACCGGCTTCGCCCCGGCGGATGACCCGGAAGCCGTGGTCAGCGTCGTCATCGAGGACGTGGAACTGGCCACCGGCTCCCAACTGACTAGTCCAAACGCTCGGCAACTCCTGGAGGCGGTGTTGAATAAGTGAGGCCTACATCGGGTATCACCTTAGGCGGCAGATACCAGCTCACTGACCGTATCGCGATCGGCGGTATGGGCGAGGTCTGGAAGGCGCAGGACCAGGTCCTGGGCCGCGTTGTCGCCGTCAAGATCCTCAAGGAGGAGTACACGGGTGACCCCGGCTTCCTGAACCGCTTCCGCGCCGAGGCCCGGCACACCGCCCTGCTGAACCACGTAGGCATCGCCAACGTTTTCGACTACGGCGAGGAGGAAGGCTCCGCCTACCTCGTCATGGAATTGGTGCCCGGCCAGCCGCTGTCGACCATTATCGAGCGGGAGAAAGTCCTCTCACCTGACCGGACGCTCTCGATCATTGCCCAGACTGCCCGAGCCCTCGCCGTCGCACATGCCCAAGGCCTGGTGCACCGCGACGTCAAGCCCGGCAACCTGCTGATCACCCCGGACCGCCGGGTGAAGGTCACGGACTTCGGCATCGCCCGCCTCGCCGACCAGGTCCCGCTGACTGCCACCGGGCAGGTGATGGGCACCGCTCAGTACCTTGCGCCGGAACAGGCCACCGGGCAGACCGCCACCGGGCAGAGCGACATTTATTCGCTCGGCGTCATCGGTTACGAATGCCTCTCCGGTTCGCGGCCGTTCTCCGGCGAATCGCAGATCGCCATTGCCCTGGCCCAGGTCAACGACACGCCGCCGCCGCTGCCGGAAAGCCTCCCCCGACCGGTCCGCGCGCTGCTGATGTCCATGCTCGCCAAGGATCCGGCCGACCGCCCGGCCAATGCCGAGAAGCTGGCCGAAGCCGCGGATGCTATCCGTGCCGGCAACATCCGTGCCGCCGAGGCGGCCGTGCCAGGCATGCTGCTCTTCGACGGACCTGACTCGGCAACGAGTGCGATGACGGCGCCGGTGCCCGCCCCCGGCACGGCGCCCACCCGGGCCGTCGAGACCGGCACC